>JBKJJJ010000073.1:0-21050 GCA_046598045.1 Candidatus Eiseniibacteriota bacterium
GTCGCGAACCTCACCCGCAAGGGTGTCGAAGGTCCGAACAACATCGTCTGGAACGGTGAGATGTCGAACGGTGCGAAGGCCACGGCTGGCGTGTACTTCTATGCCGTCGATGGCATCGACTTCGTGAAGAACTCGTCGAAGGCTCAGAAGATGATCCTTCTCGGCGCGAACGCCGCGGAGTAAGCAGTTCAGACGCAGCAGAAGGGCGGGGGGCGCAAGCCCCCCGCTCGGTTCTGGGGCCGGCCCGTCTCTCGCGAGACGGGCCGGTTCCTTTTTCCGCTGGACGGGTCGATCGCCAGACCGCAAAGTGCGCGCTCTCCCGGCTCAATCCGGCGGTCCTTGCGGGCCCCGGGATCCGAGGAAATCACTTGGGTTTGGGCCCGGCCCCGGGCCGGAGGGAACCGGGCAAATTCCACGTTCGCCGCGGTTTCCGGGGCTTGCGCGCTTGACACCAGCTTTGCCCGATTGTTATCGTCCTGTCACACCGGGAACAAACTGAGCACGAGCATCGGAGGACGCTGCATGCGTTGGAGCGCAGGGGTTTTTATTGCCGTCAGCTTGATCCTGGTCGCAGGTGCTGGTTGCCGCAAGATTCCCACCGAGAATACGGATCGCAATCGAGCGCCCGAGACCTACCTCTCGGCAGCGCCGATCGATAGCATCGGCGGCGGCGGCCTCTCCCGCATTCCGAATCGCTATCGCGCGCAGTGGTCCGGCGCCGACACGGACGGCGAAATCGCCGGCTTTTTCGTCGCGGTCACCGAGACCACGGTCGACATCGTGACCGGCCGGCCCTTCCGGCTGCCGCCTCCCCGGCCTTCCGATTACCGGTTCACGACCGCGCGCGAGAGCCTGTTCACGTTCGACGTGCTCGAGGGCCGCGGCACCGATCGCGAGCACGCCCTCTACGTCTTCGCGGTCGACAACCAGGGCAAGGTCGATCCCACGCCCGCGGTGACGCACTTCGTCGCCCGCGACCAGCACCTGCCCCGGGTCCGCTTCCTCGTGGCCGAGGGGATCGGGACGGTCTACCTGCTCAACGCCGGGGGAGGTGGCGTCACGCCCCAGGCGTTCTTGCGAACCCTTCGGGACTCGCTGGAGCTGCCGCAGCACGCCCCGATCGACACGATCCCGTCGGGCGGCTCGGTCCACTTCGAGTGGCAGGGCTTCGACGAGGACTTCGGCTCGCGCATCACCGGGTACCTGTACAAGCTCATCGAGACCGAGTTCATCCGCGCCGACTCGAGCGTGACCAGCGTCGACTATGGGACGCCGTTTTCGCCGACGCCCGGGCGGATCCCGATCGGGCTCAACACGTTCCGCATCCGCGCAATCGACGAGGCCGGCGGCTCCACCCAGCCGGACGCCGTGCGCATCTTCTTCGTGAATTTCAGCCCGGACTCGTGGTTCTCGGGGCCCGATCCGAACGACCCCGCGCTTGCGGGGAAGCTGTCCACGGACGAGAACGGGACGTACTTCGAGACCTTGCAGGGCCCGCCCGCGGATGCGTGGGGCCGTCCGGTGGACTTCCCCGGCAACCCGATGACCGACACGCTCAACCTGTTGCCGGCGGAGCGCCCGGTCACCGACGGCCTCCAGGGCCGGGTCAAGACGATCATGGAGCAGCGCACGCTGCTCGACCGCACGGTGCGCGACTACATCCGCAATGAGGACGACACGGTGTCTTACGGCGCGCTGCTGGTGGCGCGCTTCGGCGGCTCGGACAAGGACTCGCCCTACAGCGTCCGGGGCGGCGATCCCGACAGCGCGTCCAGGCTCTACCGCTCCGGGCCGGCGAACGGATCCCCGGTGGCGTTCCAGGCCCGCGTCGTGACGCAGTTCGCGAACGGCGGAGCCGAGGAGCCGCCGTTCTCGACCGCGTTCCCGAACGTCGACGTGCTCGATCCGCTGAACAACCGCTCGGTCCTGTTCACCGTCGACCAGGTCGACAACACCGGGCGGTCCTACATGCAGGTGCGTGCCGTGGACGGCGACCGCACGAGCGACATCCGCATCGGCGACGTCGTGCGCGACGCCGCCCAGTTCGAGCGCGACGGCAACCCCCTGCGCTCGAAGATCTTCACGTTCTACACGAATTTCAAGCCGGGCTTGCAGTTGATCTCGCCGACGTCCGGCGCGGTGCTCGACCCGGCAGGGGACCGCTTCACGCTCACGGTTCGCTGCTCGGATCCGGATCCGGACCCGTCCAACCCGCGCCAGGGGGCATCGCTCTACAACACGATGTACTTCGCGGTCCGGGCGCGCATCTACGCCGCCGCGGACACGCCGGGCCCCGAGCAGGGCTGGCAGGATCCCGTGCTCGGCTATTACGTGCCGGACCCGGATCCCCTGTTCTTCCCCTATTCGCTCCCGATCAATCTCGAAGTTGTCGCTCCAGGCGACCTCGCCACCGGTCCCGCCACGCTGGAGATCGAGGTCGTCGACAACATCGCTCGCTCGAAGGGGCGAATCATCAGGGTTCAGGTACCGGTGTTCTGGAGGGTCGGGCCGTGACGCCTACGGCGCGGCTCTCCGCGCGAAAGGAATGGGGCGGCATGTTCGGACGTGCATCGTGGGCCGTGGCGGCGGCGCTGGCGATCTTCGTGGTCGCACTGGCCGGTTGCGGCAAGAGCAGCAATGGGACCTTGATCCCGAATCTCAGGCCGCAAATCAGCCTCTCGGCCGGACCGATCCAAGGCAGCGAGGTGTTCTATTCGGTGCGCCTGAACTGGTTTGCGTCGGACGCGGACGGCCAGGTCGTGCGCTACATCTACGCGTCCGACCCGCCCGTGATGGGGGACACCACGTGGACCGAGACCCGCTCCAGCGAGATCTCGGTGTTCTTCCGCTCGCCCGGGCCGAATGACCCGTTGCCCCCGGTCGGGACGACGATCATCGCGCGTGGCTACCACACGTTCGTGGTCAAGGCGATCGACAACGAGGGGGCCGCATCCGCTCCCGCGTCCCTGTCGTTCACGTCGCGCACCACGGCGCCTTCGACCCGCATCATCCGGCCGATCCCCACGAGCCAGCAGCCGGTGTCGACGACTCCGTCGCTGACCATCGAGTGGCAGGGCACCGATCCGGACGGCGTGCTGTCGCAGAAGCCGGTGAAGTACAAGTTCAAGATCGTCGCCGCGGACGTGATCAACCCGGCGAACCCGCTCGGCATCACGCAGCAGCAGGTGCAGGACTACTTCGGCGCCGACGCGGTCAACTTCTTCGCGACCTGGGACTCGGTCTCGGGCGACACGACCAGCAAGTTCTACGAGGGCCTGACCCCGAAGACGGTCTACTACTTCGCGATCGTGGCGTTCGACGAGGCGGGCGCGTTCGAGCCGCGGTTCAGTCTCGATTCCAACGTGCTCCAGTTCCGTCCCACGCTCGACAAGCTGGGTCCGAAGATCACCGTATTCAACGAGTTCTTCCAGAAAACGCAGTTCGCGGGTGGCATCAGCCTGAACCCGTCGCGCATCTATTCGCTCGAATTTCCAGCGGACACACCCATCCGATTCAACTGGTTCGCCACCGCCGACGTGGGGGCGATCATCACCGGATATCGCTGGGCGGTCGACATCGAAGGTCAGGACATCGGCAACGAGGCGCCGCGGCGGGACGACGGCGACTTCAGCCACTGGAGCAGTTACTCGCTGAACGAGACCAGTGCCACGATCGGGCCGTTCCGCGGCAGCCTGGACTCGACGATCACGCACTTCTTCTACCTCGAGGCGCGCGACAACCTGGGCTTCGTCTCGCTGTTCACGATCCGCCTGCGCATCGTCAAGCCGAGCTTCGACCGCTCGCTCCTCGTGGTCGACGACATGTACGGCACGGCGACCGAACAGGACCCGGACACCCGGTCGATCAACTACAAGACGCCATACCCGATGGAGGCGGAGCAGGACACGTTCTATTACGCCGTCGGCGGCTTCCCCGACTCGATGCGGATCCTGGCGGTGCCGCATTTCGGGTCCGACGTCAGCGAGCCGGGGTGCTTCGCGGGGTTCGACTACGACACGCTCGACTATCGCTTCTACCCGAACGAGAGCGTCCTGCTCGAGCGCCTTGCGCATTACAGGGTCGTGGTCTGGTACACCGACCAGTCCTCGGCCTCGCGCGACGGATCGAAGTTCGGAAGCGTGACGCCGCGGACCGGCATTCGCCTGCTCAACCGCGTCGGCCAGCTCAACACGCTCGCGGTGTATCTCAAGCAACAGGGCAAGCTGTGGGCGCTGGGCGAGGGCATGACGACCGCGATCGCCAACGGCTACTACAGTCGCATCTCGAACTCGGGATCGCCGCGGCTGCCCTACACGGCGGGCGAGGACGCCCGCAACGACATCCTGCGCCTGGGAGACTTCCTCTACGACTTCTTCCACCTGCAGTCGGAGTTGAACACGGCGGGCAACAACCAGACGTCGCTGACGTCGAACCAGCAATTGATCGCGGCGATTCCCTACCTGCCGGAGTTCGCGACGGTCCCGCCCGGTTCGCCGCCGCCCGCGAATCGTTCGCTCGACCCGCGCATCGGGCCCTCGGCGGCGAAGACCGCGCTGCGCTGGAGCGGCCTGCCGCGGCTGGCGCTGGCGGCATACCGGACCTCGAATCCGGATCCGACGCTGCGCAAGATCAACCAGACGTGGGTGATCACGAAGCCGCTGTTCGTCACCGAGGGATCGGGCGCGGCGTTCCGGTCCGTGCTCGACACGCTCTACCTGTGCCAGGCGAAGCTCTACGACCCGAACCACATCCAGACGCCGCCGAGCGACGGGTTCCCGAACGCAGTCGACTACTACGGCAGCGATCACGGCGAGGTGGTCTGGTTCGGCTTCTCCCTCTACTTCTTCCCGCTCAGCGATGCCAGGACGGTGACGCGGATCGTGCTGCACAACCTGGGCATCGACCCGATCCCTTCGCCCCGCCCGACCGGCGCGAACGCGTTGGTGTCGTCCGCCGCGGAGCGGGGAACGCTCGACTGGGGCGCGACCGCTGCAGACAGGAGGACGTCCCGTTGAGGGAACAACATCGCAACGATGGTCCGCGCGCGGGCGCCCGCGCCTGGCACGCGGCCTTCACCGCTCTCGGCATGATGATCGCGCTGGGCGGTGCCGCGGGGTCGGCGCACGCGCAGTTGCCGGCCTTCCCTAAGATCTCGTTCCGCGCGTTCGCCGGGCTTCCCTCTGCGTCCGGAGCCGACAGCACGGTCAGTCGCAAGGTGACGATTCGCTGGGCCCGCGACCGCACAGCCGAGGCACGTCCGGATTTCGGCGGCTACCGGATCTACCGCCAGGAAACCGTGCGCGACACGACGAACATGCTGCTCTTGCGCCGGTTCGCAGTGCGTGGGCACAGCTTCGCGGACACGCTGGCGAACGGGCAGCCGATCACGTCGATCTACGCGCTGCGCGACACGCTGCTGTGGCACTTCCCCGACAACCAGGACACGCTGCAGTTCGTGGACCCGGACTCCTCGGGCAACCTGGTCAAGGTGTGCCGCCGCGTGGACTTGCGCGGCAACTGCGCGAGCCCCGGGGACTCGGTGTTCAAGCTGGTGCCCCCTGCGGGCCCGCATGACGGCTTCGCGCTCTACTACACGATCGTCTACGGGTCGGTGGACCAGACGCTGCGCGAGACCGCGGAGATGTTCGTCCCCGATACGCTCGACGCGTATGCGCGCTGCGGCGTTCCGGGCGATCGCTCGTCGTGCCCGAACCTCAATGGCAAACTCACGAACCTGATGACCTCGCCCGTGTACGTCACCGGTCCGACGACGGCGAACGTCGAGGGCGTGATCGTGATCCCGAATCCGTACCGCGGCCACGAGCGCTGGGATCAGCCCGGCGAGCATCGCGTGCAGTTCCAGAACCTGCCGGCGAAGGCGCGCGTCCGCGTGTACACGGTCGCGGGCGACCTGGTGCGCGAGCTGGACAAGGACGACGCGATCTCGGGGAGTCTCGACTGGGACCTCAAGAACGCGAACCAGCAGGATGTGGCCTCGGGGATCTACGTGTACCACGTCCTCTCGAGCCAGGGCTTCGAGACCAAGGGGCACTTCGTCATCATTCGGTGAGCCTTTCGTTGTGCCGGAGATCGGGGCCACCGCCCCGGTCGCCGTTGTTGCACCGGCCCGTCGACAACCGGGATTGCCGGCGGGAGCTTCGATCATCGGGCGTCCGTGCTCCACGGATCCAATCCCGGGCCTGCCGTGCCCGACGTAGGGGTTTGCCATGCCGCTCCCAACCCGCCTCTGCTCCCGGGGTCCTCTCGCTGCGCGTCTTCGCGCCGCGCTCGTCGCCCTGTCTGCGCTGTCCGCGCTCCTGCTCGTCGGCTGTAGCCGGGACGCGCGCTCGCTCCTGTCCGTGCCCGCCGACGGCGAAGTCCTGCGCCCGTTGCTGCGGCTCACCGCCCGGCTCGAGCCGTCAGGCTCAGGACGGTTCACTGCGCGCTTCACTCTCGCCGATGCCGGCCCCGTGGCCAGCCGCCGGATCCAGTACGCGCTCGATCCCGCGGTCGAGGCCGCTCCGGACTGGCAGGACGCCCCGGCCGGCGGGCTCCTGCTCACGCTCGCGCGCCGCGACGCGAAGCCCTACGTGCTGCTCGCGCGCAGCTTCTCGGCGAGCGGCCTCGCATCGCCCGTCGAACGCATCGCATTCACCGCCGAGAACGTGATCGCCACGGCCACGATCGTGAGCCCGCGGCCGACCCACGAGCTACCGGTGTCCACTCCACCCGCGTTCACCGTGCGCTGGACGGGTGCCGATCCCGAGGCGCCGAACGGCGTGCCGACCGGGTATCTCACGCGCCTCGTGCGCGCCGACGAGATCAATCCCTCGAATCCGACGGGGGTGACCGCCGCGATGGTGCAGGACTACTTCGCGAGCGACCTGGCGAACCTCCGGGCAGCATGGCAGGCAACGCCCCAAACAGAGCAAACCCTGAGCGGCCTCCCGGTGACGGTCGTCCAGTACTTCGCCGTGGTTCCGCTCGATACCGGCGGGGGGCCGGGCGCGACCGGAACGACGTTCGATCTCGATCGCAACGTCCTCCAGTTCCGCCCGACGCTCGACCAGATCGGGCCGGCGATCACGGTGTTCAACGCGATGTTCAGCCGCACGAAGTTCGCGGGGGGCCTCGATCCAACGCCGTTGTTCACGGTGCCCGTGCTTGCCGGCAATCCAATCGCCTTCAACTGGAGCGCGACTCCCAACGTGGGATTCACGGTGAATGCCTACCGCTGGGCGCTCGACCCCGTCGACTTCACGGATGAGACTCCGCGCCGAAACGCGAACGACCTGTCGCACTGGAGCGAGTGGTCGCTCGCGACGACGGCGGCAACCGTAGGGCCCTTCCCACCCGCGGATGCGGAGAAGGGCGGGCACCGCTTTGCGGTCGAGGCGCGCGAGGACCTGGGGATCACGAGCCTGTTCGTGGTTCAGATCGACGTCGTGCGCAAGGCGAGGCACCCGCGGGACCTGCTCGTGATCGACGACATGTACGGCACGACCACCGAGAAGAACGCGGACGGAAGCATCAACTACAAGAGCCCGTACCCGATGGAGGCGGAGCAGGATTCGTTCTACTTCGCCGTCGGAGGATTCCCGGACACGTTGCGGATCCTGGCGGTCCCACACTTCGGATCCGATGTCAGCCAGGCGGGCGCGTTCGCGGGGTTCGACTACGATACGCTCGACTATCGTTTCTGGCCGCGGGAGGACATCTCGATCCTCAGCCAGTATCGGGCCGTGGCGTGGTACACCGACCAGGCGTCGGCGTCGCGGGACGGCTCGAAATTCGGCAGCTTTACGCCGCGGACCGCGCTGCGCTTGATCAATCGCGCGGCCCGGCTGAACGACCTCGCCGTCTTCTCCCAGGGCGGAGGCAAGGTCTGGCTGTTCGGCGACGGAGCGACGACTGCGATCGCGAACGGCTACTGGAGCCGGATCGTGTTCTCGGGGGCGCCGCGACTTCCCTATACCACGGGAGCGGACCCGCGCCAGAACATCCTCATACCCGGCGACTTCCTGTACGACTTCTGCCATCTGCGCTCCGAGCTGAACGTCGCCGGAAACAGCCAGACCACACTGACGAAGGACATGCAGCTGCTATCGGCGATTCCGTACCTGCCGGAGTTCGCGGGGCCGGCGAGCGACGCGGACCGCACGCATGATCCGCGGATCGGGCCAGGCGCGGAGCGCACCGCTTTGCGGTGGAGTGGGCTGCCGAGACTGACCGCCGCGACGTACCGTTCCGCCAGTCCAAATCCGACGGATCGGAGCAATTCGCTGACCTGGGTCATCACGCAGCCCCTGTCCGTCACCGAGGGCACGGGACGCCGCACGGAGTCCGTGCTCGACACGCTCTACCTCTGCCAGGCGAGGGCGTTCGACCCGGAGCACCTTCGCTCCCCGGCCTCGGACGGATTTCCGAACGCGGTCGCGTATCACGGATCGGAACACGGCGAGGTCGTGTGGTTCGGCTTCCCGCTCTATCGCTTCGAGCTGGAGCAGGCGCGCCAGGTCGTGCGCGTGGTGATGCGCGAGTTCGGCATCGACCCGCTGCCGGCGTCGGTGCGGCAGGGGGCGGGCGCCGCGGAGCCGCCCGCGTCGACGGTCGCCGAAGCGCAGCCGGTGGAGGCGCGCCTGCGCTAGGAAGTCGGCATCGAACGACCGCGCGCCGGACCGCCCGCACGGGGCCCGGCGCGCGCCGTTTGGGTCCCGCCGGGGGTTGTGGGGGATCGGCCAATCTGCCATGATTCCAGTGACTTCGGCCGCCTCGTCGGCCGCCCGCCCGCGGTTCGAGCCCCCTGGATTCCCCCGGGGTCCGGCCGCGTCGCCCGGAGGAGCCCTTTGAAAACCAGAGCACCCCGTATCCAGTCGCGGCGCTTGCCCGGCCCGAAGGCCAAGGCGTGGGTGGCGCGCGACAAGGCCGCGATTTCGACGTCCTACACCCGCTCCTACCCGCTGGTCGTCAGCCACGGCCAGGGCGCCGAGCTGACCGACGTCGACGGCAATGTGTTCCTCGACTTGAACGCCGGGATCGCGGTCGGCGCCACCGGCCACGCCCACCCGGCCGTGGTCAAGGCGATCCAGGACCAGGCCGCCAGATTTCTCCACATGTCGGGTACGGACTTCTACTACCCGCAGGAGATCACGCTCGCCGAGAAGCTCGGCAAGCTCGTGCCGGGCCGGAAACCCAAGCGCACCTTCCTCTCCAACTCGGGCACCGAGGCGGTCGAGTGCGCCATCAAACTCGCGCGCTACAAGAGCGGGCGCACGCAGTTCATCGCATTCATCGGCGCGTTCCACGGGCGCACCATGGGCTCGTTGTCGCTCACGGCCTCGAAGGCGATCCAGAAGAAGGGCTTCGCGCCGACCATGCCGGGCGTGACGCACGTGCCCTATGCCGATTGCCGGCGCTGCGTGTTCAACCTCGAGTTCCCGAGCTGCAACATCGCCTGCGTCGACTACATCGAGGACGTGGTGATGAAGAAGGTCGTGCCCGCCGAGGACACGGCCGCGATCGTCGTCGAGTCGATCCAGGGCGAGGGGGGCTACATCATCCCGCCGCCCGGCTACCACCAGAAGCTTGCGAAGCTCGCGAAGAAGTACGGCATCCTCCTGGTCGTCGACGAGGTGCAGTCGGGCATGGGCCGCACCGGCAAGTGGTTCGGCATCGAGCACTGGCCCGGCGTCGAACCCGACATCGTCACCATCGCGAAGGGGATCGCCTCGGGCCTGCCGCTCGGCGCCACCGTGGCCTCACGCGAGCTCATGAACTGGCCGCCCGGGTCGCACGGCAACACGTTCGGCGGCAACCCGGTGAGCTGCGCCGCCTCGCTCGCCACGATCAAGCTGATCGAGGACGAGCTGCTCGCGAACACGCAGAAGGTCGGCGCGTTCATGGCGAAGGAACTCAACTCGATGCTCGAGCGCCACGAGAGCATGGGCTGGGTGAACGCGCTCGGGCTCATGATCGGCATCGAGTTCGTGGCCAAGCCGGGCACCACGATCGGCTCGCCCAAGTTGCGCGATGCGGTCGAGCAGGAGTGCTTCAAGCGTGGCATCCTGGTGCTCGGCGCCGGGCCGTCGGCGATCCGGATCGCCCCGCCGCTCGTGCTCTCGAAGGCGCAGGCGACGACCGCGCTCGAGATCTTCGAGGACGCGGTGACGCACGTCGAACGCACCGTCCGGGCGCGCTGAGGCTCCGGTGTCGATCCGGGTCACGGTGCTGCGGGGCGAGACGCCCGAGTCCGAGCATGCGGTCGAAGGCGTGGTCATGGACGCCCACGGGCAGATCCTGGCCGCCACCCCGCGCCCGGACCGGGTGACGTTCTTCCGCTCCGCCGCCAAGCCGTTCCAGATGCTGCCGTTCGTCGAGCGCGGGCATTTCGACCGTCTCGGCCTGCCCGAGGGCCTGCTCGCGCTGATCGCGGCGAGCCACAACGGCGAGCCCATGCATGTCGCCGGCGCGCGCGCGATCCTCGAGGCCTGCGGGCGCAGCGAGGCCGATCTCGAGTGCGGGTTCCAATGGCCCGAGAACGACGCGGCGACGATGGACTGGCTGCGCCAGGCCCCACCCGAACAGCACACCGGGATCTACAACAACTGCTCGGGCAAGCACGCGGGCATGATCGCGCTCGCCGTCGCCGAAGGCTGGCCGGTCGCCGGGTACACCGCGGCCGACCACCCGGTGCAGGTGGCCGCCCTCGACGCGATCGCGGACGTGTGCCAGGTCCAGCGCGCCTCAATGCCACTCGGCATCGACGGCTGCAGCGCGCCGAACCCCGCGCTCTCCCTGATCGCGATGACGGCGGGCTATGCGCGCTTCGCCGCCGCGCGGGCGGACGGCGCCACGCCGCGCGCGCGCGCGCTGGCGCGCATCCGCGCCGCGATGGTCGGCTCCCCGGAGCTGGTCGGGGGCACCGGGCGCTTTTGCACGGCGCTCATGCGCGTGACCGGCGGCCGGCTGGTGACCAAGACCGGCGCCGAAGGGGTCCAGTGCGTGGGCGAACCCCAACGCGGCCTCGGGATCGTGGTCAAGACCGTGGACGGCACGCGCCGCGCCGTGGCCCCCGCACTGGTCGGGTGGCTGCGCGCCCTCGACCTGCTGAGCCCGGCCGAGGCCGACGCCCTCGCCGAATTTGCACACCCAACGCTCTCCAATCATCGCAAACTCGTAGTGGGGACGATCGCCGCGGGGGAGTTCCCCGCGTGGCGCGTCTCGCCGACAACCCTGGCCAGCGGGAGCACCTCGTCATGACACCCTTCGCCCTGCGCCACCTCGGACTCGCCGTCCTGTTCTCCCTGCTCGCCGTGCCCGCCCATGCGGGCGTCCCCGGGCCCGCGCTGACCGAAGCCGCGCTCGGCGATCCCGACGCGCCGGTGACCGTGTGGGTGAATTTCGCCGACCGCGCGGGCGCCGAGCGCGACCCGGCCGCGTTTGCCGCCGCGCGGGCGCGCATGGCGCCGCGGGCGCTCGAGCGTCGCCGGCTGAGGGGCGTGCTCCCCGACGTCGTGGCCGCGGACCTGCCGGTGCACGAGGCCTACGTGCGCGCGCTGGTCGCGCGCGGCGCTTCGCTCCGGGGCACGAGCCGCTGGCTCAACGCCGCGAGCGTGACGCTTCCGGCGCGCCAGGCCGCGGAGCTCGCGCGCCTGCCGTTCGTCGCCTCGGTCGAACTCGTGCCACGCGCGCGCGTCAGCCGCGACCCCGAGCCGTTCGCCTCGGACGCGCCCGGCACCGACGCGGCCGCGGCCCCGGCGCAGGTCCAATTCGCGCCCGGCGACACCGCGTTCTACGGCGCGACGTTCAAGCAGATGAACCTGATGCAGGTGCCGCAGCTCCACGCCGCGGGGATCAATGGCGCCGGGGTCCTGGTGTGCATCCTCGACGGCGGCTGCCGCACAACGCACCAGATCTTCGCGGGGCTGTCGGTCGTCGCGCGCTACGACTTCGTGAACAACGACCCGGTGGTCGACGACCAGGTCCCGCCCGACGCGGCCGGCGACGCGTCGCACGGCACCTCGACGCTGGCCTGCATCGCGGGCTTCAAGCCCGGCACCTACGTCGGCGGCGCGTACGGTTGCTCGGTCGCGCTCGGCAAGACCGAGTACGGCGCGACCGAGACCCCGGTCGAGATGGACAACTGGCAGCGCGGCGCCGAGTGGGCGGACAGCCTCGGGGCCGACGTGATCAGCTCGAGCCTCGGGTACTTCCAGTTCGATGTGCCGTACCCCAGCTACACCTATGCCGACATGGACGGGAAGACCACGGTGGTCACGCGCGCCGCCTCCGAGGCCGTGCGTCGCGGGATCACGGTCGTGACCGCGGTCGGCAACGAGGGTGCGATGGCGTGGCACTTCCTGGTCGCGCCCTCGGACGCGGACACGGTGATGGCGATCGGCGCGGTGGATTCGTTCAACGTGGTGACTGGGTTCAGCTCGCGCGGGCCGTCGGCCGACGGGCGGATCAAGCCCGACCTCACGGCCATGGGCTCCCGCGTCTACCTGCCGACGTTCACGAACCTCACGAGCTACGGCCGCGCGAGCGGAACCTCGTTCTCGACGCCGCTCACGGCCGGGGTCGCCGCGCTCGTGCTGCAGGCGCACCCGACGTGGGGGCCGTTCGAGGTGCGCGAGGCGCTGCGCGAGACCGCGCTCAACCACCTCGCCCCGAACAACGACATCGGCTGGGGCCTGGTGCAGGGCTTCGCCGCGACGCAGTGGGTGCCGAGCACGACCGCCGTGTTGCCGGGTCCGCTCCCGGGCGGCGCAGCGGTCGCGCTGGCCGCGGGCCCGAACCCATTCCGTATGGGCGCGGCGCAGGTCGTTCGCTTCAGCGCGCGCGGGCGCGTCGCGCTCGACGCGTTCGACCTCCGGGGCCGGCGCGTGGCGCGCCTGTACGAGGGCGTCGCCGACGGTCCCGCCTCGGTCTCGTGGAGCGGCGCCTCCGAGGATGGACGCTCGCTCCCCGCCGGCATGTATTGGCTTCGTCTCACCGCGGCCCCGCTTGCGGGCGCCGCGACCCCGCCCGCCGCCGCCGTCCCGAGCGCGCTGCGGGTCGTCTTGTTGCCCTGATCACTCGCGGGCCCCGCGCCCGCGTGGGAGGCTTTCGGATGATGGTCTCATTCCACTCGCGCCGGCATGGCCGGGCGGCCTCTGCCGCGCTCGCGCTTGCGATGTCGTGGGCGGCGCTGGCTCCGCTCGCCGCGCAAGCGCAGGACGCGGCCGCGCCGCCGCCCGCCGCGGCCACGCCTTCGGCGTCGGTCGCCGCGCTGGTCACGCCCGAGGAGGGCCGCCTCAAGAACGGGCTGCGCGTGCTGTCGCTGGTGGACACGCACGCTGCGGTGTCGACTTTCCAGGTCTGGTACGACACCGGCTCGCGCAACGAGCGCCCCGGCATCACCGGGATCTCGCACCTGTTCGAGCACATGATGTTCAAGGGCACGAAGAAGGTCCTGCCCGAGGAACACGCGCGCCAGATCCAGGCGGTCGGGGGCGTCAACGACGCGGCGACCACGTGGGACATGACGTACTACTGGCAGGCGCTCCCGCCCGACCAGCTCGATCTCGCCGCGCGCCTCGAGTCCGACCGCATGGCGAACCTCGCGCTGACCGATGCCAACCTCGCGTCCGAGCGCGAGGTGGTCAAGGAGGAGCGGCGCTTTCGGGTGGACAACCAGCCGATCGGCCGCGCGGTCGAGCTGCTCACCGCGATGGCCTACGACGCGAACCCGTATCACTGGCCGACCCTGGGCTGGATGAGCGATCTCGACGCGATCACGCTCGACGACTGCAAGGACTACTACGCCATCCACTACGCGCCCGACAAGGCGGTCGTGGTGATCGCCGGCCCGACCTCGCATGCGGACAACATGAGGCTCGTGGAGAAGTACTTCGGCGCGCTCAAGCCCGGACGCCCGGCGCCGCGCGTGGCCACCGGGGAGGTGCCGCAGCACGGCGTGCGCGCGGCGACGCTCGAGGTCGAGGCGCAGCTTCCGCTGCTGCTCGGCGGCTACAAGGTGCCGCCGGATTCGAGCGCCGACACCCCGGTGATCGAGGTGATCGCGAACCTGCTCTCGACCGGCGAGTCCTCGCGCCTCTATCGCAAGCTGGTGTACGACGACCAGTCGGCGCTGTTCGCGAGCGGGTTGGCGATCGGCCGCAAGGACGTCGGGATCTTCTACGCGTTCTGCGCCGCGAAGCCCGGGCGCGATCGCGACTCCCTGGAGGCCACGTTCTTCCACGAGTTCGAGCGCCTGGCGACCGACGACGTCTCGGCCGACGAGCTGTCGCGCGTGCAGAACCAGCTCGAGGCCCAGTTCGTGTTCGGACTCGAGCAGGTGCAGGACCGCGCGACCAACGTCGCGCTCGCGACCCTGATCGGGGGCGACCCGAAGCGCGCGGCAAGCCGCGTCGAGCGCTGGCGCGCTGTGACCGCGGCGGACATCCGCCGCGTCGCCGCCACCTATCTCGTGCCGGCGAACCGCACCCGCGTGTGGGTCGTGCCGGCGCCCCGGAGGGCCTCGTGATGCGCCTGATCCCGACGTTCCGCCGCGCCGCCCTCGCGCTCGCCACGGCCGCGCTCGCCTTTACCGCCGCGCCGATCGCGCGCGTGGCGCTGGCCGCTGCACCGGCGCCGAAGCCCGCCTATGTCGTGCCCAAGCCGGTCGAGCGCGGGCTCAAGAACCAGATGCGCGTGCTCCTGATCGAGGATCACCGCCTGCCGATGATCCACTACCGGCTGATGGTCCGCGCCGGCGCCTCGGACGAGCCGGCGGAGAAGGCCGGCCTCGCCAACCTCATGCTCGAGGTCATGCGCCAGGGCACGGAGAAGCGCGACGCAAAGACGCTCGCCGGTGCGGTCGACGCCATGGGCGGGCAGGTCGCGACCAGCGCCACGCGCGATTACATGGTGATCACCGGGCAGTTCCTGTCGCGCGACTGGCGCGCGGGGCTCGACCTGCTCTCCGACATCGCCCAGTATCCGAGCTTTCGCGGCGAGGACGTCGAACGCAGCCGGAACCGCGTGCTCGGCCAGCTCCAGGCTTCGCGCGACCAGAACGCGCAGCTCGCCCAGGAGCATGCCAGCGCGCTGGTCTACGGCTCGCACCCGTACGCGCGCCCGTCGCTGGGCGACGCCAGCTCGGTCTCGAACCTGACGCGCGAGGACCTGGCCAGGTTCCACGGCCAGTATTTCGTGCCGAACCTCGCGCTGCTCGTGGTGGTCGGGGACTTCGACGTCAACACGGTGATGGGTGACGTCGAGGCGGAGTTCCGTGACTGGTCGCAGGCCACGCCGCCATCGCGGCCCGGCCCGGCGCTGCCGGTGTTCGACGCGAACCGGGTGCGCATCCTCGACAAGCCCGAGGTGACGCAGACCGAGCTCAGGATCGGCTTCGAGGGCATCAAGCGCGACACGCCCGACTACTACGCGGTCCAGGTGATGAACTACATCCTGGGCGGCGGCGGGTTCTCCTCGCGCATCCTCGACGCGATCCGCTCCAAGGGCGGGCTGACCTACTCCGCGAACACGGCGTTCGACTTCGGGCGCGACAAGGGCGCGTTCTTCCTCTCGACGTTCACCAAGAACGAGTCGGTCGGGCAGACGCTCGACCTCACGTTCGCGACCATGAAGCAGTTCCGCGAGCAAGGACCCACGCCGAAGGAGGTCGAGGACGCGAAGCGCTTCCTCGTCGGAGCGTTACCGCTCGCCCTCCAGACCGCCGGTGGACTGGCGACGTCGTGGTCGTCGGTCGACCTCTACAACCTGGGCGGGGACTACTTCGAGCGCTACCCGGACCGCATCCGCGCGGTCACGGCCGGGGACGTCAAGCGCGTCGCGCAGCAGCTCCTGCGTGAGGACAAGCTCGCGATCGTCGCGGTGTCGAGCGCGGCGGCGGTCAAGGACCAGCTCGCCAAGTACGGCGCGGTCGAGGTGCTCGACTACCACTCGCCGACGGGTGCGATCCCGCAGTCGAAGCCGACGGCGGCGCTCCCGACCGAGGCGCTGACGTCCACGGCGCAGGCCCGGGCGAAGGCCGTGCTCGAGCGCGGGCTCAAGGCTCACGGCGGGGCGGCGAAGCTGCGCGCGCTCAAGGACGTGTCGACGCGCGCGAAGATCGAGGTCACGACACCGAGCGGCAGCCTCGAAGGCGACCTGCTGACGTCGGCGCAGTTGCCCGACAAGACGCGCATCGAGATGAGCATGCTCGGCCAGCGCGGCGTCCAGGTGCTGAACGGCGACAAGGGCTGGACCACGAGCGGCGGCAAGGTGCAGGACCTCACCGCCGAGCAGGCGCAGGCCATGCGCGCCGGGCTCAAGGTGCAGGTGCTGCCGCTGCTCGCGCGCCTCGCCTCCGGGACGGTGACCACCGGCTGGACCGGCGCGGACGTCGTCGGCACGGACTCGGTGGACGTGCTCTGGATCGTCGACCCGGATGCGAACGCGCGGGCCTCGTTCTCGCGCAAGACCGGCCTCCTGGTCCGCCTCGAGCAGGAGGAGCCCGCGATGTTCGGCCAGGGCAAGGTGCCGATGGCCCGCCTGTACTCCGATTTCCGCGCCGTGGACGGGCTGATGGTGCCGTTCAAGATCGAGCGCTACGCGAACGGGCAGCTCCTGATCGCGGACACGGTCTCGGCCTACGAGATCAACAAGGGCGGCGCGGGGTCGCCTTACCTGCGGCCGACGCGTTGATGGCCACGGTGTCGGCCCAGGGCGGCGGCCCGGATCCTGCGCAGGGGCGGACGGAGTCGAGCCGGCCGCTCCCCGGGTAGCCGGGAGCCGGGGCCAGAGAGCACTCGTCAAGCGACGCCGCAGGGGATATTCTCCCGCGGCGTCTTCGCTTTCGGCGAAACCCCCCGGAGATCCACGCATGAGCACGGTCCGCCCGCCCGCCGCGCCCGCCGTCCCCCGGTTCATCTACACGTTCGGCAACGGCGTCACCGACGGCGATCTCAAGGGCAAGGACGTGCTCGGCGGCAAGGGCGCGGGCCTGTGCGACATGACGCGCGCGGGGATCCCCGTCCCGCCCGGATTCATCATCACGACCGAGACCTGCCGCTGGTACTACGCGCACGCGCAGGCGCTGCCCGAGGGCTTCGAGGACGAGCAGCGCTCGGCGCTCGCGCAACTCGAGACCGCGTTCGGCAAGCGGCTCGGGGATCCGGCCGATCCGCTGCTGGTCTCGGTGCGCTCGGGCGCGGCGATCTCGATGCCGGGGATGATGGACACGATCCTGAACCTCGGTCTCAACGACCGCGCCGTGCGCGGGCTCGCCGCGCGCACGGGCAACGCGCGCTTCGCCTGGGATTGCTACCGGCGCTTCCTCTCCATGTTCGGCAACGTCGTGCTCGGCATCGACAAGGACGAGTTCGAGCGCCCGCTCACCGAGCTGAGGAAGAAGCGCCGCGCGAAGACCGATGCCGAGCTCGCGGCCAAGGATCTCGAGGCGCTGGTCGCCGCGTTCCAGAGGATCATCAAGCGGCTCTCGGGGCGCGAGTTCCCGCAGGACCCTCACACGCAGCTGCGCCTCGCGCGCGATGCCGTGTTCCGCTCGTGGATGAGCGACCGTGCGGTGACCTACCGCGGCCTCGCGAAGATCCCGCACGACCTCGGCACCGCGGTCACCGTGCAGGCGATGGTGTTCGGCAATCTCGGCGAGACCTCGGCGACGGGCGTGGGGTTCACGCGCGACCCGTCGACGGGCGAGAACAGGTTCTACGGCGAGTACCTGACGAACGCGCAGGGCGAGGACGTGGTCGCCGGCATTCGCACGCCGCACCCGATCGGCGACCTCGAGCGCGAGCTGCCCGCGGCCTACAAGCAGCTGCGCGAGATCACGCGCCGGCTCGAGCAGCACTACAGGGATGTCCAGGACTTCGAGTTCACGATCCAGGACGGCACGCTCTACCTGCTGCAGACGCGCGCGGGCAAGCGCGCGGGCGCAGCCGCGGTCAAGATCGCGGTCGACATGGTGGACGAGGGCCTCCTGAGCAAGCGCGAGGCGCTGCTCTCGGTCGAGCCCGAGAGCCTCGAGCAGCTGCTCCACCGCCGCGTCGACCCGGACGCCTCGGCCGAGCCGATCGCGAAGGGCCTCGCGGCCTCGCCGGGGGCGGCGGTCGGGCGTGCGGTGTTCACCGCCGACGACGCCGAGAAGTGGGCCGCGCGCGGCGAGAAGGTCGTGCTCGTGCGGCGCGAGACCGTGCCCGACGACATCCACGGCATGGTCGCCGCGCAGGGGATCCTGACCGCGACGGGCGGTACGACGTCCCACGCCGCGGTGGTGGCGCGCGGCATGGGCAAGTGCTGCGTCGCCGGCGCGAGCGAGGTGCACGTCGACGAACGCGCGCGGCGCTTCACCGTCGGCGGCCGCACGGTCAAGGAAGGCGACGTGATCTCGCTCGACGGCGCGCGCGGCCTCGTGTTCGCCGGCGCGGTGCCCACGCTCGAGCCGGCTTTGACCCCGGAGTTCGCGCGCTTTTTGTCGTGGGCCGACGAGGTGCGCCGGCTCGAGGTGCGCGCGAACGCCGACATCCCGCGCGACGCGAAGAAGGCCCGTGAGTTCGGCGCCGAGGGCATCGGCCTGTGCCGCACCGAGCACATGTTCTTCGCCGAGGAACGCCTGCCCGTCGTGGTCGAGATGATCTTCGCCGCGAGCGAGACGCGCGCGCTCGAGCGTGCGCTCCAGGGGGCCGGCCGCGAACTCGAGCGCGCGGGCCGCGACAAGGGGCGCGCCGCGCGCGCGGAGGAGAGCAGGCGCCTCGCCCGGGAGCTCAAGGCCACGCGCCGCCGCTACGAAGGCGCGCTGGCGAAGCTGCTGCCGTTCCAGCGCTCCGACTTCAAGGGCCTGTTCGAGGTCATGGACGGCTTCGGCGTGACCATTCGCACGCTCGATCCGCCGCTCCACGAGTTCCTACCCAAGCGCGAGGCGCTGATCCGGGACGTCGCCGAGCTCAAGGCCCAGATCGCGATCCTGGGCGCCGGCGCGCGCGGCCTTCGCCCCGGCGGCAAGCCCGACCGCCGCCACGGGCCGCGCGTCGACCGGCGCGCGCTCGCGGCCGTCCAGGCGCCCTCGATCCACGCGCTGAGGCGCCGGCTGGCGGAGAGGGAGCGCATGCTCGCGCGCGCCGAGGAGCTGCACGAGTTCAATCCCATGCTCGGGCACCGCGGCTGCCGGCTCGGGATCACCTACCCCGAGGTCACCGCGATGCAGGTGCGCGCGATCCTCGAGGCCGCGGTGGCGGTGACCAGGAAGGGCAAGACCGTCCTGCCGGAGATCATGATCCCGCTGGTGGGCGAGGCGAACGAGTTCGCGCGCCAGGCCGAGCTCGTGCGCGCGACCGCCGAGGACGTGTTCCGGCGCGCGAAGCTGCGCGTGCCCTACATGGTCGGCACCATGATCGAGGTACCGCGCGCGGCGCTCACGGCGGGGGAGATCGCGCTGGGCGCCGAGTTCTTCTCGTTCGGCACCAACGACCTCACCCAGATGACGTTCGGCTACTCGCGCGACGACAGCGGCCGCTTCCTGCCGCTCTACGTCGAGACCGGGATCCTCCCCGCGGACCCGTTCGTGGCGGTCGACCGGGCCGGCGTCGGGCGGCTCGTGCGGATGGCGGTCGAGGAGGGCCGCGCGGCGCGGCCGGGGATCAAGATCGGGATCTGCGGCGAGCACGGCGGCGAGCCCTCCTCGATCGCGTTCTGCCACGAGGCGGGGCTCGACTACGTGTCGTGCTCGCCGTTCCGCGTGCCGATCGCCCGCCTCGCCGCGGCGCAGGCCGCGCTGCGCGAGGGCTGACCCCGCGGCGCAGGCCGCTCTGCGCGAGGGCTGACCCCGCCGCGCGGAACACGCCCCGCCTTGTGCTAGACTCGTGGCCCCCGATCACCGGCAGCCCCGAGGAGAACCGCATGTTCGTCGAGCACCACCTGGTCGAGCTCCGGCGCGAGCGCTTTCGCCCCGGCGCGTGGTTGCGCTACGTGCGCCTCGCGTTCGGCTTCGCCCGCGAGCGCGCGCTCGCGAACCCGGCGGCAGTGCGCTCGATCCTGTTCGTCGGCCTCCTCCTGTTCGTGCTCACAGTCGCCTCGTCCGTCGCCGTGTCGCTGACGGTCGACCCCACGCTCGCGCGCCGACTGTTCACGTTCACCGCGCTCGGGCTGTTCCCCATGATCGGGCTCACGCTGCTCCACGTGCAGCTCATCCGCAGTCCCGACGGCACGCCGCTCGACGCGATCGGCTGGCCGAGCGCGATCACGCTCATGCGCGTCGCGCTCGTGCCGGCATTCCTGGTGGCGATGGTCGGCGGCTACTTCCGGCTCGCGTTCATCGTGTTCGCGTGCGCGATCGCGAGCGACGTGCTCGACGGCTGGGTGGCGCGCCGCTTCCGGCAGGAGACGCGCCTGGGCGCGATCCTCGATCCGCTGGTCGACATCCTGTGCAGCTTCTGGCTGTTCGTCGGGCTGTGGATCGGTGGACTCGTGCCGCTCGCGCTGTTCGTGCTCGCCGGGACCCGCATGCTCATGCTGCTGGTGGGCGGCTCCTACCTCTACCTCACGCACGGCCCCGTGCGCATCCACTCGACCGTCCCCGGCAAGATGACCGGCCTCGTGCTCACCGCGCTGGTCGGCATGCGGCTCGCGATCGCCGCCTTCCCGGTGGGCGCGTCGGCGCACCGCCTGACGCCGATCCTGGTCGACGCCACCGGCGTGCTGCTCGCGTTCACGCTGCTCTACGGATGGTCGATCGGCTGGCTCAACCTGCGCCGCCTGCGCGCGCGCGCGGAGGACGCGCCGCCGAAGGTCGTCACCGACATTCGGTTCGGATCATGAGCGCGGACGAGCGCTTCGAGCTCCTGTTCGAGGGCCCGATCGGGCGCATGCGACCCGAGGACGTGCTGCAATTCGTCTCGCAGGCCGGCGGCGCGGTGCGCGTCTCCTTCGACACCGAGGACCGCGCGCGCGGCGGCCCGCGCGGCGTGGACCTCGAGGTCGATGCCGGACGCCTGGTCGCGCTCGGCCCGCGCGGCACGGGCCTGCGTTTCGGCGACCTCGCGGTGGCG
>JBKJJJ010000075.1:0-5747 GCA_046598045.1 Candidatus Eiseniibacteriota bacterium
ACGGCGGCGATCTGGAACGCTGAATCCTTGGCGTGCTTCTCGATCAGCTCGGCGAGCGCAGCAGAGGACTCCGCGGGCCGCCCGCCCAGGAAGTGAATCGCTCCGAACGCGGTCAGGCGGGCCCACTCCGCGGGCTCGAGCCTCGCCTCGGCCATCGCCTCGGCGTTCTTGCCCTGGTGCGAGAGCACGTTGGCGATCATGTGGTGGGTCCCGATCCGTTGGGGCGCGATCTCGAGCGCCTTGCGATACCAGCGCTCGGCGTCGGCCCAGCGATGCATGGTGCGGTACAGGTAGGCGAGGTTGCTGCAATTGCGCGAGCTCAGCGGGTCGAGCTCTTGCGACTCGAGCAGCAGCGGCTCCGCCTCCTCGACGCGGCCGAGGCGTGCCAGCTGGGTGCCCGCGACCTCGAGCGCGATCGGGCTCCCGGGGGTGAGCTCGAGCGCACGCCGCACCGAGGCCTCCGCGGCCGGGTAGTCCCAGTCGTGGGCGGCCTGGACGTTGGACAGGACGAGGTACCCTTCCGCGAGATCGGGCTCGAGTCTCAGCGCGTGTTCCACCGCGGCGCGCGCGCGGGCGTAACCCTCCCGGACCGGCGCCCAACCGTACGCCCCCTGCGTCGCATAGGTCTGCGCCAGCCGCGCCCACGCGAGCGCGTAAGAGGGATCGAGCGCGACCGCCGCTTCGAGCGCCGCAACACCGTTCCTGATCCCATCGTCGGTGAACTGGTTGACGAAGTGCACGCCCTGCAGGTAGAGGCGGTGGGCCTCCGGGATCGTGCCCCGCCCGATCGCCGCGGCGGCGACCTCGGCCCGCGCGGCGCCGCTCGCGTCGGAATCCGGGGACTCCCCGAGCAACGTCGTGCGCAGTTCCTTGACCACCGACTGCGCGATGTCGTCCTGCACCTGGAAGATGTCCTCGAGCGTGCGGTCGTAGGTCTCCGACCAGAGCGACACTCCGTCCTCGACCTTGACCAGTTGCACGGAGATGCGCACGCGGTTGCCCGCCTTGCGCACGCTGCCCTCGAGCACGGTGCGGACGTTGAGCGCCTTGCCGACCTCGGCGATGCTCGCGTCCTTGCCCTTGAACGATCCCGACGACGTGCGCGCGGCGACGCGCAGGCCGCGGATCTTGACCAGGACGCTGATCAGCTCGTCGGCGCGCCCGTCGGAGAAGTACTCGTCCTCGGCGCCGGCGCTGCGGTTGGCGAACGGCAGGACCGCGATCGAGGGCGCGTCGTTTGTGGCCGCGGACTTCGCCGCCGCCAGCGGCGCGGGCGGCGCGAGCACCGCGGGCGAGTCCCCCGCCGCACCACGTCGTACGAGCTCGAGCTCGTTGCGCACATCCTTCGCGGTCTGGACGCGGCGCTCCGGGTCCTTCTCGAGACAGCGTGTCAGGATGCGCTCGAGGTCGCGCGGCACGTCCGCGCGCATGCTGGATGGCGGCGACGGCGGGTCGCGCAGGATCGCCGAACTGATCTCGACCGCGCTGGCGCCGCGAAATGGCCGCTGCCCGGTCGCCAGTTCGTAGATGAGGATCCCGAGCGAGAACAGGTCCGTGCGCGCGTCCGTCGGCTCGCCGCGCAGCTGCTCGGGCGCCATGTAGGGAACCGTGCCCACGACTTGGCCGATGGCCGAGATCGGCGACTCCATCGTCGGCGCCTGCGTCGCGCCCGGCGCCGCGCCCTGGGGGGCAAGCGTCGCGAGGCCGAAGTCGAGCACCTTGAGCCGTCCGTCCTTGCCGACCATGACGTTCGCGGGCTTCAGGTCCCGGTGGACGACGCCCTTCTGGTGCGCGGTCGCAAGCGCGTCGGCGAGCGGGATCGCAAGCTCGAGCACGCGCGCGACCGGGAGCCCGCCGGGGATCATGAGCCGATCGAGCGTCTCCCCCTCGACCAGCTCCATGGTCAGGAAGCGCACGTTTCCCGCCTCTTCGATCGAGTGCAGCACGACGATGTTCGGGTGACTGAGCGCGGCGACGGCCTTCGCCTCGCGCTCGAAGCGCGCCAGGCGGTCGGGATCCGCCGCGACGTCCGCGGGCAGCACCTTGATCGCCACGTCCCGCCCGAGGCGCGTATCGCGCGCGCGATAGACCTCGCCCATGCCGCCCTTGCCGAGCGGAGCGAGGATCTCGTAGCCACCGAGCCTGGTTCCCGTGGAAAGCGTCATCGCTTCGCCAGCCCCGCCATCCAGTTGACGACCACGGTGGTGGTCGGCAGCGAACGCAGCGAGGTCGGCCGGTACACGAGGAACGTCTGACCGTCGGCGGTGACGGAGTAGTGCCGCCGCTGGCCCCCGGTGAACAGCACGTTGACGCCGAACAGATTCACGGGCGTACCCGGGTCGAACGTCGCCGTGCCCCGGACAGGAACTTCCATCATCTGCTGGTCCGGGGAGAGGTAGTACAGCGCATCCCCGTGCGCGCTCCACTGCGGGTCGTTGCCACCGCGAGTCGAGACCTGCCACTTGTCCGCGCGATCGGGGAACGTCTGCACGTAGATCTCCTCGCGCCCGGACTCGTCCGAGGTGTACGCGAGGTAGCGGCCGTCCGGAGACAGGCGGCCATCGTATTCGTTGAAGGGCGCATTCAGGAACGGCTGCACCTTGTGCTCGCCGGTCGTCGAGAGGGTCCAAATGTCGCTCCCGCTCGGCGTGGCGCGGTCGAAGACGATCAGGCTCCCGTCGCGCGACCAGTCCTTGAGGACGCAATCTTCCTTCACCGGGAAGAGAAGTTCGGTCTCGCCCGAACCCGTGATCTGCTTGACCGAGATGCCGGACGCGCCGGGGGCGTCGGAAAGGTAGGCGATGCGCTTCCCGTCGGGCGACCACAGCGGGTAGTTTTCGTTCCCCTTGTCGAACGTAAACCGCGAGGAGACGTCGCGCGTGCGATCGATGATCCAGATGTCGCGCGTGCGATTCTGGGGATCAATGACGCGCACGGCGATCCGCCGCTCGTCGGGCGAGAGAGTGGGCATCAGCCCGTTCGGCGGAGCGGGGAGCAGCTTGAGCTGCTTCCCAGCGCGATCGAGCTCGACCAGCTCTCCGGAATCGGTCAGGCGGGTCGAATAGACGAGCACTCCGTTCTCCGACGCCCGGAAGTCCGAGCCACCGACCGAACTCGCGCCGACCTGCTCCGCCACCGGGATCGGCTCACCCTTGAGCTTGAGCCCCGCCGCGTCGAAGCGCTGGACGACGAGCGACCCGCCGCGCGAGAACAGGAGATACCCGGGCGGGACGAATTCCACCTGCGATTCGCAAGCGCCGAGGTCCTTCTTCAACTTCGAGTCGAGATCTCCGACGCGCAGCACGGACTGCCCCGCAATTGCGAGGTAGAGGAAGTGCCGGCCATCCGGCAGGAACTCGGGCCAGCCGACCTGCTGCGCCCCGCCCGCAGTATCGGGGACCACGGCCGCCGTGGCCACACCGCCGCCGGCCGAGACCTGCATGATCGGGTCGATGGCCGTCCCGTCGAACAGGATGAAGTTCTTTCGGCCCCACGACCCGTCGGCGCCCGTCGGCGCATCGCAGATCACCGTCGGCGGACCCCCGTTGGCGGCGATCTTCTTGAGCTTGCCGCCCGCGATGAACGCGAGGAACTTGCTGTCCGGCGACCAGAACGGCCGCCGCGCGCCCTCGGTCCCGGGCAGCGCCTGGGCTTCGAGCGCGCTCATCGGCCGGATCCACACGCGGCTCGTGCCCGTCGAGTCGGTTGCGTTGTAGGCGAGCGTCTTGCCGTCGGGCGAGATGCGGGGCGAGTCCTGCGACTGGACGGAGGTGGCCGGCGAAGCCTCGAAGCGCAGCGTCGGAAGCGCCGGCGCCGGGAACCCGAAGTGGAGCACCGCGAGCGCGACCGCCGCGAGCCCGGTCAGCGCGACGAGCGTCCACGCGAGGCGCTCGCGCTGCCGGCGGCGCGCCGCGACCGGCGCGGGCACGCCCATCTGCGATCCGCCCTCGGCGAGCCAGCGCAGCTGGAGACCGACGTCGTGCGCGGTCTGGAAGCGATCCTCGGGGTCCTTCGCCAGGCACGTGCGCACGACGCGGTCGAGGCCGGGCGGAGTGAGCGCCTGCAACTCGCCGATCGGGCGCGGCTGGTCCTTCATGATCGAGCTGATCAGGCTCGCCTGGGTCGCGCCCTTGAACGCGGGCTGCCCGGTCGCCATCTCGTAGAGCACGCAGCCGAGCCCCCAGATGTCGCTGCGCTCGTCGGCCTCGACGCCCTCGAGCTGCTCCGGCGCCATGTACATGAACGTGCCGACGATCGAGCCCTGCGCGGTCAGCGGCTGGGCCATGGTCAGCGACGGCGGCAGGCCGGTCATCGTCGCGCCGCTGCCGGCCTTCGGGGCGGCCGGGACCATCGCGCGCGCGAGCCCGAAGTCCATGAGCTTCGCGCCGGTCTTCGACAGCATGATGTTCCCGGGCTTCAAGTCCCGGTGCACGATGCCGGCGCGATGCGCCTTGTCGAGCGCGTCGGCGATCTCGGCGCCGAGCTTGAGGACCTGCTCGATCGGGAGCGCGCCCTTCTCGAGGCGATCGGCGAGCGTCTCGCCCTCGACCAGCTCCATGACGAGGTAGTCGGTGTCGCCGTCGCGCCCAATGTCGTGCAGCGTGCAGATGTGCGGGTGGTTGAGGCTCGAGACCGCGCGCGCCTCGCGCTCGAAACGCGCGCGCACCTCGGAGTTTTCCATCAGGTGGCCGGGAAGCACCTTGACCGCGACGTCGCGTCCGAGGCGCGCGTCGTGCGCCCGGTAGACCTCGCCCATGCCGCCCGCGCCGAGCGCGGCGACGACTTCGTACGGCCCGAGTTTTCGTCCTGGAGTGAGGGGCATCCGCGGATTCTAGGGTGTCCACCGAGGCGCCGCCAGCAGATCCTTGCGCGGTTCACCGGGCGAGATGGTGCAGCACTTCGTCGAGGTTGTAGCGATCCATGATCTGTACGCCATGAAGGATCCATTCCTGCGCGAGCTTCATGGCAACCATGACGGCGAGGAGGATGCCGCCCGTGCGCGGTGGAAGCTGCCACATGTTCCGCACCAGCACGTAGATGAACCAGGTCTCGAACAGGTTTGGACAGAGGAGGAGCGCGCCTCGAATGTGCGCGAACTCGAACAGCGCGAGGCCGGCCATGCGGAACGTCCACAGGACGATCGCGATCATCCGGTCACGCCCCGTCCAGCGCATCGCCACCACGAAGAACGTGACGTAGCCGAACAGGTCCGTCCACTTGTCGAACAGGTGATAGTCGCGGATGCCGCCGCCGCCCAGGTCGACGTAGTTCATGACCACCACGTCGAGCCCGTCGGCAAGGATCGAGATCGCGGCGCCGGCGAGCGGCCAGCGCAGGACCGGCAGCGCGAACAGCAACTTGAGCGCGGCCGCGAGCGCCTCCTCGCGCGTCATTGCCCGGCCCCGCTGTCAGCTACGAGGCGCTCGAGCGCCACGAAACCGATCGTCGCAATGCCGTAGAACAGCATCCAGTGGCCCGAGAAGCCGCGCAGGGTCAGGTGGAAAGGCACGTGGTGTTTCGGGTAGGAACTGCCGGTGTAGAGGAAGTACGCGAAGTTCAGCAGCGCATAACCGAACAGCCCGTAGGCCGCAACGCGCGCGCCCTCCGGCAGGACTGCGAGCAGGTGTTCGAGGTTGCCGCGCGTATGATCCGGCGCCGACCGCGTCGCGAAGATGACTCGCGGGATCCAGACCACGAAGATCCCGCCGTGGAGAAGCATCACGGACGGCGGCAATGGCGGCTCGCCG
>JBKJJJ010000178.1:0-10792 GCA_046598045.1 Candidatus Eiseniibacteriota bacterium
ATGCACAGGAGGTCGCCAGCGGCCAGATGATGGGCGCTCCCTTCAGCGGAATGGGAATCTACGGTTACGACAACGTGATCGGCAAGTACGTTTCGACTTGGATCGACAACATGGGCACCGGGATCATGCACAGTCAGGGGACGATCGATCCGAGTGGCAAGGTGATCCACTGGACGAGCACCATGTCGGATCCCATCAGCGGTAAGCCGACGGTCGAGCACATGGTCACCACCTGGTCCGACGACAATCACTACATGCTCGAGATGTACGGCACGCCGCCGGGCGGCAAGAAGAAAATGAAGATGATGACCATCGAGTACGCGCGCAAGTAACGATGGCGATCTTTCCACAGCGGTGGCGCAGGTGAAGAGGATTGCCCCACCCTGGGTTATCGGGACTCGTCGCGCTTCGGCTGCCCATAGGTCTTGAACCGTTCGATCACCTTGTCCATCTCCGCGTCCCACAGGATCGTCGCCGGGCCGACGGTCAGCGTGGAGATGTACTGCGCGGCCAGCCACTCCACCTCCTCGATCAGGTCGAGCGTGGGCAGCGGGCGCTGCCCGAGCGCGATCGAGCCGTGGTTCGCGAGCAGGCATGCCGTGCGATCGCGCAACGCGTCGACCGCGTTGCGCGCAAGCTCGAGCGACCCGAACGTGGCGTAGGGCGCGCAGCGGATCGAGCGCCCGCCTGCGATCGCGACCATGTAATGGAACGCGGGGATCTCGCGGCGCGCGCACGCGAGCGCCGTCGAGTGGCGCGGGTGGGCGTGGACGATCGCATGGATGTCGGCCCGCGCACGGTAGATCTCGCGGTGGAGTTGCCATTCGCTCGAGGGCACGAGGCTGCCGGTCGCCGGCGCGCCGGAGCCGTCCACGCGCACGATGTGGTCGGGCCCGAGCATGTCGTAGGCGACGCCCGAGGGCGTGACCAGGAACCCGTCGCCCAGCCGTGCGCTCGCATTCCCCGACTTGCCGGCGGTCAGACCGCGCGAGCGCAGGCCGCGCGCGGCGACGACGATCTCTTCCCGTAGCAGCCGTTCGTCAGGCACGGACACGCTCCCCGAGCGGCAGGAGGCCCTCGCGGCTGGCGGCGAACACGCCGTGCTCGGTGACGATGCCCGTGACCAGGCGCGCGGGCGTGATGTCGAACGCGAAGTTCGCGGCGCCCGTGGCCTCGGGAGCGATGCGCACCGCCTGGACCTGGCCGCTCGCGCCGAGGCCGCGCGCGTGCGTGACCTCGTCCGTGGAGCGCTCCTCGATCGGGACCTGGAGGACGCCGTCGTCGAGCGTCCAGTCGATGCTCGAGGTGGGCACGCACGCATAGAACGGCACGCGGTTGTCGCGCGCGGCGAGCGCGACCAGGTAGGTGCCGATCTTGTTGCACACGTCGCCCGAGGCGGTCGTGCGGTCGCTGCCGACGAAGCACACGTCGGCGCGCCCGCGCTGGAGCACGTGGCCGGACATGGTGTCGGTGATCAGCGTGTGCGGCACGCCGGCCGCGCCCAGCTCCCACGCGGTCAGGCTCGCGCCCTGGCCGCGCGGGCGCGTCTCGTCGACCCACACGTGGACCGGGATGCCGGCCTCGCGCGCCTTGTACACCGGTGCGAGCGCGGTGCCCCAGGCGCCGGTCGCGAGCCAGCCGGCGTTGCAGTGCGTGAGCACGTGGAGCGCCTCGGCGCGCGGGTCCCGCTCGCGGCGCGCGCGCCACAGCGCCTCGAGCAGCGCGAGCCCGTGGTCGCCGATCGCGGAGCATACCGCGATCTCGTCACTCAGGATCCGCTGCGCCTCGTCCCACGCGCAGGCAGCGCGGTCGCCCGGCCGTGCGCCCGCTAGCGCGGCGCGCACGCGCGCGACCGCCCACGCGAGATTGATCGCGGTCGGCCGCGTCGCGATCAGCTCGCGCGCGGCAGACTCCTCGGCGGCGGGGGAGGCATCGGCGCGCAGGGCGAGCGCGAGCCCGAATGCCGCCGCCACGCCGATCAGCGGCGCGCCGCGCACGCGCATCGAGCGGATCGCCTCGGCGACCTGCTCGAGCCGCTCGAACGCGAGCACGCGGGACTCGTGCGGCAGGAGCGTCTGGTCGAGCGCGTAGACGCGGCCGGGGAGGGCCTCGGTCCACAGGCTCTGGGGCGGCTTGCCTTCGGGGAAGGGGAGCATGGCCGCAATGTGCCAGAAATCCGTCCCGCACGCGAGGCCCGCACGCCGGACCGCGCGCCCGGCGCTCAGGGGGCGAGCCCGCGCCGGGCGTTGCGCAGCGCGCGGTCGTACGCCGCCGGCAGGCGCGACGGGCGGCCCGAAGCGTTCCACCAGTGCGGCAGTTCGCCGTAGATCCACACGTAATCGTCGGCCAGCTCGAGCGCCCGCCTCACCGTCGCCTGGAACGCAGCGGCGGGGCGATAGTTCCTGGTCGAGGTGGTGGGGTTCCACCCGCGGTGTCGCCAGTCGTGGTCGAGCCAGATGCCGAACGAGTTCGAGACCACGCGGCGATACTTCACCGGGTCCGTGACGAACGCGAGCACCATCGAGTCCTGCACCGCGACGTAGCCTTCGACCTCCTTCGGCGTGCGCACGGGGTAGGAGGCCTCGAGGCCGTCGACGATGCGCGCCGAGTCGCTCGCGGCGAGCACCATGCCGTCGACGAACGGCGCGAGCAAACCGTACGGGCCCTTGTCGAGCGCGACCGGCTCCCAGCGCGTCTGGATCGCGGTGTGGGTCGCGCCCAGCGTGAGAAAAACGGTCAATCCGGGGTAGCCGCGCTCGAGCGCGCGCATGACCTCCCGGCCGCGCTGCCGCGCCTGCGCGGCGTATTCATCGTATGAATGACGATCACGATCGTGCTGCTTCGAGTAGTCGAACAGCGGGCCCTCGTAGGTCTCGGTGTCGAGCAACACGCCCTTCGAGTTGCCGCGCCGCGCGATGCTGGCGCCGAGCGTGAGGTTCGAGAGCACGGCCGAGTAGTCGTCGAACCAGTCGAGCCGCCCGGGCGTGACGTTGATGCGCAGGAAGTTCGAGCGGAAGCGCTTGAACGGCGTGGCGCGGAGGTTGCGCAGGTCGTCTGCGAGTTCCTGCCCGGTGAACACGCGCGTGCCCCAGGACTGCCAGCCGAACACTCCGAGCTGTCCATCCGGCCGCGGCCCGCCCACGTGATAGACGCAGCCGTCGAACGGCGAGGCCTCGAGCTGCGCGAGGTGGCGCCGCATGAACGCGGGGTTCGGTTCGTCCCAGCCCATCTCGATCAGGCGCTTGGCGGCGGTGGCGGGAGACGCGTCGAGCGCCCCTATCAGGGCGAGGACCGCGGCCAGGGTGGCAATCGGGAGGCGCATGCCGCCGAGCCTACACGCCGCCCGGTGCGGATGCTAGGATGCGCCCGTGCGACGCCGCCTGCTCGCGTTCCTGATCCTGCCGGCCCTGCTCGTGGCCGGCCTGTTCCTCCCGCTCTCGCCGCGCGGGCTGGTCTCGCATCCCCGTCCCGCCAGGACCTACGAGGACGCGCTCAACCGCGTCGTTGCGCTCCAGGCGGAGGACGACCCGCGCATCTCCCCCGAGTGCCGCACGACGCTCTACACGCACGGACGGCGCGTGCGCCAGGTGATCGTGATGTTCCACGGCCTGACCAACTGCCCGGCGCAATTCGATTCGCTCGCGCGCCTCGCGTTTGCGCGCGGGGCGAACGTGTTCGTGCCGCGCATTCCCCGCCATGGCTTCGGCGACCGCATGACCGACCAACTCGCGCACGCGGACGCGCGCGAGTGGTGCGCGTTCACCGACAGCGTGATCGACGCCGCGCGCGGCCTCGGCGACACGGTCACCGTGGTCGGGCTGTCGGTCGGCGGGACGCTCGCCGCGTGGGCCGCGCAGGAGCGCCCCGACGTCGAGCGCGTGGTGCTGATCGCGCCCATGATCGGCGTCGCGAAGGCGCCGGGCGCGTGGACGCCGGTGGTCGCGCGCCTGACCGCGCTCCTGCCGAACCTGTTCGTGTGGTGGGACGGAAAGAAGAAGACCGAAGTCGCCGGCCCGAAGCACGTCTACCCGCGCTTCGCTTCGCGCGCCGTCGCCGCGACGCTGCTGGTCGGCGGGGCGACGATGCAGTCGGCGCAGCACGAGGCTCCCGGCGCGAAGCGCGCGGCCCTGATCACCGTGGGCGGCGACCAGGCGGTGGACAACGGGGCGGTCGCCGAACTGGGGCGCCTCTGGGAGAAGTCGCGGCCCGGGACCGTCACCCTGCGCTACGAGTTCCCGGCCGAGCGTCACCTCAGTCACGACGTGGTGGACCCCGAGCAGGCGGGCGGCGACCCGCCGTTCACCTACCCGGTGCTCGAGCGCGCGATCGGGCCCTGACGCCCAAGGAGGATTCATGTCCACACCGGATACCGCACCGAGCCCGCGCGAGGAGCGCGTGACGATCGCCACCGTCGACGGCGCGATGGAAGCCTATGTCGCGCGCCCCGCGGCGCCGGGGACGTTCCCCGCGCTGGTGGTCGTGCAGGAGGCGTTCGGCGTGAACGACCATATCCGCGATGTGTGCCGGCGCTTCGCGCGCGAGGGCTACGTCGCGCTCGCGCCCGAGATCTTCCACCGCGAGGGGAAGGGGATCGAGATCCCGTACGGCGACATGCCGCCCGCGATGGCGCAGATCGCGCTCCTGACCAACGACGGACTCGAGGCCGATCTCGCCGCCGCGTTCGACTACGCGCGCGCGGACGACGAGGTCGACCCGTGGCGCGTCGGGCTGGTCGGTTTCTGTATCGGCGGTTTCGCGGCGTTCCTCGGCGCGTGCCGGCTCGATCCGACCGCGACGGTGTCGTTCTATGGCGGCGGGATCGTGCGCCCGCGGAACGGCATGAAGATCGAGCCCGTCCTCCCCGAGGCGGCCGCGATCGACGCGCCGCTGCTCTGCCTGTTCGGATCCGAGGACGGCGGGATCCCACCGGACGACGTTGCCGCCATCGGCAGGGAGCTCGACCAGCGCGGGATCGGCTCCGAGGTGGTGGTCTACGAGGGCGCGAAGCACGCGTTCTTCTGCGACGCGCGGCCCGCCTACCACCCTGAGGCCACGGCGCAGGCGTGGCAGCGCACGCTCGCCTGGTTCGAGCGCTACGTGCGCGGGGCTGCGGCGGCGACTAGAAGCTGACGGTCAACTCGTCGTCAGCGCGTCGCCGCGCCTGGGGCGCCTGCCAGGGCGAGCGTGGCGATCCGCGAGAACGCGGGGACGTCGCGGTTCCAGCTCATGCCGCGGCCTCCAGGAAGCGGTCCCGGGAGGGGACCCGCAGTTCGAATCGGCTGCCCTTGCCGACCTCGCTCGTGAGCGTGATCGTGCCGCCGTGCGCCTCGGCGATGCCGAGCGCGGTGGCGAGGCCGAGGCCCATGCCGGCCGAGTTGAAGTCGAGCGTGCTCGACGAGTGGTGATTCTTCGATTCCCCGAGCGGCATCGCGCGCTCGAACACGCGCGCCTGGCGATCGGGAGGAATGCCGACGCCGCTGTCCTCGACCGCGATCACGACCTCGTCCGTGCGCGCCTCGTAGGTCGCGATCACGCGCACCGCGCCGCCGTCAGGCGTGAAGCGGATGCCGTTGCTGACGAGCTGCGACAGCGCCTGCGCGAGCTGCTCGCCGTCCACTTCCGCGGGCTCGAGTCCGGGCTCGATCTCGGTCGTGATCTCCACTCCGCGCTCGCGCGCCAGCGCCTTGGCGCTCGCGATCGCGTCGTCCACCAGCGTGGCCACCTCGTGCGGCGCCCGCGCGAGCACGAGCCGACGGCCGTCGATCTGCGCCATCACGGTGGCATTCGCGGCGATACGCGACAGCCGCGAGAGGCTGTCGTCGATCGCGACCAGGGCTCTGTCCTGTTCCGGTGTGATGGGCCCGAGTTTGCGGTCCGCCAGCAGCTCCTGGAAGCAGCGGATGATGCTGATCGGCGTGCTCAGCTCGTGCGAGGCCACGCTGATGAACTCGCTCTTCACGCGCGCGAGGTCCTCGAGGCTGCGGACGTAGCTGCGCTGCTGCTTGCGCATGTCGAGGAAGCGCGCGGTCAGGTAGCCGACCTCGTCGCCGCTCGGCACCTCGAGGTCGAAGTCGTAATTGCCGCGCTCCATCTCCTCGGCGCCGCGCACGAGCTGGCGCAGCGGCGCAACCACCATTTGCGCGACCAGCAAACCCGCGAGCAGCGCGATCAGCGCGGCGATGAGCCCGAGCAGCGAGAGGTCCTTCTGCATGCGCCGGAGCGCGGCGGTCTCGGCGTCGAGCGAGCGCTGGATCAGGTAGACCTGCCCGCTCGCCGGGTCCGAGCCCGGGATCGGCGCCGCGATCGTGAGGAAGGTCTCGCGCGGGCCGTGCACCTCGAACACGGCCGCCGGGTCGCCCGGGAGCGACGGGGCAAGCCGTGAGCGATCGAGCGCCGCCATCGCGGTCGCGCGCTTCACGTCGGAGCCGAGCGTCGTCCCCGTGACCGCGCTGCCGCAGAGAAACGTGACCTCGCTGTGCGTGAGGTCGCGCAACTTGAGCGCGAGATCCCGGCCGATGCCCTCGCCCAGCAGCAGCGCGCCGACGATGCGGCCGCCCGCGGTGACCGGCGTCGCGGAGACGAGGTAGTGTCGGTTCGCGTCGATCAGCACGCCGGTGACCGCGCGCCCGGTGAGCGCCTTGCGCACGAGTGCCGCGCGGCTCTTCCGCGCGACCGACGCGCGGCCGACCGAGCCGAGCGTGCGGTTCCTGGTGTCCACGACCTCGAACAGCTCGCTCTCCGTGATCCGGTTGAACTCGCGGGCGACGCCGGTGACGGTCGCCCGCAGCTGCTGCTCCTGGCCGGTGTCGGGCAGCGTGAGTACGGAGAAGAAGCGCGGGTCCTGCACGATCACCATGCCGGCGACCGCGAGCTCGCGCGTGCGCGCCGCGAGCATGTCCTCGAACACGGCGGAGGCGCGCGTCAGGTCCTGGCGGACGGTGGTCTGCACCTGGGACGTCACGCTGCGGTTGACCATTGTGAGCGTGCCGAACGTCAGCGCCACCAGCGGCGGCACCGTGAACAGCAGGATCTTCCAGCGCAGGCGTAGGCGCATGTCAGTACGCGAGGTCCAGGGTCACTTCGCCCGACGCGGGCACCTTGACGGCGCGCGGGACGGCCAGTGCGAGGTTTGGAATACGCTGTGCGGTATGAGGCATGGCCATCCCTGGGAGCCACCGAAGGCTCCATGCCGGTCCTGGAATCCGCTTCCTTGCGCTTCCATGGAGATATCGGCGCGGCGGGGGCCTCCCTTGACCCGGAACTGGCCGTGGGACGCGGGGTTGAGTCCGCGGCCGGGCGGGCGTAGGTTGTGGCGCGAAGATTGGGTACGGGGCAAGCCGCCACGACAGGACAATGAGTTACGTCATCCATTTCCGCCCAAATCGGGCCATACCCAATCTTCAGCGCACAACCCAGGGAGCCCCCTTTGAGAACCAAACTCATGCTTTCAGGCCCACTTGGAGCCGCCCTCCTCCTGGCCCTGCTCCTCCCTGGCGCCGCCCGAGCCGACGCCCCTGCCCCCAAACCAGCGGTCCACATCCCCCACGGGATGACCGGCGCCCAGCTCCCCGACTACGTGCCGCCCCCGGCCTACAGCGAGGACCTGGAGATCGAGAGCGGCGGCAAGACAATCACCCTGAAGCGCTCGATCGACCACGGCCGCATGCGGACCGAGATGAACGTCGACGGCCAGGCCATGACCATGATCGAGGTGGGGGACGAGCAGGGGACGACTTACATGCTCATGCCCGGCGAGAAGAGGGCGATGAAGCAGTCGCGCGGTGCGATGGAGGCGGCGACGAAGGGGCACCTCCCGAAAGCCGCGGTCAAGGACACGACGAACAAGGACGAACCCGGGATCCGGGTCGAGGACCTGGGCGAAGAGACGATGGGCGGCGTCCTCACCAAGAAAATGCACATCACGTCGGAGGGCACGACCATCCTCGGGTGGTTCGACAAGGCGACCGGAGCTCCGGTGCGCATGGAGAGCAAGGTCGACGGCAAGGACGCGGTCATGGAATGGAAGGACCGCAAGGTGGGCCCGCAGCCCGCGGACATGTTCACGATCCCGAAGGGCTACGAGGTCATGGACATCGACGCGATGATGAAGCAGATGGGCGGCGCTGGCGGGATGCCCGGCATGGGAGGCCTGCCCGGAATGGGCGGCGTCGGCGGCATGGCGAAGGGCCTCGGCGGCGGCATGGCCGGCAACATGATGGGCGGGATGGGTGCGAACCTCGGCGGTCATCTCGGCGGGATGCTCGGCGGCCCGCTGGGCTCGATCGCAGGCCGCTACATCGGCGGCAAGATCGGCAACGCCATTGCGCACAAAGTCGTGGGTGGTCCCCATTAGCACAACCTCTTTGCAGCGAACTTGCTTGATCCGGCGGGGCGCGGCCCCGACCCTCGCGGGCACGCGTGGCGCCGGGCTGCCCGCACATCGCCCGACCGGGGGAGCCATCGTCATGCCTGTTCTTCGTCGCCTTCGTCCTGTCTTCGTCGCATGCTTTCTCGCCGCTCTTGCTGGGCGCGCGGCGCACGCGGCTCCGGCCGCCCCCAAGGCCCCGCCGTCGACCGCTGTCGCCGACACCTTCTACGCGCACCAGGACTGGGCGAAGGCCGCGCGCGCCTACGAGGCGGTTGCGAAGCTCGCGCCTGCGATGCCGCGCATTCAGTACCGCCTCGGCGTGTGTTACGCGAAGCTCGAGCTGTGGCCGCGCGCGATCGACGCAGGGCACAAGGCGGACGCGCTCGGCGCGAATCCCTGGTTCGCGCGCTACAACCTCGCCGGCGCGTTCGCGCGCGCGGGGCAGGTCGACTCGGCGTTCGCGGTGCTCGGGCGGCTGATGGACTCGGGCTATCGCCAGCCCGACGCTTTGAGCGCGGACGAGGACTTCGTGTCGCTCAAGGGCGACGTGCGCTATGCATCCGTAATCGAGCGCGCGAAGCGCAACGCGACGCCTTGCGAGTACGCGCCCGAGTCGCGTCAGTTCGACTTCTGGATCGGCGACTGGGAGGTGCACGACAACCAGCGCGGGCAGGGCGTTGCCGGCACGAGCCACGTCGAGAAGATCCTCGGCGGTTGCGTGATCTTCGAGAACTGGTCGGGCGGGCTCGGTGGCTCGGGTAAGAGCTTCAATGCGTGGAACCCCGAGCTCCACTGCTGGCAACAGAACTGGATGGACGACTCGGGAAGCGTGACCAATTTCACCGACGGCCACTTTGCGGACGGCAAGCTCGTGTTCGTCGCCGACAAGATTGCCGCGAACGGCTCTCCGTTCAAGAACCGGCTTACGTTCTTCGACCTCGGACCGGACCAGGTGCGCCAGTTCTCCGAACAGTCGACAGACGGCGGTGCCACGTGGACGGTCGGCTACGACTTCAACTACATCCGAAAGAAGGCCTGAGCCCGTGACCCCGGCTCTCCCGCAGGTCTGGATCGCGCGGCACGGGGAGACCGAGTGGTCGATCTCCACGCAGCACACGGGCCGCACCGACGTCCCGCTCACCGCGCACGGCGAGGCCGAGGCGATGTGCCTGCGCTCCCGGCTTGCGGGCCACGCGTTTGCGCACGTGTGGACCAGCCCGCTCGTGCGCGCGCGGCGCACCTGTGAGCTCGCGGGCTTCGGCGATCGCGCGTTGGATGACGATGACCTCCGCGAGTGGCACTACGGCGACTTCGAGGGCCTGACCCACGCCGCAATCCAGGCGCGCGCCCCGCACTGGAACGTCTTCGAAGACGGCGCGCCCGGCGGCGAGTCGGTGGCCGACGTGTCGGCGCGCGCCGACCGCGTGATCGCGCGGCTGCGCGCCGACGGCGGCTCGGCGCTCCTGTTCGGGCACGGACACTTCTCGCGAGTCCTGGGCGCGCGCTGGATCGGGCTGCCGGTCTCGGGCGCGTCGCTGCTGCTGCTCGCCACCTCGGCGGTGAGCGTGCTCGGGTACGATCATGGGCTCGATGAGCCGGCGATTCGGCTCTGGAACGATATGCATCACTTGACCGCGGGGGCTTGATGAAGCTGTTGTTGCTCGTTGCCTGCTTGCTGGGCTTGCCTGTCGGGCCTCCGGCAGCATCTGCATTGCCCGTTCCGGCGGGCGCGGACTCCCCGCTCACGACCGTGATCCTGGTTCGCCACGCGGAGAAGAATCCGCACCCGGCCGGCGGAGATGCCGGGCTCGATACCAAGGGCCTGCTGCGCGCACGCGAGCTGGCGCGTGTGCTCGAGAGCGCGGGCGTGAGCGCGATTTACGCGAGCCAGTATGACCGCGCGCGGAGGACCGGCGCGCCGCTGGGCGAGGCGATCGGGGACTCGGTTCGGGTCTATGACGCGAACCACCTCGATGTGCTGGCTCTGCGCATTCTCGCGGAGTGGCGGGGGCGCACGGTGCTCGTGATCGGGCATGGGGACACGATCGGGCCGACCATCGAGGCGCTGACCGGGCAGGCGCTCGGGAAGCACGAGCCGGTGCCCTATGACGGGATGTGGGTGCTGACGCTGCGGGATGGTGACGGTTACAAGCTGCTGCGGATGAAGTACGGGGCGAAGGACGAGCCTTAGGTCTCCGGCCACCGGAGACACGTCCCGGGACAAGTTGACGACTGGACGCAAAATGGGTCGCCGGTGGTTCCCCGGCGACCCATTCGCAATCCAACCCGGTAGCCTGATCCTCAGAACTACTCGAGGATCAGCTTCTTGTTGTCCGAGACCTTGCCGTTGGTGGTGTAGCGCGCGAAATAGACACCCTTCGCGAGCGTCGCGCCACTGTCATCGCGGCCGTCCCAGGCCGCGCG
>JBKJJJ010000031.1:0-13196 GCA_046598045.1 Candidatus Eiseniibacteriota bacterium
GCGTTGACGCGACCGCGTCGCCGCTGGTATAAACCTGTCGTGGACGACGCAGGCTCGGGGGTCGACCCCGGGCCTCTGCCGTTGTGGAGCAAACGGGCGACCCTAGCTCAGTTGGTAGAGCACTAGACTGAAAATCTAGGTGTCCCCGGTTCGATTCCGGGGGGTCGCACCACCTTCGGGTCGGGAAACGGGCTGGTGTAGCTCAGCTGGTAGAGCAGCGCACTCGTAATGCGCAGGTCAGCGGTTCGATTCCGCTCACCAGCTCCATCCCCCCCCGGGTCCGCCCGCGCACGAAAGGTCTCCGTGTCCACCTCTCCCCTCATGGTCAGCGTCTCGGGCATCCGGGGCGTGGTCGGCGATTCCCTCACCGTCCCCGTTCTGGTCGACTATGCCGCGGCCTTCGGCCGCTTCGTCGGGCCCGGTTCCGTCGTCATCGGCCGCGACTCGCGGCCCAGCGGCACGTGGGTGTTCGCCGTCGTGTCCTCCGCGCTTCGCGGGGTCGGTGTCGACGTCATCGACGTGGGCCTCGTGCCCACGCCCGCGGTCCAGGTGGCCGTGCTCGATCACCGCGCGGTGGGCGGCATCATCCTCTCGGCCAGTCACAATCCCGCCCCGTGGAATGCGCTCAAGCTGCTCGATGCGCGCGGCGAGTTCCTCGACGCCGAGGCCTCGTTGCGCTATCGCGAGGGCGTGGGCGCGACCGGCCCCTGGGTCGGGCACGATCGCCTCGGTTCGCTACGCGCCGCCGACGGCGCCGTCGACGCGCAGGTCGCCCGTGCGCTCGCGCACCCCGCGCTAGAGCGCGCGGCGTGGCCGCGGGCGCCGATCGTCGTGGTCGACGGTTGTCGCTCGGTCGGTGGGCTCGCCACGCCGCAGGCCTTGCGTGCCCTCGGGGCGACCGTGATCGAACTCGACTGCACGCCCGACGGAAACTTCACGCGCGGACTGGAGCCCGTTCCCGAGAACCTCGGGGAACTCGGGCGGCTGGTCGTCGCGCACGGCGCCGATTTCGGGATCGCGCACGATCCAGACGCCGATCGCGCCGCGCTCGTTGCCCCCGACGGTATCCCGTTCGGGGAGGAGGCCACGCTCGCCCTGGCGGTGCGCGTGGTCCTGGCGCGTAAGAAGGGCCCGGTCGTGACCAACCTGTCGACCTCGCGCATGGTCGAGGACCTGGCCGCCGCGGCCGGGGTGGCCTGCCACCGGACGGCGGTCGGAGAGGCGCACGTCGTCACCGGAATGCGGCTTTTTGGCGCGGTGATCGGCGGAGAAGGCAACGGGGGGGTGATCGCACCGGAAGCCCACCTGGGCCGGGATGGGACCGTCGCCGCGGTGCTGGTCGCCCAAGCCTGGGCCGACGCCGGTGGGGACCTCGCGGGGGCCGTGCGCGACCTGCCCCGCTATGTCATGATGAAGGAGAAGTTGGAGGGAGTCCGGGACTGGCCCGCGCGGGCCCGCGACCTGACCACGTTGTTCGCGGATCACGCCCTCGATACCACCGACGGCCTGCGCTTCTCGCGGGAACGGGCATGGCTTCACGCCCGGCCGTCGGGCACGGAACCGATCGTCCGGCTCATCGCCGAATCCCCCGACGAAGTCACGACCCGGGCCCTGCTCGAGCGTGCGCGTCAGGCGTTCGCGGCCTGACCGGCTTCCCTCGACGAAGGAGCTCGGCATGTGCGGCATCGTGGGTTACCTCGGGGACAAGGACGTCGTTCCACTCCTCGTTCGTGGACTCGAGCGTCTCGAGTATCGCGGCTACGATTCCTCGGGCGTCGCCATCGTCGACGGCGGCATGACGATCGTGAAGTCCGTCGGCAAGATCAAGAACCTGAAGGAGCGACTCGAGGGGCGGACCTTCGGCGGACGCCTCGGCATTGCGCACACGCGCTGGGCCACGCACGGCGAGCCCAGCGACCTCAATGCGCATCCCCACACCGACTGCAAGGGCCGCCTCGCGCTCGTGCACAACGGCGTCATCGAGAACCATGTCGCTCTCAAGAAGCTCCTGGTCGCCGACGGTCACCGCTTCGTCAGCGAGACCGACACCGAGGTCCTGGCCCACCTGATCGAGCGTTCGCTGCCGGGCCGCTCGTTGGGCGACGCGGTCTCGACCGCGCTGCAGCTGGTCGAGGGGACGTACGGCATTGCGGTCGTCTCCGCCGACCACCCCGGCGTGCTCATCGGCGCGCGCCACGGATCGCCGCTCGTGATCGGCGTCGGCGACGGCGAGACATTCCTCGCCTCCGACGGCGCCCCGCTGCGCGAACACACGCAGCGCGTCGTGTACCTCGACGAAGGCGAGATGGTCGTCATCGACGAGGACGGCTACCGCACGTTCACCATCGAGGGCGTGGCGGTCGACAAGCAGGTCGACGAACTCAACTGGGACCTCGAGCAGATCGAGAAGGCGGGCTACCCGCACTTCATGCTCAAGGAGATCCACGAGCAGCCGGACACCGTGCGCAACGCGATGCGCGGCCGCCTGCTCATGGACGAGGGCACCGCAAAGCTGGGCGGCCTGAACCTGGACGAGGACGAACTGCGCGCCATCAAGCGCATCGTCATCACCGCCTGCGGCACGTCGTACTACGCCGGTCTCATCGGCGAATACCTGCTCGAGGAGCATGCGCGCATCCCGGTCGAGGTCGAGTACGCGTCGGAGTTCCGCTACCGGAACCCGATTCTCGACGAGGGCACGCTGGTGATCGCGATCTCACAGTCGGGCGAGACCGCCGATACGCTCGCCGCCCTGCGCGAGGCGCGTCGCCGGGGCGCGACCGTGATGGGCATCGTCAATGTGGTGGGTTCGACCGTGGCGCGCGAGGCCGGCCGCGGCGTCTACATCCACGCCGGGCCCGAGATCGGCGTCGCGTCGACCAAGGCGTTCACCTCGCAGGTCACCGTGCTCGCGCTGCTGACCATGCACCTGGGACGCCTGCGCGTGATGTCGCAGGAGCAGGGTCGCCGCATGGCCATCGAACTGGATGCGCTGCCCGGCAAGATCGAGCGCATTCTCGCCGCGGCGCCGGCAATCAAGGAAATCGCCGCCCAGCTCCAGCACCACAACAACTTCCTCTACCTGGGGCGCGGGGCCAACTTTCCCGTCGCGCTCGAGGGCGCGCTCAAGCTCAAGGAAATCTCCTACGTGCACGCCGAGGGCTATCCCGCGGCCGAGATGAAGCACGGTCCGATCGCGCTCATCGACGAACACATGCCGGTGGTATTCGTGTGCACGCGCGACAGCGCCTACGAGAAGGTCATGACCAACATGCAGGAAGTGCGCGCGCGTCACGGCAAGATCCTCGCGATCGCGACCGAGGGCGACGCCGAGGTGCACCGGCTCGCCGACTTCGTGATTCCGGTGCCGGCGACGCTCGATGCGTTCACGCCGCTCCTGTCCGTGATTCCGCTCCAGCTGCTGGCCTATTCCATGGCGGTCCTGCGCGGGTGCGACGTGGACATGCCGCGCAACCTTGCGAAGTCCGTGACCGTCGAATGATTGAAAGGAGCCCCTCTTCATGAGCCGTGCCGCCGTCGCCAGTCCCGATGCGCCCAAGGCGCTCGGACCGTACTCGCAGGCGCAGGTCGTCCAGTTTGGGGCCACGCGCTTCTGCTACACGTCGGGACAGGTCGGCATCGACCCGAAGAACGGCGAGCTGGTCGAGGGCGTCGCCGGGCAGACCAGGCAGGTGATCGCGAACCTCGAGGCGGTGCTGGCCGCGGCCGGATTCACGCTCTTGGACGCCGTGAAGACCACGGTCTTCCTGGCGGACATGGCCGACTTCGACGCGATGAACAAGGTCTACGGCACGGCGTTCTCGGTTCCGTACCCCGCGCGCAGCACGGTCGCGGCTCTCGGCCTGCCCAAGAACGCGCGGGTCGAGATCGAAGTCGTGGCGGCGCGGCCCGGCCTCTGAGCCGCGGCGCCCGTCCCGTGATGCGGGAACGCATGGGTTCTGGTGGGCCCCGAGGACTTCAAATCCTTCTGTCGGTCGCGGATCGCGGCCGGGGTGGGTTCGATTCCCACACGTTCCCGCCATTCTCGTTCCGGGCGCTGGTGGCCGGGTGGGTGGCGCTGAGCGTCCTGTCCTCCGCGCCCGGGGTGGCGCGCGCGCAGGCGCTCGCCGATTCCGCGGTGGTCGCGCCGGCCACACCTTCGGCGCAGCGGCCGGCGTTTCGCATGGCCACGGGCGGCGAGCGGCCGCGGCCGTGGCACCAGCAGCCGTGGTCGGTGATGACCCGCTCGGCGCTGCTGCCGGGGTGGGGGCAGTTCAAGAACCGCCGTCCCCTCAAGGCCGGGATCGCGATCGCGCTCGAGGGCGTGGCCGGCGCGCGGCTCGTGCGCGCGTGGCGGGAGCTCGATGAGGCTTCGCAACAGGAGGCGCAGGCGCTGGCGCAGGGCGACGTCGCCGGCGCCGAGGCCGCACGCGCGGAATACGATCGCGCTTTCAATCGCCGCTCTGCGGCCGGATGGATCCTCGGCCTCGGAGTGGTCCTTTCCATGGTGGATGCGTACGTGGACGCCCACCTGATCCAGTTCGACGCGGACTTCGGTCCCGATCCCGCGCTTCCCGATGACGTCACCGGCGTGCGCGCCGGCGGCCCGGGGACGCGATTGTCGCTGCGCTGGTCCTTCACCGGACCCTGACCGTCTGTCGGAGAGAGAGAGACCCGTTGAGCCGCATTCCGCCCGAACGTACGCGCAACTTCTGCATCATCGCCCACATCGATCACGGCAAGTCGACGCTCGCCGACCGCCTGCTCGAGCTGACGGGGACGCTGACCAAGAAGGAAATGAAGGAGCAGGTCCTCGATGCCATGGACCTCGAGCGCGAGAAGGGCATCACGATCAAGTCCCACCCGATCGCCATGGAGTACGAGGCGGACGACGGGCAGACCTACGCGCTCAACCTGATCGACACGCCGGGCCACGTGGACTTCACCTACGAGGTCTCGCGCAGCCTGGCGGCATGCGAGGGCGCGGTCCTGCTGGTCGACGCCTCGCAGGGCGTCGAGGCCCAGACGCTGTCGAACTTCTACCTCGCGCTCGAGAACGGCCTGACGATCGTGCCCGCGCTCAACAAGATCGACATGCCGGCGGCGCGCCCCGTGGAGGTCGGCCTCCAGTTGTCGCACCTCACGGGCGTCGAACCGCAGGACATCCCGGCCGTGTCGGCCAAGGAGGGCACCGGGGTCCGCGAGTTGCTGGAGACCGTGATCCGCCTCGTGCCGGCGCCGCGCGCCGCGCGGCTCGAGCCGCTCAAGGCGCTGATCTTCGACTCCCAGTTCGACCAGTTCCTCGGCGTCGTCGTCTACGTGCGCGTGGTCGAGGGGAGGGTCAAGGCGGGGGACACGATCCAGTTCGTGTCCACCGGCAAGAAGTTCGAGGTCGGCGAGGTCGGCCAGTTCCGCCTCAGGCGTGTGCCGGTCGACGAGATCGAGGCCGGGCAGGTCGGCTACATCATCGCCGGCGTGCGCGAGGTCGTCGACGCGCGCGTGGGCGACACCGTCGCCTCGGGCGCGGCGCTCTCTCCGGAGGCCCTGCCCGGCTACCGCGAAGTCAAGCCGATGGTGTTCAGCGGGCTCTACCCGATCGACTCCAACCAGTACGAGGACCTGAAGGAGGCGCTGTCGAAGCTGCGCCTCAACGACGCGGCGCTGCTCTACGAGCCCGAGACTTCGATCGCGCTCGGGTTCGGGTTCCGCTGCGGGTTCCTCGGCCTGCTGCACATGGAGATCGTGCAGGAGCGCCTGCGCCGCGAGTATGGCGTGGACCTGATCGCCACCGTCCCGAGCGTGGAGTACCGCGTCCTGCTGACCAACGGGGACGTGGTCGCGGTCGACAATCCGGCGTCGCTTCCGAACCCGACGCTGGTCGAATTGATCGAGGAGCCCTATGTGCGCGCTCACGTGCTGGTGCCCAACGATTACGTGGGCAACATCATGAAGCTCTGCCAGGAGAAGCGCGGGCAGTACCTCAAGATGGAGTACGTCGAGGAGGGCCGCGCCCGGCTCGAGTACCGGCTCCCGCTCGCCGAGATCGTGATCGACTTCTATGATCGCCTGAAGAGCATTTCGCGCGGCTACGCGTCGCTCGACTACGAGTACGACGGCTACGAGCAGGCCGACCTGGTCAAGCTCGACCTGCTGCTCAACAGCGAGCCGGTGGACGCGCTCTCGTGTATCGTCCACCGGGACCGCGCCTACGAGTGGGGCCGCGAGCTCACGACCCGGCTCAAGACGCTGATCCCGCGGCAGATGTTCATGATCGCGATCCAGGCCTCGATCGGGGGCAAGGTGATCGCCCGCGAGACCATCTCGGCGCTACGGAAGAACGTGACCGCCAAATGTTACGGCGGTGACATTTCGCGCAAGCGCAAGCTGCTCGAGAAACAGAAGGAAGGCAAGCGCCGTATGAAGCAGATCGGGACTGTCGAAGTGCCGCAGGAGGCATTCCTGGCGGTGCTCAAGGTCGATCGCTGAGAATCTCCGTCCTCCAAGGAGGCTGTTCATGAATGCCGCTCGACCCGAGCGCAAGTCGAAATCCCTGCTGCGCGAATACAGCGAGGCCATCGTCTACGCGATCCTGCTGACGGTCGTCCTGCGCGCGTTCGTGCTGCAGGCGTTTCGCATTCCCTCCGAGTCGATGCTCGACACGCTGCTGGTCGGGGACTTCCTGTTCGTCAACAAGCTCGACTACGGCCCGAAGGTCCCGTTCACCGACACGCGCCTGCCCGGGCTGCGCCACCCGGAACCGGGCGACGTGATCGTCTTCCAGTATCCCGAGGACCCGCGCCGCGACTACATCAAGCGCTGCGTCGCGACCGGCGGGATGGTGGTCGAGGTCAAGAACAAGGATCTCTACGTCGACGGCAAGAAGCGCGTCGAGCCGTTCGTGAGGCACATCGACCCCACGATCCACCCGGGGAACTTCGATCCGCGCGACAACTTCGGGCCGTTCACGGTGCCGCCGAACAGCCTGTTCATGATGGGCGACAACCGCGACAACTCGAACGACAGCCGCTTCTGGGGACCGGTGGCGATGAGCCTGGTCAAAGGTCGCGCGATGTTCCTCTACTGGTCCTGGGACCCGGATCGCAAGTGGCCGCGCTTTTCGCGCATCCTGACCGCCATCAAGTAGCGCACCTGCCCGAGCCGCTCGGCCCGGGCGTGTACGTGCACGTGCCGTTCTGCCACGTGCGCTGTCCGTACTGCGACTTCGCGGTCCGCCCGTACGACGCGAAGGAAGCGCCCCTGCTCGTGCGCGGCGTCGCGCTCGAAGCCGAGCGGCGCGCGCCCACGGGTGTCCCCGCGTGGGGGAGCCTTTACTTCGGTGGCGGCACGCCGAGCCGGCTCGAGGCCGGGGACTTCGCGGCGCTCGTCGCCGGGATCGACCGCGTCCTGGCGTTCGCGCCCGGCCACGAGCGCGCGCTCGAGGCGAACCCCGAGGACCTCGACGATACGCGCCTCGCGGCGTGGCGCGCGGCGGGCGTGACCCGGCTCTCGATCGGGGCGCAATCGCTCGACGACGCCGAACTCGCGCGGCTTGGCCGCGTGCACGACGCAAAGGCGGTCGGGCGCGGCGTCGCGCGCGCCCGCGCGCACGGCTTCACCAACCTGAGCATCGACCTCATGTACGCGTTCCCGGGCCACGGCGAGGCCTCGTTCGAGGCCACGCTCGCCGGCGCGCTCGCGCTCGAACCCGACCATGTCTCCGCCTACGCCTACACCGCCGAGCATGGCACGCCCATGGGCGACGCGGTGCTCAAGGGTGTCACCGCGCGCCCGGACGAGGACGCCGAGGCCGGTCTGTTCGACGTCGCCCGGGACCGGCTCGAGGCCGCGGGCTTCCGGCACTACGAAATCTCGAACTTCGCGCGCCACGGGCACGAAACGCTTCACCACGTGCGTTACTGGCGGCGGGGGAGTTACCTCGGACTCGGGCCGTCGGCGGTGAGCTTTCTCGACGGTCGGCGCGTGCGCGCGCCACGCGGGCTCACCACCTGGTGGCACTCGCTCGAGGACGGCACCGCGCCCACGGCCTGGGTGGTCGACGACGCCCGGCCGCACGCCATGTTCGAGACCGTCTTCCTGGGGCTCCGGCTCGACGCCGGGATGCGCCTGGACGACGCGGCCGAGGCGGGCGAGGATGAGCGCGCGCGTTGGCGGGAGGCCGCGGCCGGGCTGGTCACGGCGGGGTTCCTGGTCGAGACCGCGGCCGGATTCCGCGTCCCCCGCGAGGAACGCGCGCGCACGGACGCGATCGCGCTCCTGTGGCGCGAAGCCGCCGAGCGGGCGGAGGGCTGAGGCCCGCCCCGCGCCTCGTGTATACTGCCCGATCATGCGCCTGAGACCCCCCACAGCCGCCGCGCCGCCGCGGCCGCGCCGCCTGGCGGACCTGACCGCCCGCCAACGCCGCGTGCTCGAGTTGCTGGTCGCCCAGTATCTCGCGAGCGCACGCCCGGTGGCCTCGAGCGCGCTTGCCGTCGAGGGGCGCTGGGCATGGGCCCCCGCGACGCTCCGGCAGACCATGCTCGAGCTCGAGGAACTGGGCCTGCTCGAGCAGCCGCATGCCGCGGCGGGCCGGGTGCCGAGCGATCGGGGCTACCGCCTGTTCGTCGACGGGCTCGACGGTCCCGCGGCGCTCGAGCCGTTCGAGCGCGAGGCCGTCGAACGCGCGCTCGCGCAATCCGCCCGCGACGTCGAACACCTGCTCGCCGGGGCCTCGCGCGTGCTCGCCGAGCTGGCGCGCGAACTGGGCTTCGCCGTGCACGACACGCTCGAGGACGGCCGGATCGCGGGCGTCGAACTCGTGCCGGTCGGGGACCGCCGGGTCCTGCTCGTGTTCGAATTCGAGGGTGGCGTGGTGCGCTCGAGCACGCTCGAACTCACGAGCGCCCTCTCGCGCGCCGAACTCGGCCGCGTCGGTGCGCTGATGCGCGAACGCCTGGCCGGACGCTCCCTGGCCGAGGCGCGGCGCTGCCTGACCGAGGACGACGCGTTGGTGCGCGATGCCGCGGCCGCGCTCGTGGCGCTGGCCTGCCTCGACGCACTGGCTCATACCGCGCGCCCGGGCTGCTACGTCGGAGGCGCGGCGCACGTCGCGCGCCATCCCGAGTTCCGCGCACCGGAGCGCCTTGCGCCCGTGCTCGCGCTGCTCGACCACGCCGAACCCTGGCGGGGCCTCGTCCAGGGCGAGGGGGAGGACGGTCTGGCCGTCACGATCGGCCGCGAGAATCTCCGGCCGGAGCTCGCGCATCTCAGCCTCGTGAGTTATCGCCTCGCGGGACCGGTGGGCGCCTCGATCGGCCTGCTCGGACCCCGCCGCATGGACTACGGACGCGCCATGGGGCTTGTCGATTTCGTGGGGCGCCGCCTGAATTCGCTGCTGTAGAGCTGGTTTCAAAACCAGCGCTCAACCCGGGAGACCACCCTTGAAGCACTCAAAGACCCACGCGCCCGGCGAGCCCGGCGCGCAGCCCTCCGATGTTGCGCCCGAGGCCTTCGCCCCGCCCGAAGCCGTGGACCTTTCGGCGCGCGTGGCCGAGCTCGAGGCCGAACTCGCGCGCGTCAAGGACGAGCGCCTGCGCGCCGAGGCGGACTTCCAGAACGCCCGGCGCCGCGCCCTGCGTGAGAGCGACGAGGCCGAGCGCCGGGGCGAGGCGCGCGCGTTCGGCGCGTTCCTGACGCTGATCGACGACTTGGAGCGCGCCCGCACCGCTGCGCTGGCGGGTGAGGAGGGCGAAGGCCTGCTCTCGGGCGTGACGCTCGTGCTGACGCGCGCGCTCGACGAGCTGTCACGCCTCGGCATCAGCCCGATCGATCCGCACGGCGAAACCTTCGACCCGCACGCGCACGAGGCCCTGCTCTCGGCGGCGAGCGAGGCCCACCCCGCCGGCGCCGTGTCGCAGGTGATCGCGCGTGGCTACCGCCAGGGGGATCGCTTGCTGCGGCCGGCGCGGGTCGTGGTCTCGACCGGTCCGGAGGGCACTTCGTGAGCGCGCGGCGCGACTACTACGAGGTGCTGGGGATCGAACGGGGCGCGAGCGAGGACGAGATCAAGAAGGCGTACCGCAAGCTCGCGATGCAGCACCACCCCGATCGCAATCCCGGGGATGCCTCGGCCGAGGGCAAGTTCAAGGCGGCGACCGAGGCCTACGAGGTGCTCAAGGACGCCGACCGCCGCGCGCGCTACGACCGTTTCGGCCACGAGGCGGTAGGTCCGTCGGGTGCACCGGGAGCGGGCTTCGACGGCTTCGACCTGTCCGACGCGCTGCGCGCGTTCATGCGCGACTTCGGCGGCGGCGGGGGCGGCTTCGAGGACCTGTTCGCGGGCGCGGGCGGCGCGGGGCCGCGGCGCGGGCAGGACCTGCGCGTGCGCCTCAAGCTCTCGCTCGAGGAGATCGCGACCGGCGTCAAGAAGAAGCTCCAGGTCAAGCGCCAGGTGACGTGCGAAACCTGCCACGGCTCGGGCGCGCAGAAGGGCGGCAAGAAGACCTGCACGCAGTGCGGCGGCCAGGGCCGCGTGCGCCAGGTGCAATCCTCGTTCTTCGGCCAGTTCGTCAACATCGCGGCCTGCCCACGCTGCCGGGGCACGGGCGAGCTGATCGAGAACCCGTGCCTCAAGTGCAGGGGCGAGGGGCGGCTCCAGGACTCCTCGACCGTCGCGGTCGACGTTCCGGCGGGTGTCGCGCAGGACAACTACATTCCGTTGCGTGGCCTCGGCGACGCGGGCCCGAACGGCGGCCCCGCCGGCGACCTCCAGGTGCTGATCGAGGAGAAGCCGCACGAGGTGTTCGTGCGGGACGGGGCGGACCTGTGGGTCGAGATGCCGATCTCCATGCCGAAGGCCGCGCTCGGCGGCGAGATCGAGATCCCCACGCTCGACGCGCCGGTCAAGAAGAGCATCCCGGCCGGCACTCAGACGGGACGCGAGCTGCGCATCGCCGGCGCCGGCCTGCCGCGCCTGCGCGGCCGCGGCAGGGGCGACCTGATCGCGCGCCTGCGCGTGTGGACGCCGACCCGTCTGAGCGCCCGCGAGAAGAAGCTGTTCGAGGAACTCGACACGCTCGAAGCCGACAAGACGCCGAAGCCGGGCAAGGGCTTCTTCGAGAAGGTGCGGGACGCGTTCGGTGGCTGATCGCAGGGCGGTCGCGCGCTTCGCGCATCCGTTCGGACAGCCGGTCACGCAGGTCGTGCTCGCCGCGCTCGACCTCGACGACCAGCGGGTCGAGGGCGAGGACGCGCGCCATCTCGCAGGAAGCCTGAGGCTCGCCGCGGGCGACACGTTCATCGCGACGGACGGGCGCGGCATGGTCGCGCGGCTCGAGGCCGTGAGGCTCGATCGCCGCGGCATCGACGCGCGCGTGCTCGAGCGGGCACAGGTTCCCGCGCCCGCCCTCCGCCTTTGGCTGGTCGCCGACGCCGAGGGCGCGCGCGGCGACTGGATCGTCGAGAAGGCGGTCGAATTCGGGGCCTGGGGTTTCCTGCCCGCCGAGGCGGCCCGCCCCGGGCGGATCGAGCGCTGGCGCCGGGTGGCGCGCGCCGCACTCAAGCAGTCGCTCTCTGCCTACGAGCTCCGGATCGAGGCTGCGCGGCCGGCCCGCGAGGTGGCGGCCGCGTGCGCCGCCTTGGGCGGACCGGGATTCGCGGTCTGGATCGCCCACCCAGAGGGCGCGAACCCGCTCCAGCAAGTCCTTCCTGTGCAAGGAGATCTGTACCTCGCCTGCGGTCCGCCCGGAGGCTGGGGCGCCGCCGAACTGGCCGCCTGGGAGGGCCTTCCGGGCGCGCGGAGGGTCGGCCTGGGGGGGCTGAGACTGCGGGCGGAGTCTGCCGCGCTGGCCCTGCTGACCGCCGCCGCCCTGGGTCTCCTGCCCGCGTCCCCGGGGCCTGAAACGGCTTGACTGGACGGCACTTGTGGGCCTAAAGTGCGGGGACGACATCAGTCCGGTGTCTTCCCATTTGCCGGGCCCGCGGGGTCGTCACACGCGGGCCTCGAGCTTGAGAGGGGGGTTGCAATGCCCGGCATCAGGGTGAAGGACAATGAATCCTTCGAGAGCGCCCTGCGCCGCTTCAAGAAGAAATGCGAGAAGGCCGGAGTGCTGGCGGATCTTCGTCGCCATCAGCACTTCGAGAAGCCTTCGGAGCGGCGGAAGCGCAAGATGAACGCCGCCAAGCGCAAGAATCTCGCCCGCAAAGTCGAGAACTGACCTGCGCGGGGTGGTTCTTCCCCGCGATCGAGGTCGCTGCGTGGAAACAGGCGTCATCGCAATCCAGTGAGGGCGGGGGGGTGTGTCCACCCCCCTCGCCCTTCGTTTTTCGGCGCGCGGGCTCACCGCCGCCGCCGGAGGTCTTGACCCATCGCTAGAGCCAGCGAACCCGTCGTCGGGCCGAGCGCGTCGTCCGGCTCGGCGCTCGAGCTGCTCGAGTACGACAAGGTGGTCGCCTGGCTCGCGGAGCTGGCGAGCGCTCCGACCTCGGCTGCGCTCGCCCGAGCGCTGGCGCCGGCAACGGCGGTCGCTGAAGCGCGCGCACGACTGACCGCGTTGTCCGAGGGCAAGCGGCTCGCCGAGACGCGCGGGCCGTGGCCCGGGCCGCCTCCGGTCGCGCTCGCCGCGGCGCTCGAACTCGAGTTTTCGCAGGGCGGACTGGTCTCGCCCCGCACGCTCCACCAGGTCGCCGAGCTGCTCGCGGCCACGGCGCGCGCGGCGCGCTACTGGGCCGAGGCCGGGGGCGAGGCGCGCGAGGCGGCGCGCCTGGCGGCCGGTCTTCAGCCCGATCCCGAGTTCGAGAAGCGGCTGCGGGTGTCGGTCGATGCCGAGGGCCAGGTGCTCGACGGAGCGAGCCCGGAGCTGGCGGGCCTGAGGCGCCAGCAGGGCGTCGTGCGCGGGCGCCTGCGCGAGAAGCTCGACCGCTACAAGTCGCTGGCGGCCGAAGAGGGCTCGTTCGTCACGCAGCGCAACGACCGCTTTGTGGTGGCCGTCCGTTCCGACCGCTTCGAGCGCTCGAAGGGCCTGGTGCACGACGCGTCGGCGAGCGGACAGACTTTGTTCGTCGAGCCGTTCGAGGTGTGCGCGCTCAACAACGATCTCGCCGAAATCGGCGCGCGCGAGCGCGCGCGAAAGCCGCACGCGCGCCCACAGGAGGTCCGTGTGCGCCAGCGCCTCCTCGCTCGCCACCAGCGCCGGGCGTGC
>JBKJJJ010000087.1:0-37964 GCA_046598045.1 Candidatus Eiseniibacteriota bacterium
CGGCAACCGCGAAGTGGACGCGCATTCCGCCCACGCCCGAGTCGGCCTCGGCGCGAACGGTGGCGTCGCGGAATCCGTCCTTCCGGTATTCGGCGAGAATCGAGTCCCGGGACGCGCCCAGGAGTGCATTGCGCCAGGAGTCACCGGGCTGAAATCCCAGGTGCTTGCCGAGGTCCTCCGCCTTGTGGTGCGAGAGGCCGGTGTAGTCGATGGCAAGGACCTTCGGGCGCTCCGCCACGTGAAGGTCGAGGCGGATGCCCCGGGCGTCCGTGCGGCCATCGACCGACAGGTCGTCGAACAGCCCCGTCGCCCACAGCCGCCTCAAGCCCGCCTGGATCGCGCGCGGGTCGTAGTCGGCGCCCGGCTGGACGTCGAACACGCGCAGCACGCGCACCGAATCGACTTGGGAGCGGCCCCGGACCGTCACGTCGACGATCCTGGGCATCAGGACCGGCGCCGTTGCGGGAGCCGCGGGAACTGGAACCGGGGTCACCGGTCCCTGGGCGCCGGCGCGCGCCGGGTACAACGTCGCCCCGGCCCCGAGCATCAGGGCCAGGGCGACAGCCTGGCGGGAAAACGTCACAGCCAACCGCGGGCGGCGTTGCGTCACGCGTTGCCCCCCGCCTCGACCACCTCGGCGGCGTCCACGGGCCGGAATGCGAGCGCATCGCCGTCCCGCACAACCTTGATCACGTGCTTGCCCTTGAGCGAACCGCGCAGGATGGCCTCCGACAGCGGATCCTCCATGTAGCGCTGGAGCGCGCGCTTGAGCGGCCGCGCGCCCAGCGCCTGGTCGAAGCCCTTCTGCACCAGGAAGTCGACCGCTTCGGGCGCGACGTCGAGCGTCAGGTCCTGCGCCTTGAGGCGGTCCGACAGCGAGGCCAGAAGGATGGTCACGATCTTGTCCATGTGCTCGCGCGACAGCGGGTGGAACACGATCACGTCATCGACCCGGTTCAGGAACTCGGGATTGAATGCGCGCTTGAGTTCCTCGGTCACCGTGCTCTTGATCTGGGCGAACTGCTGGTTGGCCTCGTCGGCGCGCGAGAAGCCGAGCTGCTTGCTGCCGATGATCTGTCGCGCGCCCAGGTTCGAGGTCATGATGATGACCGTGTTCTTGAAGTTGACCTTGCGCCGCGTGGAATCAGTCAGGATGCCGTCGTCGAGAACTTGCAGCAGGACGTTGAACACGTCGGGATGCGCCTTCTCGATCTCGTCGAGCAGGACCACGCTGTAGGGCTTGCGGCGCACCTTCTCGGTGAGCTGGCCGCCCTCGTCGTAGCCGACGTAGCCGGGAGGCGCGCCCACCAGGCGCGAGACCGAGAACTTCTCCATGTACTCGGACATGTCGATCCGGATCAGCGCTTCCTCGTCGTTGAACAGGAACGCCGCCAGCTTGCGCGCCAACTCGGTCTTGCCGACGCCGGTCGGCCCCAGGAAGATGAACGAGCCGATTGGGCGCTTGGGATCGCGCAGCCCGACCCGGTTGCGCCGCACCGCGCGCGCCACCGCCGAGACCGCCTCCTCCTGCCCGACCACGCCCTTCGCCAGCGCCTCTTCCATCAGGAGCAGCTTCGCCGACTCCTCCTCCTCGAGTTTGACCACCGGGATGCCGGTCATGACCGAGACCACCGCGGCGATGTCGTCGGCGTCGACCTCGACGTCCTTGTCGCGCTTGGCTTCCATCCAGCCGCGCTTGAGCTCCTTGAGCCGCGCGCGCGCTTCCTTCTCCTTGTCGCGCATCTTCGCGGCCTTCTCGTATTCCTGCGCGCGGATCGCGGCTTCCTTCTCCTTGACCAGCTCGTCGAGCTTCTGCTCCAACTCCCTGATCTCGGCCGGGACGGTCGAGACCGACAGCCGGGCGCGCGCCGACGCCTCGTCGATCACGTCGATCGCCTTGTCGGGCAGGAAGCGATCGTTCATGTAGCGATCGGCCAGCTTGACCGCCTGCACCACCGCCTCGTCCGTGATGTGGACGCCGTGATGCGCCTCGTACTTGTCGCGCAGGCCCTTCAAGATCGTGATTGCGTCCTCGAGCGAGGGCGGGTCGACCGTGATCGGCTGGAAGCGCCGCTCGAGCGCGCCGTCCTTCTCGATGTACTTGCGGTACTCGTCGAGCGTGGTCGCGCCGATGCACTGCAGCTCGCCGCGCGCGAGCGCGGGCTTGAGCATGTTCGAGGCGTCGATCGCGCCCTCGGCGCCGCCGGCCCCGACGATGGTGTGCAGCTCGTCGATGAAGATGATGGTGTCCTTGGACTCGCGGATCTCGTTCATCACGGTCTTGAGCCGCTCCTCGAACTGGCCTCGGTACTTCGTGCCCGCGACCACGGCGGCGAGGTCGAGCGTGACGATGCGCTTGGCCTTGAGGCTCTCCGGCACCTTGCCCTCGATGATGCGCTGGGCAAGGCCCTCGGCGATCGCGGTCTTGCCGACGCCGGGCTCGCCCACCAGGACCGGGTTGTTCTTCTTGCGGCGGGAGAGCACCTGGACGACGCGCTCGATCTCGTTCTCGCGGCCGATCACCGGGTCGAGCTTGCCCTCGCGCGCAAGCGCGGTGAGGTCCCTGCCGAACTGGTTGAGCGCCGGCGTCTCGGCGCGCTCCTCGCGCTCCTGCGGCGTGGTGCTGGGGGTGCCGCCGAGCAGCTTGAGCGTCTCCTCGCGCACGCGCTTCCGGTCGACGCCGAGCTCGAGCAGCACCTTCGCGGCGACGCCCTCACCCTCGCGGATGAGGCCGAGCAGCAGGTGCTCGGTGCCGACGTAGTTGTGGCCGAGCGAACGCGCCTCTTCGACCGCCAGCTCGAGCACGCGCTTGGCGCGCGGCGTGAACGGGATCTCGCCGATGGTCATCGTCCCGCCCGAGGACGTGACCATGTTCTCCACCGCCTGGCGGATGTGGTCGAGGTCCACGCCGAGATTGTTGAGGACCGTGGCCGCGATGCCCTCGCCCTCGCGGATCACGCCGAGGAGCAGGTGCTCGGTGCCGATGTAGTCGTGCTGCAACCGGGCCGCTTCCTCGCGTGCCAGGTAGATGACCTTGCGAACCCGCTCTGTGAACTTGTCGTGCATGGCCTTCGCCTCCCCGCGGGTCCTACCCGCGCGAGCCTTCGCCGGTTTCGTAATTCGCTTGTTCGAGATGCGACCGCACCAGGTCCGCCCGCAGGACGTTCCGTTCCGGTGCGTCGAGATCCGTGCCGGCGCGCCGCGTGAGGTGCGCCGGTTGCGTCAACACCAACAGTTCGTTCAGCGCGCGCAGCGGCGGCAGCCCGGCGAAGCCGAGCGCCACCCCGAGCCGGATCGCCGAGCACAGGTTGATGACCTCCTCGGAGGTCATGCTCCGCCCATGGCGCAGGCTCCCGTACGCGCGCCACACCTTGTCCTCGATCTGCCCCTTCGCGTCGCGCATCAGCACGTCGCGCGCCCGCTCCTCGTAATCGAGGATCTGGCGCGAAACGCGGTCGAGGCTCTCGACGCTTTCCTGCTCGCTGTGTCCGAGCGTGGTCTGGTTCGAGATCTGGAACAGGTTGCCCATCACCTGCGAGCCTTCGCCGTAGAGGCCGCGCACGGCGAGGCCGACCTGCACGATGCTCTTGAGCACCTTGTCGATCTGCTTGGTCAGCACGAGCGCGGGCAGGTGCATCAGGATCGACGCGCGCATGCCCGTGCCCACGTTCGTCGGGCACGCCGTGAGGTAGCCCAGTTCGTCGCTGAACGCGTATTCGAGCGCGCCTTCGATCTCCTCGTCGGCGCGCTGGGCCATCGTCCAGGCCTCGGCGAGCTGAAAGCCCGAGCACAGGGACTGGAGGCGCAGGTGGTCCTCCTCGTTGACCATGACCGACAGCCGCTCGCCCGGGGCGACGAACAGCCCGCGCGGGCGCGCGCCATCCGACAACTCGTGCGAGACGAGGTGACGTTCGACCAGGAACCGGCGGTCGATCGGGGTCAACTCGTGCATCTTGAGCAGGCCGCCCCGCTGGAACGACGGCGCGGCCTCGGCGGCGCGCTCGACCGAGCCCAGCACGGAGACGAGCTGCTCGTCGCGCGCGCGGTGCGTGAACGGCACGCCGACCAGGTTGCGCGCCAGCCGGACGCGGGTCGACAGCACCATGTCCGCGTGCGGACCGGAGGCGTCGAGCCACGGGCTGGGCTCCCTCGTCAGCTGGTCGAGATCCATGTCCATCGTCCTCCGTCCATGGCGCCGGTCAGGCGCTGGCCTCGCGCTCGAGCGTCTTGATGCGGTCTCGAATCTCGGCCGCGAGCTCGAACTCCTCGCGCTCCACGGCGCGCTGGAGCTCGTCGTGCAGGCGCTGGACCTGTCGTTGCGGAGTGAGGACGGCGCCGTCGTGGGCCGGCAGCTTGCCGACGTGGCGCGTCGAGCCGTGAATGCGCCGCAGCAGCGGCTTGAGCTTGGCCCCAAACGCGGCATAGCACTCGGCGCAGCCCAGGCGACCGGTCTCGCGGAATGTCGAATAGTGCATGCCGCAGCTCGGGCACTGCACCGGGCCGACGCGCTCCTCCTCGGTGGTCGACATGCCGTCGACCATGTTGGCGAGCAGCTCCCCGATCGAGAACTTCGGGCTGGCCGGCACCGAGGCGAGCCCCTTCTCCTGGGCGCACGCCTGGCACAGGTGCAACTCGGTCATCCGGTTATCCTGGATTTCCGTCAGATGCACCGTGGCCGGGTTCTTCTGGCAGTTCTGACACGGCTTGGTCATGAGCGGTCTCCCTCCGCGAAGACCCCGGGGCCCACCAGCTCACCCCTCGTGCCGGTAGGTCCTTCCTGCGTCCAAAATTAGCACGCTCCCGGCGATAGCGGCCAGCCTTTCATTGTGGGTCGCAACCAGCACCGCGGGACCGCTTTGCGCCACCTCCGCCAGGAGGGCATGGAGCTGGTCGGCGTTCGCCCGGTCGAGGTTGCCCGAGGGCTCGTCGGCGAGCACGAGGCTCGGCCGGTTGACGAGCGCGCGCGCCACCGCCACGCGCTGCGCCTCGCCGCCGGACAATTCGCCGGGCAGGTGCGCTCCCCGCCCCGTCAGGCCGACGCGGGCGAGCGCCTCCTCGGCGTCCCTTTTGACCTCGGCGTCCGGCCGCCGCGCGAGCCAGCCGGGCATCATCACGTTCTCGAGCGCGCTGAACTCGGGGAGGAGGTGATGGAACTGGAACACGAAGCCCATCGTGCGCGAGCGGAAGCGCGCCAGCTCGGGGCCGTCGAACGCGAACAGGTCCCGCCCGGCGATGCGCACGACGCCCGCGTCGGGGCGATCGAGGCTGCCCACGCAATGGAGCAGGGTGCTCTTCCCCGCGCCCGAGACGCCGAGCAGCGCCGTGAGCGTGCCGGGCTCGAGTGCGAGATCGACGCCCGCAAGCACCTCGAGCGGGCCTGCGGGCGCCCGGTACGACTTGCGCAAGCCCTGGACCTCGAGCGCCGGGATCGCCATCACGCCTTCCTCAGCGACTCGGCCGGGAGCTGGCGCGACGCGTACCATGCCGGGTAACCGGCCGCGACCAGGCAGAGCAGGAGCGTGACCAGCACGACCAGCACCACGTCGCCCGACTCGACCTTCACCGGCAGCGTCGACAGGAAGTAGACGTCGCTCGGGATCGAGATGAAGTGCCAGCGCGCGAGGGCGGCGCAGGCGGACAGGCCGAGCGCCGTGCCGAGCGCCGCGCCGATCGCACCGATGCCGAGCCCGGCCGTGAGGAACACGCCGAGCACGTCCCCCTGGCTCGCCCCCATCGCGAGCAGCGCGCCGACGTCGTGACGCTTCTCCATCGCGAGCAGGATCAGCGTGCTCACGATGTTGAGCGCAGCCACGAGCACGATCAGCGCGAGGATCACGAACATCGTCGCCTTCTCGATCTTCATGAAGCGGAAGAGGTTCGCGTTCTGCTCCACCCAGTCGCTCGTGCGGTACGGGTAACCGCCCAGGTCCTTGAGCAGCGCGCGCGCGAACCGCGGCGCCTGGAAGAGGTCGACGATCTTGAGCTGGACCCCGGTCATGCCGGGAATGTCGAACAGGTCCTGCGCCGAGGCGATCGAGACGTAGGCGAGCGAGGAGTCGTACTCGTAGAGCCCCGACTGGAAGATGCCCGCCACGCGAAACGGCTTGAGGCGCGGCAGGAGACCGAGCGGCGACTGCACCGCCCCATGGAGCGTGGCCAGCACGACGCGCTCGCCGACCCGGGCCCTCAGGCGGGCCGCGATCTCGGCGCCGAGCACGATGCCGGGCAGGCCGTCGGCGCTGGAATCGGGGATGACCTCGAGCGCGGGCGTGATGTCGCGCGCCACGGTCGTGACCGTGCGCTCCTGCCTGAGGTCGACGCCCTTGACGATGATGCCGTCGGCCACGCCTTCGCGCGTGATCAGCGCCTTCGAGTAGACGAACGGCGCGACCCCGAGCACGCCGGGGCGCGCCCTGAGGCGCGGCAGCACGCGCGTGGTGTCGGCGATGCCTTTCTCGTCGAACGAAAGCAGGAGCACGTGCGCGTTCGTGCCGGCGATGCGGCTCCTGACCTCGCTCTCGAAGCCGTTCATGACCGCGGGCACGACGATCAGCGCGGCCACGCCGATGGTCACGCCGACGATCGAGATCCAGGCCAGTAACGTGATGAAGCCGGTGGTTCGCCGGGTCCGCAGGTAGCGGCCGGCGATGCGCAGCGAGACGTTCACGCCCCGGCCGTGTCCGGGCCGTGGGCCTCGATCCCGTCCGCGTCGGACTCGGCGCGGCCCTCTTCGGGCCTCAGCGCGGGGAACAGGATCACGTCGCGGATCGAGCGGCTGTCAGTCAGCAGCATGACGATGCGGTCGACGCCGACGCCGAGGCCGCCGGTCGGCGGCATGCCGTACTCGAGTGCGCGGATGAAGTCCTTGTCGAGCACCTGCGCCTCGTCGTCGCCCGCATCGCGGCGCTCCATCTGCAGCAGGAACTGGCGCTCCTGCTCGGCCGGGTCGTTCTGCTCGCTGAACGCGTTGCCGACCTCCATGCCGCAGACGAACGGCTCGAAGCGCTCGACCACGAGCGGGTTCCCGCGCTTGACCTTCGCCAGCGGAGAGATTTCACGCGGGTGGTCGACGACGAACGTGGGCTGGATGAGCGTCGGCTGGATCAGCGCCGAGAACAACTCGTCGAGCATGCCCCCCGCGCCCGAGCCGTGGCGCGGCTCGAGCCCGCGCGCCTTGCACAGCCGCTCGAGCCGCACGGGGTCCATGTCCGAGATGTCCTCGCCGACGGCGGCCTCGACCGCCTCGAGGATCGAGACCTCGGGCCACGGCGGCGTGAAGTCGAGGCGCTGGCCCTGGTACTCGATCACCATGCTCCCCGCCACCTCGTCGGCGAGGCGGACGAACATCTCCTCGGTCAGGCGCATGATCTCGCGATAGTCGGCGAACGCCTGGTAGACCTCGAGCATGGTGAACTCGGGGCTATGCGACTTGTCGATGCCCTCGTTGCGGAAGTCGCGCGCGAACTCGTACACGCGCTCGAAGCCGCCGACCAGCAGGCGCTTGAGGTAGAGCTCGTTCGAGATCCGCAGGTAGAGATCCATGCCGAGCGCGTTGTGGCGCGTCGTGAACGGCCGCGCGAACGCCCCGCCGTAGAGCGGCTGGAGCACGGGCGTCTCGACCTCGAGGTAACCGCGCGCATCGAGGAAACGTCGGATCGTCGACAGCGCCTTCGTGCGCTTCTTGAACACCGCGCGCACGTCCTCGTTCATGAACAGGTCGGCGTAACGCTGGCGGTAGCGCGTCTCGGGGTCGGAGAGGCCGTGCCACTTGTCGGGGAGCGGTCGCATCGACTTGGAGAGCAGCGTGAGGCCCCGGACCTGCACCGTGATCTCGCCGGTGCGCGTGCGGAACACGGGCCCCTCGATCCCGACCCAGTCGCCGATGTCGAGGCGATCCCACAGCGCATAGCCCTCTGCCCCGATGACGTCCTCGCGGCAGTAGACCTGCACGCGCCCCGACTCGTCGAGTACGTGGCCGAAGCCGGCCTTGCCATGGCCGCGCCGCGCCATCAGGCGACCCGCAACCGAGACCACCATGCCGGGCTCCGGGGTGACCGCATCACCGAGACCGAGCACCTGCTCGGCGTGATGGGTGACCGCGAAGGAGTAGGGATAGGGCTCGATCCCCTCGGCGCGCAGGGCATCGACCTTGGCGCGGCGCACGGCGGGCCACGATCCGGCTTCGGCGACGGTGTTCTCGGGCTCGGTCACGCGCTGTTCCTTTCCTGGATCCCCATTACCGCTGCCCGACGGTGGGTCCCCACAGGCGGGGTCCCTCGAGCGAGAGCTTCGCGGCGGTCGGCTCCGGCGCGATCGGGTACTTGCCGCTGAAGCAGGCGTCGCACCATGCGTCCTGTTGTGTTTCGCAGGCCTTCATCCCCGCTTCCGAGAGGTAGCCGACGCTGTCCACGTCGAGAAACGCGCGGATCTCCGCCAGCGAGAGCCGCGCGCCGATGAGTTCGCCCCGGCTCGGGGTGTCGATGCCATAGAAGCACGGAAACGCCACCGGCGGCGAGCCGACACGAAAGTGCACCTCGCGCGCGCCGGCCTTGCGCACGAGCGCGACCAGCTTGCGGCTGGTGGTCCCGCGCACGATCGAGTCGTCGACCATCACGACGCGCTTGCCGGTGAGCGCGGCCTCGACCGCGTTGAACTTGACGCGCACGGAGTGGTCGCGCACCGCCTGCGTCGGGTGGATGAACGTCCGCCCGACGTAATGATTGCGGATCAGGCCGAGCTCGTATGGTAGCCCCGAGCGCCCCGAGAACCCGAGCGCGATCGAGTTCGACGAGTCCGGCACCGAGATCACGATGTCGGCGTCGGCCGGCTGCTCCTCGGCGAGGCGCTGACCGAGTCGCCGGCGCACGCGGTCGACGGTCTCACCGAACACCACCGAGTCGGGCCGCGAGAAGTAGACGTGCTCGAAGATGCACTGCTTGAGCGCGCCCGCGGGCAGGAGCTGGCGCGCCGTCAAGCCGCGCGAGTCGAGGCGCACGAGCTCGCCCGGAAGGACCTCGCGCAGCATGGTCGCGCCCAAAAGATCGAGCGCGCAGCTCTCCGAGGCGAGCACGTGCGCGCCGGACTCGAGTCGCCCGATCACCAGCGGACGCCAGCCGTTCGGATCGCGCACGCCGTAGACTGCGCGCGGCGTCATCAGGACCAGCGCGTACGCGCCCTGGGCCTCGCGGCACGCCGCTCCGAGCCGCTCCTCGAAGTCGCCCTCGGCCTGCGCCATGAGGTGGAGGAAGACCTCGGTGTCGAGGCTGGTCTGGAACAGCGACCCGGCCTCCTCGAGCCGGCGCCGAATCGCGCCCGCGTTGACGAGGTTGCCGTTGTGCGCGATCGCGACGTCCTCGCCGCGGATGCTCGCGGTGAGCGGTTGCGCGTTCGTCAGGTTGAGCCCGCCGGTCGTCGAGTAACGGTTGTGCCCCACCGCCTGGCGGCCGGGAAGTCGCCCGAGGCGCTCCGGCGTCATCACGTCGGCGACGAGTCCGATCCCCTTCTCGACGAAGAAGCGTCCGTCGTGCGCGCTCACGATGCCGCACGACTCCTGGCCGCGGTGCTGCAGCGCGTAGAGCCCGAGTTGCGTCAGCTCGCTCGCGCGATCGGCGCCGAACAGGCCGAACACCGCGCATTCCTCACGCCACTCCGCCATCGCCCCCTCCATGATCCACTTTGGCCCCGACCTGTCCGTTGACCTCGGGCAGCGCGGGACAAGCCCACGTGCCGACCAGCACCACCGCGTCCTGCGACTCCGGGTTGACCAGCAGCCCGCTCGATCGCCGGCGCGCCCAGGCCGCGCGCTCGGCGAGCGCGGGCACGTCCGCCGCCCGGTCCTCGGGCCAGATCAGCGTCCACACCGTGCCGCGCCGCACGCGCCAGCTCCCGCCCAGCGCATGGCCGAGCGTCAGCGCGTGCGCGCGGCTGTCGGCGCTACCGCGCTCGATGGTCACCACCGAGGCCACGGACGAACCCGGGACCGGCGCCACGCCTTCGAGCAGGACGCCGCGATCGCGGTTCGGGTTGAGGAACAGGTTCGAGGCGCGCATCCAGGTCTCGAAACGTGCGGCCGCATCCTCGTCCGCGCCCGACACCTCGAGCTCCCACAGGTCCGCCCGGCCCACCCGCACCGGCGCGTCGCGCCCGAGCAGGAGCTGCAGGGTGTGGCCCGCGGTGGACGCCGCGGGATCGACCGCCTGACGTTCCACCCAGAGTTGGATCCAGTCCGCGCTCATCCTACCTCCGCCGGGGCGCGCACGCCGAGGCTCCACGCCAACGAGAGAAACAATCCGTGCCCCGGGCCGGGACGGACGAAGGCGTCGGCGTCGCCCTGCGCGCGCCGGCGGCGGTCGCCCCACGGACCCGCGAAGTCGGGCGGCACCTGGAACATGCGGTCGGCACGCTCCGGGTGCGGCATGAGCGCGAGCACGTTGCCGCGCGCGTTGGTTACGCCGGCAGCGTTCGCCTCCGACCCGTTCGGGTTGTCCGGCCAGCCACGCGCCGGGCCGTCGCCCACCTGTGCCGCATACGCGAGCGGCACCTGGCCGCGCGCCGCCAGGGAAGTCAGGCCCGCCGGGTCGCGCGCCGTGAACCGGCCCTCGCCGTGCGCCATCGGCATCGGGATGCGCTCGCCCGGCGCGTAGGCCTCGGTCCACAAGGATTCGCCGCGCACCTCGAGCATGACCCAGCGCGCATGATAACCGCGCGCGGCCCCGAGGTGGTTCCCCGCGAGCGCGAGCGTGATCCGATCGTCGCCGGGCGCGCCCCCGGGCACGAGTCCCGCCTCGACCAGGATCTGCGCGCCGTTGCAGATGCCGAGCACGGGCGTACCGCGGTCGGCCGCGGCCGCGATCACAGAGAGCCGCGGGTCCTTCGCCGCGACCGCGCCCGCGCGCACGCGGTCCTGGTAGGAGAAACCGCCCGGAAGCACGTACGCCTCGTAGCCTTCGAGGGAGGACAGCGGCTCGTCCCACGCCACCGCCACGGCGTTCAACCCCGCGGCTGCGAGCGCGCGCGCGGTCTCGTCCTCGCAGTTCATGCCGGGAAGGCGCACGACCGCGACCCTGGGCACGGCGCGGCCGATCACGCGGGCGCCTCCTCGTTGACCACGAATGCGGCCGCGAGCGCGTCGGACCAGCGGGCGTGGAACGACGCCCGATCGAGTTCGACAACCGGGCCACCGGCTTCGCCGCCCCGCAGGCGCAGCGTGCCGCCCGTCACCTCGCCGAGCGGGCGCGCCGCGACGCCCGCGTCGAGCAGCATCGCGAGCACGGCCGGGGCATCGTCCCCCGCGACCTCGAGCACGAACGCGGGCTCCTCGCTGAACCACGCGAGCCCTGATGCCGTGCCTGGGGCGGCGGCCGGGCACGCCACGTCGAACCCGAGGCCGGGCCCCGAGGCGAAGGACATCTCGAGCAGGGCCTGGAGCACTCCCCCGTCCGACACGTCGTGGCACGCGCGCACGCGCCCGGCCGCAACGAGCCACAGCAGCGCCGCGAGCGCCTGCCGATCGTCGAGGGTCGGGCCCGGTGGCACCGTCCCGCCCGAGAGGCCGTGGCGCTCCGCATAGAGCGAGCCCCCGAGCGCGCCGCGCGGGCGGTCGCCCAACAGGAACAGGCGACCGCGCCCGTCCTTGAGGCCCGGCGTGAGCGCGCGCGAAACGTCCGGGAGGCGCCCGAGGCAGGCGACGATCGGCGACGGCGGCACCGCGCTGCCGCCCTGGTCCTCGTTGTACAGGCTGACGTTGCCGCTGACGAACGGCAGCGGCGGCAACGCGCCCGTGGTGCGCGCCAGATAGGGAGCGAGCGCCTCGCCCGGCGCGGGCTCGGGCAGCGTCCCGAGCATGCGCGCGGCGGCGGAAAGGCCCGCGATCCCGGCGGTCAACTCGCCCATGACCACCGGGTCCTCAGGACGTCCGTAGTTCAAGCAATCGGTGAGCGCCCATGGATAAGCCCCCACCGCAGCGACATTTCGCGCCGACTCCCATACCGCGTGCTCGGCCGCCAGCCGGGCGTCAGCGAGGCCGAGCCGTGGGTTGCCGTCGACCGCGATCGCGAGCCCGAAACGCGCCCCGGGGACCGGGACGAGCACGCCCGCGTCGGCGTCCCCGCGCGCGATCGCGGTGTGGCCCTGCACCTCGGGGTCGTACCGCCGGTAGAGTGCCGCGCGCGAACACAGCGCAGGCGAGCCCACCGCGGCGAGCGCCTCGGCCGCGAGATCCTTCGGCGCGGCGACGGGTACCGCGCGGACGCTCGTGGGCGAGCGCAGCGCGACCGCGCGCTCGCGCTTCACGCCCGAGGTGAGGAACGAGACCGGGCACTCGACCACGACGTCGCCCTGCCAGGTCACGCGGTAGACGCCGTCGGCGCGCGTCCGCCCGATCACCGACGCGCCGGCGCCCGCGAGGATGTCGCCGAGCCCGAAGCGCTGGTTGTAGATCGCGACCACTTCGTCGCGCACGTCCCACGGCACCGCGAAACAGAAACGCTCCTGCGTCTCGGCGCACAAGAGCACCTCGGGCGCCAGCGGCTCGGGCACGCGGTGCGCCTGGTCGAGCACGATGTCCGCCCCGACACCGCCGTGGTCCGCGAGTTCGCTGGTGACGCACGCGATGCCGCCGGCGCCCAGGTCCTTGAAGCCGATCGCCCAGCCGCGCGCGTGCGCGAGGTCGAGCACGGCGCGGTTCGCGACCGTGAGCACGCGCTTGAGGAACGGATCGGGCAATTGCACTGCGCTCCTCTGGTCGCTCCCGCCCCCGAGCACGCCCGAGGAGAACGCCGCGCCCCCGAACCCGGAACTGTCGGTCGGCTTGCCCACCAGTACGAACGCATAGTCGCCGGGGCCGGGTACCCGCGAGTGGATCAGGCGGCGCTCCTCGACCACGCCGAGCGCGACCACGTTGACCAGCACGTTCGCGTCGTAGCGCTCGTGGAACTCGAGATCTCCGCCGAGGTTCGGCACGCCGAGCGCGTTGCCGTAGTCGGCGATCCCGCTCACCACGCCGTCCAGGATCTCGCGCGCCTTGAGCCCTGTGCCCGCGCGGCCCGTGCCCATGCGCAGCGCATCGAGCACGCCGACCACCTCCGCGCCCATGCAGTACACGTCGCGCACGATGCCGCCGACGCCGGTCGCCGCGCCCTCGTAGGGCACGACCTGGCTCGGGTGGTTGTGGCTCTCGTGCGCCAGCACCGCGAGCCAGCGCACGCCGGCGTGGTCGCCGACCCACACCGCGCCCGCGTCCTCGCCCGGCCCGAGCACGACCTGCGGCGCCTCGGTCGGCAGCTGTCCGAGCAGGTGGCGCGTCGACTTGTAGGAGCAGTGCTCGCTCCACATCGTGTTCATGATCACGAGTTCGGCCCAGCGGGGCACGCGCCCGAGGCGCTCGACCAGGAGGCCGAGCTCGTAGGCGTCGAGCCGGATCCCGAGCGGCAGGAGGCGCGCCGCGAGCGCCGCGCGCGCGTCCTCGGTCGCGAAGTCGCCCCCGCCGTAACGGGCGGGCGTCGGCGCGAGCGCGGTCATGCCGGCCGCCGCGCGAGCGCGGCTTCGGCGCGCGCGAACAGCGCGTCCACCGACCCGAGGAAATAGCCGACGTCGAAGCAGGCAGCAAGCCCCTGGCCGAGGCGGGCCTGGACCTCGGGCTCGGCCTCGAGCAGGTCCGCAAAGCGGCCCTCGCCGTGCCACGCCGCCATCGCGCAGCGCTGGACGAGCGCGTACGCATCCTCGCGCGCCATCCCGGCGGCGGTCAGCGCGAGCAGCACGCGCTGCGAGAACACGAGTCCGCCCGAGGCATCGAGGTTCGCGCGCATGCGGGCGGTGTCGACGGACAGGCCTTCGATCACCCACGCGAGGCGGTCGGTCAGGTAGTCGGCGAGCAGGAACGCATCGGGCAGGATCACGCGCTCGACCGAGGAGTGGCTGATGTCGCGCTCGTGCCACAGCGCGACGTCCTCGAGCGCGGCCACCTCGTAGCCGCGGAACAGGCGCGCGAGCCCGCTGATGCGCTCGCACACGACCGGGTTCCGCTTGTGCGGCATCGCGGAGCTCCCCTTCTGCCCGGCGCCGAACGGTTCCTCGAGTTCACGCACCTCCGTGCGTTGCAGATGGCGAATCTCGGTCGCGATCCGTTCGTAGTTCGCGGCGAGATGCGCGAGCGCCGACATGAGGCGCGCGTGGCGATCGCGCGCGACGACCTGGGTCGCGACCGGCTCGGGCGCGAGGCCGAGCGCCGCGAGGAACCCCTCCTCGATCCCGAGCGGCAGGTGGGCCGCCTGGCCGACCGCCCCGGAGAGCTTGCCGACCGCGCACTCGGCGAGCGCCGCCTCGAGCCCGCGGCGCGAGCGGTCGACCGCCGTCGCCCAGGTCAGGACCTTGAGGCCGAACGTGATCGGCTCGGCATGCACGCCGTGCGTGCGGCCGACCATGACGGTCGCGCGATGCTGCTGGGCGAGTGCGAGCAGGGCCGCCTGCAACCGGCCGATGCCCGCCAGGAGCAACCCGCCCGCCTCGCCCAGCGTCAAAGCGAGCGCGGTGTCCACGAGGTCGGAGGAGGTCATGCCCTGGTGGAGGAAGCGCTTCTCATCGCCCAGCGACGCGCCGACGTCGGTGAGGAACGCGATCACGTCGTGATGGAGCGTGGCCTCGAGCGCGTCGATGCGCGCGGCGTCGAAGCGGCCATGCGCGGCGATCGCGTCGGCGGTTCCGGGCGGACACAAGCCGGCCGCCTCCTGCGCGCGCATGGACGCGACCTCGACGGCGAGCCAGCGGCGATAGCGTGCGTCGTCGTGCCACAACTGCGCCATCGCGGGACGGGAGTAACGCTCGATCACGGCGTCCTCGCGCTGTCCGCGGCCGGGGGCGGCGACTCTGCGAGCACGAGGCTCACGGCGATGGGCTTGCCCGCGCGCTCGAGGTCGAGCCGCACCGTGTCCCCGACTCCGGCGCCGAAGATCGAACGCTGCGCGTCCTCGGCGGTGTTCACCGGCTCGCCGTTCACCTTGTAGATGATGTCGCCGGTCCCGATGCCCGCCGCGAGCGCCGGGCTCTTCGCGTCGACGCGCGAGACCACGAGTCCTCCCGGCTTCGCGATGCCGAGCCGGCTCGCGAGGTACGGCGTCACCGGCTGGACCTGCAGCCCCGACCACGCGAGGCGGATCCGGCCGTAGCGCTTGACCTCGGCGAGCAGGCGCTTCGCGGTGTCGATCGGGATCGCGAATCCCATGCCGAGCGACCCGCCGCCGCGCGTGAAGATGAACGTGTTGACCCCGATCACCTCGCCCAGCCCGTTGACCAGCGGGCCGCCCGAGTTGCCCGGGTTGATCGCCGCGTCGGTCTGGATCATGTTCTTGTAGATGCCGCCCTCGCCCACCCCGCCCTTGATGTCGCGCTTCATCGCGCTGACCACGCCCGCGGTGACGGACGGGCTCGGGTCGTTGAGCAGGAAGCCGAAAGGATTGCCGATGGCGATCGCCCACTCGCCGACGATCAGGCCCTCGGACGTGCCGAGTCGCGCGACCGGCACCGTCGCGCCCTTGACGTCCATCGCGACGATCGCGAGGTCGTAGACGGGACTCTCGCCCAGCACCTTGCCGGGGAACGTGCGGCCGTCGGGCAGCGTGACCTTGATCTCCTCGGCGTTGCGCACCACGTGGTCGTTGGTCAGCACGGTTCCCTGCGCGTCGACGATCACGCCTGAGCCGAGTGACGGCATCTGCTCCTTGCGCTCGAACTGCGGGTAGAACCGATCGAAGAACTCGTCGGGGAAGAACGAGTAGAACGGGTTGTCGCGCACGACCTGGGTGGTCATGACCGAGATCGAGACCACCGCGGGCATCGCGCGCTCCGCCGCCGAGACGATCGCGTTGCGGCGCGAGTCGTCGATCGTCCCGGGCCGGCGCGCGGCCACGGGCTTCGCGGGCGTGCGCGCCGTCGCGGTCTCCCCGAGCGCGAGCGGGGCGGAGAGCACGAGAACCGCCAGCAACCAGGTCGACACCTTCACGAGATCGCCCTCCCCCAGCCGTCGACGACTTCGCCGATGGGCGCCCAGCGCTCCGCGTAGCCCACCGACTCGAGCGTGAGGCCGTGTGGCGGCGCCGTCGGCCCCGCCGTGCGGCGGTCCATCGAGGCGAGGATCGCGGAGAGATCCTCGGCCCGCTTCGTGCCCTTCGTGATCGCGGTCGCAGTGCCCACCAGGTTCCTCACCATGTGATAGAGAAATCGATTCGCATGCGCCTCGAGTTGCACTCCCCCGGCCCACGGGACGAATGCCAGGCGCGTCACCCGGCAGCGGCCATGGCGCGGCGGCTGGTTCGTCGGGTCGCGCCCGGCAAACGCGCGGAAGTCGTGCTCGCCCAGCAGCGGCTCGAACGCCCGCGTCAGGTCCGCCGGATCGAGGCGCATCCAGGGCCACCATGCCTGCCGCGCATGGAGCGCGCCGGGCCGGTCCAGCAGACGGTACACGTAGCGGCGTTCGACCGCCGAAAAGCGCGCGTGAAAAGTGTCCGGGACAACCGCCAACTCGCTGACCGCCACGTCGGGCGGCAGCAACCCCGCGAGCGCGCGCGCCAGGCGCCACAGCGGCAGCGGGTTTGCGGTCACGAGGCTCGCGACGTTGCCGCGCGCGTGCACCCCGCGGTCGGTCCGGCCCGCCACGCCGAGCGCGACCCGCTCCTGCAGTACCGCCCCGAGCACCTCCTCGAGCGCACCCTGCACGGTGCGGATCGCCGGGTCGCCCTGCGCCTGCCAGCCCGAGAAGTCCGTGCCGTCGTACTCGACGACGAGCCGGATCGTCCGCGTCACAAGCGCGCGAGCGCGGCCACCGCCAGCACGGTGCCCCCGGCGAGCACGACGGCCGCATCGCGCCACGTGTGCGCGCGCGGGGCCGGGGGCGTCCGCCGGGCGGCGCCGTAATGCCGCGCCGCGAGCACATAGGCGAGGCGGTCGGCGCGCCGCACGGAGGCGAGCACGAGCGGCACGGCGATCGCGGGCGCGGCCCACAGGCCGGGCCGGCGTCCGGCGCGCTGGGCGACCGCGCGCGTGAGCCGCTGCCCCTCCTCGGCCGCGAGTGGTCCGAAGCGTAGCGCCACCAGGCCCATCAGCCCGAGTGCCTCGCCGGTCTTCCCGAACGCGCGTCCGAGGGCGCCGGCGAGCGTGTCCGCCGCGCTCGAGGGCGAGGTCGCGGCCACCAGCCAGCCGAACGCGAGCGCCGTGATCGCGAGCCGCGCCGCGGTGCGCGCGCCGAGCGAGATCCCGAGGGTCGAGGGCGACCATGGCCACGCGGGGAACATGGGTGCGCCGGCTTGCGCGATCGCATTGACCGCGAACGCGAACGCGGCCAGCAGGAGCGCCGCCGGGACGAGCCGCGACAATGCCGCCGCCCGGCCCGACCAGACGAAGCTCGCGAGCGCCAGCGCCGCGAGGGCGGCGAGCGCGAGCGGTTGCACGACACACGCCGCTGAAGCCGCGAGCGCGATCGCCCACGCGGCGCGCGCGCCCAGCGAGACGGACTCGCCGTGGCCCGTCATCGCGCCGCCGGGGCGGGTCGGCCGGCCATTGCCTCGGCGATCTGGACCGCGTTGAGTGCCGCCCCCTTGCGCAGGTTGTCGCACGCGATGAACAGCGCGAGCCCGCGCTCGTGCGACAGGTCGCGCCGGATCCGGCCGACGAGCGCATCGTCCCCGCCGGCCGCCTCGAGCGGCGTCGGGTAGATTCCGCGCGCCGGGTCGTCGACGACGCGCACGCCGGGAGCGCTTGCGAGCGCCGTGCGCGCCTCCTCGGGCGAGACCGCGCGCTCGAACTCGAGCCCGACCGCCTCCGCGTGCGCGACGCGCACCGGGACACGCACGGTGGTTGCCGACAGGCGGAGTTCGGGCAGGCCGAGGATCTTGCGCGACTCCCACAGCAGTTTCATTTCCTCGCGGCAGTAGCCGTTCTCCATGAAGTCGTCGACGTGGGGCAGTACATTGAACGCGATCGGCCGCGGATAGATCCGCGCGACGGCCGGCAGGCCGAGCGCGTCCGCCCTCACTTGCTCGTCGAGTTCGAGCAGCGCGTCCGCGCCGGTGCCCGACACCGACTGGTAGGTCGCCACCGTGACGCGTTCCAGGGGCGAGAGCTTCATCAGCGGGGCGAGCACGAGCACGAGCTGGATGGTCGAGCAATTCGGGTTGGCGACCAGGCCGCGCGCTTGCGCGAGCGCACCGGAATTGACCTCGGGTACGACCAGCGGCACGTCATCGTCGTAGCGGAACGCATTCGAGTTGTCGATCACGGTCGCGCCGGCGCGGCGCGCGACGGGCGCCCAGGCGCGGCTGGCATCCGCCCCGGCCGAGAACAGCGCGAAGTCGATGCCGTCGAACGAGTGTTCGTCGACCTCGCGGGCTTCGAGCGTCTGGCCCTGAAACGCCAGCGCGCGGCCGGCGGAGCGGCTGGTCGAGAGCGCGCGCAACTCCGACACCGGGAATTGCCGGCTCTCGAGCACGCGGATCATCTCGCTGCCGACGGCGCCGGTGGCTCCGAGGATCGCGACCTTGAGGCTCAACGGGCTCTCCTACATGGTGTTGGTGGGCTGGACTTGCCCAGAATAACCGCTTGTTCCATGCCGGTCAACGCGCGCGGATCAGGCGCCGGCGCGGCGCCGGGCCTGCCACGCGGAGAGCACGACGAGCAGCCCCGCGAGCCCGGCGACGAGCGGACCCACCACGTCCCCGAAGCGCGTGAACAGCGTGCGTTCGCGCGCCGGCGCGGGCAGCGGCAGCACCACGACCGCGTCCTCGAAGATCAACGGGGCCTTCGACACGCGCCCCCAGGGATCGGAAAGGAAGGTCAGGCCGGTGTTCGCGACGCGCGCCAGCGGAACGCGGTGCTCGACCGCCCGGAAGACGCTCATCGCGGCGTGCTGCGAGAGCGCCCCGCTCCGGCCGAACCACTCGTCGTTCGTGATCACCACGAGCCAGGTCGCGCCGCGCAGCACCTCGGCGCGAGCCGGGTCGCCGAAGATCGACTCGAAGCACACGAGGACCCCCACCGGCCCGACCGGGGTGGGCAGCGGCGACGGATCGACGCCCGGCGTCCACTCGGCCTGGCCGAGGTCGAGCTTGGCGATCGCCGGGACGAGCCACTCGAACGGCATCTTCTCGCCGAACGGCACGAGGTGCATCTTCGCGTATTGCGGTCCGAGCCCGGTGTGCGGCCAGAACACCCCGGCCGCGTTCCAGCTCAGCACGGTCTTCGGGCCCGTGAAGCGATAGTCCGGGTACCCCGTGAGGATACAGACCTCGGTCGAGTCGACGAAGTGCTGGAGCCGCATACGCTGCTCCAAGTTCTGGCGCAGGTAACTGCCGGTCGAGGTCTCGGGCCAGAGGACGAAGCGCGCCCCGTCCGCGATCGCCTGGCGGCTGAGCATCATGAACTTCGCGAGCACCTCGTCCTCGTTCTTGCCGCTCCACTTGACGCTCCCCGGAACGTTGCCCTGGATCAGTCCCAGCGCCGGCCCGCCCGACGAGGGCGGCGGGATGCGCGGACCGAGCCACACGAACGGCAGCGCGAGCGCCACGAGGGCGGCGGCGGCGAATGCCGTCCGGACCCGCGCGGCGCGTGCGTCGAGCGCCGCGAGCACGAGGCCGTTGAGCGCGGCGACGAAGAGCGACACGCCGCTCACGCCCGAGAGCGTGGCAAGCTGGAGCACCGGGAGCAGGTTCCACTGGCTGTAACCGAGGTGGAGCCACGGAAAGCCGAGTTCGCCCTGCGCGCGCAGCCACTCCGACGCGAGCCAGAACAGCGGCCAGCCCAGCGCGACCGGCAGGCCGAGCCGGCGCCGGGCGAGCGCGGTCAGCGCAGCGGCGAGCGCGGGATAGAGCGCACAGTAGGCCGCAGCTGCGAACCACGCGGGATACATGATCCAGGAGACGGTGACCGCGACCTTGGACAGGAACGCGATCCAGTGCAGCGCGATGCCGAAGAAAACGAGGCCCAGCGCGTAGCCGAGGCCCCAGGCCTCGCGGGCGGAGCGCGGACGGCCGTGCTCTTCGGTCGCGAGCCAGCGCCCGGCCGGCACGAGGCCGATCCAGGCGAGCGGCGCGAGGTTGATCGGCGGGAACGCGAGCGCGAGCAGGACGCCGGAGGCGAGGGCCATCGCCCACGCCCGGCGCGCGCTCGGCCGGGGCAACGCGGTGCGCGCCGGGCGGGCGCTAGGCGAGGCGCACCTCGCGCCCCTGTTCCGCGGAGCGGTAGATCGCGTCCACCAGGCGCATGACGGCGAGCATCTCGGCCCCGGACTTCCCCGCGCCGGAGCCCTTGCGAACCTGGTCGGCGAAGTGCGCGATCTGGGCCTCGATCGCCTGCTTGTAGACGTTGCGCGGCGAGTCCACCGCCGGGGTCACGTTGACCAGGCTGCCATGCATACCCTTGTGGATGCGCAGCGGATTCCACAGCGCGGCGCCGCTGTGCCCGAACAGGTTGACGTAGGCGAAGTCCTTCTCCATGAGGAGGCCCCACGTCACCTCGAGGTTGATCACGCCGCCGGTGTCGAGGCGCAGCAGCGCGATCAGCGAATCCTCGACCTCGGCCTTGCCCGCGCGGTGCGCCGAGGCGGAGACCGACTCGACCTTCGGGGAGCCGAGGATGTGGAGCGTGAGGTCGAGCATCTGGACGCCCAGGTCCATCAGGACGCCGCCGCCCGAGACCTGCTTCTGCTGGCGCCATTCCTCCGTGCGCCAGTCGGTGCGCTGCCTCAGGCACCCGGTCTTGGTATAGAACACCTCGCCCAGCTCGCCGCGGTCGACGAACTTCTTGAGGATCTTCGTGTCCTCGCGATAGCGGTGCGCGAGCGCGCACTCGAGCAGGCGGTCGGCCTTGTCCGCGGCCTTGACCATCTTCTCGGTCTCGGACGCATTGCGCGCGATCGGGCGCTCGACCAGCACGTGCTTGCCGCTCTCGAGTGCGGCGATCGCGAGCGGGGCGTGCAGGAAGTTCGGGGTGCAGATGTCGACCAGGTCGATCTCGGGGTCCTCGAGCACGTCGTCGATCGTCGACGTCGCGCGCGGAACGCCGAAGCGCTGCGCCACGCGCGACGCCTTCTCCTCGTCGCGATCGCAGAGCACGACCAACTCGACGTCCTCGAGCTTCTTCCAGGCCGGGATGTGGCTGACCTGGCCCGCCACGCCCACGCCGATCAACGCCGCCTTCAGGATCTTCTTCGCCACGCCCCCTCCCGTCCCAGGGTCTCGGGCGCGCCGCCCGGGGCGCCGCGCCGCTTGAGCTTTCGCCACAATCCTTGCCGCGACAATCCGAGGCGCCGCGCCGCGCGCGCACGGTTGCCGCCGGCTTCCGCCAGGGCCTGGTCGATGCGCGCCGCCTCGAGGGCGGCGATTTCTCCGGCGAGACGCCCCGCCCCGGCTGCGCCGGCCTGATTCGCCGCGACGAGTCGCGCCGGCAGCGCGTCGAGCCCGACCGCGCCGTCGGCGCGCGCGAACAGCGCGCCGTGGGTCATCGCCTGGGCCAGCTCGCGCACATTGCCCGGCCACGCGTGGCCCCGCACGAGCGTGCGTGCCGCACGGTCCAAGTACGCGCCCGGACACGCGCGCCCGAGGAACGCGCGGGCGAGCAGCAGTCCGTCTTCGCCACGCGCGCGCAGCGGCGGCAGGGACACCTCGATCGCGGCCAGACGGTACCACAGATCGGCGCGAAACCGCCCCTCCCGGACCGCGGCCGGGAGGTCGCGATGGGTCGCCGCCACGACCCGCACATTCGCCCGCCGCGTGCGCGTCTCGCCGAGGCGCCGGAACTCTCCGGCATCGAGCAGCCGCAGCAGCTTCATCTGGAGGGCGGGCCCCGCGTCACCGATCTCATCCAGGAACAGCGTGCCGCCCTCGGCCGCCTCGACCAGGCCCGCCCGCGGCGTCGCGCCCGTGAACGCCCCTCGCCCGGCGCCGAAGAGTTCGCTCTCGATCAGGCCCTCGGGGAGCGCGCCGCAGTTGAGGGCAACGAACGGCCCCCGGGGCGCCCCCGAGCCGGCATGCAGCGTGCGCGCCGCGAGGTCCTTCCCGGTTCCGGTCTCGCCCAGTACGAGCACCGGCAGGCTCGACGGCGCCGCGATCCTGAGGCGCGCGAGGGCGGCGAGCAACCCGGGGTCGGCGCCGATCCAGGTTGGTTCCGGGTCGATGGTATCGGGCATGGAAGAGTCCGCGGGAGCGGGCCCAGCGGGGACCTGCGACTAATCGTGCAACACAACTCCGCGCTCTCCCGCCTCGACCACGCCCAGGCGAAAGGGCGCTTCGCCCGCGGCCGTCAGCTGCGCGCGCACGTCGGCCGAGCGCGCGGGCGCAACCACCATGATCATTCCCACGCCGAGGTTGAACACGCGCTCCATCTCCTGGGTCTCGACGTCGCCCAGCGCCTGGAGAGCGCGGAACGTCCGCGGCCAGCTCCACGCGCTGCGGGCGATGCGCGCGCACGTGCCTGCGGGCAGGACGCGCACGAGGTTCCCGGGGATCCCGCCGCCGGTGACGTGCGCAAGTCCGCTCAAGGCGCCCTGCTCGATCAAGGGACGCAACGCCGCAAGGTAGGAGCGGTGCGGCATGAGCAGCGCGTCGGCCACCATGGCATCGGCCCCGGGCAAAGGGGCGTCCCACGCGAGGCCTGCGTGAGCCACGATCCGGCGCGCGAGCGAGTAGCCGTTGGTGTGGAGCCCGGCGGACGGCAGCGCCCACAACTCGTCCCCGGAGCGAATGCGCGCGCCGTCGATGACGCGCTCGGGCGGGACGGTGCCCACGATCGTGCCCGCGAGGTCGAAGTCCCCGGCGGAGTAGAGGTCGGGCATCTCGGCGGTCTCGCCACCGAGCAGCGCGACTCCCTCGGCGCGGCAGGCCCCCGCGATGCCCTCGACGCAGGCCTGGAGCACGCGCGGCTCGAGCGCCCCGGTCGCGAAGTAATCGAGGAAGAACAGCGGGAACGCCCCCATCACGAGGATGTCGTTCACGCAGTGCCGCACCAGGTCCCCGGCAACCTCGCGTTCGCGTCGGGTGTCGCGCGCGATCAGCAGCTTCGTCCCCACCCCGTCGGTCGAGGCGGCGAGCCACGGCGTGCCCTCGGGCGCGCCCGGGACGGCGCACAGTCCGGCGAAGTGGCCCACGTCGCTCTTCACGCAGGGCGTGAACGTGGAACGGATCGTGTCCTTGAGCGAGCCGAGCGTGCGGTCGGCGCGCGCCATGTCGACCCCGGCCTCGTCGTAGCGCATCAGGCCTCCCTCCGGGCGGGCGGCAGGTCCGTCGCCTCGTCGCCGGCCTGGGTCTCGCGCAACACCGGGAAGCGGCCGCCGCGCACCAGGCCCTCGAGCGCGGCCACGACGCCGGCGTCGAACTGCGTGCCCGAGTGTTTCGCGAGTTCGCCCACCGCACGCTCGGATGGCATCGCGCGGCGATACGGGCGATCGGAGGTCATGGCATCGAATGCGTCCGCGACCATGACGATGCGCGCGCCGAGCGGGATGTCGTCGCCGCGCAGGCCGCACGGGTAGCCGAGTCCGTCCGGGCGTTCGTGGTGGTTCTTGACGATATCCGAGGCGCGACGGAGCGCGCGCACCTTCGCCACGATCGCCGCCCCTTCGGCCGGGTGGGCGCGCATCGTCGACTGCTCCTCGAGCGAGAGCCGCCCGGGCTTCTGCAGGATGTACTGGTACTGGCGGCCGACCTTGCCCAGGTCGTGGAGCAACGCGCCGTACTCGAGGTCCTGCACCGAGCGTTCGGACATGCCCATCGCGCGCGCGAGGCGCTTGGAGTACTCGGCCACGCGCACCGAGTGCTGGCGCGTGTAGGGATCGACCTCCTCCAGCACCTCGGCGAGCGCGCGCACGAACTCGAGCAGGTCCTGCTTCATCTCGAAGTAGCGGCGGAACGACAGGCTCGCGAGCAGGATCGGCAGGACGAACAGCGCGAGCGCCCACGGCCCCAGGCGGAAGAAAGCCACCGCCGACACGCCGCCGAGCAGGAGGTAGCTCAGGTGATGGAGCGCGGTGACGAAGAAATTGACCTGGAAGATGCGCCACGCCGAGGGCCCGCCCGTGAGCGCGAGCACGAGCGACAGTCCGAGCCCGTTGACCAGAAAGTAGGTGAGCGCGCAGGCGACGAGCGCCGGCAGGTCCGCCGGCAGGTCGATCCGGCCGACGTGCCCGCCGAGCAGCGCGAACACGAACGCCGTGGCCGAGATCATCACGACGTAGAGCGCGGCGTTGAACAGCACGCGCACCGGGGGCTTCCGGCGGAACACGCCCTGCCCGAGCACGGTTCCGACCACGTTCAGGAGCGCGGTCCACGGACCACCGAACACCAAGAGCGCGGCGAAATCGAGGCTCGCCCCCGTGGTGACGAAGCCGCCTCCCGGCATGCGCACGGGGACGAGGTCGGCCGCGATCATGAGCCCGAGCGTGAGCGCGAGGCCGAACCAGTGCGGGTGCGACAGGGCGGGGAGACTCTTGCCGAGGTAGAGCAGCGCGCCGAGGACGACGAGCCCATAATACGGGACGAACAGGGGGTGCCGCGCGGGGGTGGGAGTGCCGGCTTGCGCGCCGTGTTCCATCCGGTGGAAGTTCCCTCTCGGGCCTCGTGCCTGAAGGCGCGCGCCGCGAGGGCGCGCCGAAACAAAATGTGAGACCGACACCAACCTGGGGCATGTGACGCGTTGGGGGGCTCAGCCGAACTGGATCACCCCGAACACGAGATGACTACCAGCCAGCCTTGCCGTCGGTGCGATCCCAGCCGCCCTTACCATCCGTCGGCTGCAGATCCCAACCACCTTTGCCGTCGTTGAGATCGAGGATCTCTCCGGCCAGCTCCTCCAGCAGCATCAAGAAGTTCATCATGGTGAGAACACCTCCCCTGAACTGCGTAACAAGTGTGAGAGTCAGGACGACTCCCAGCTTCGTGGGTTGGCGCTCCGCTTGTGAACTTCGCTTCGCTTCGCCTTACGTCGATGTCGGTCTCAACTCGTACTCCACGGGCTCGCGGGACCGAAGGCCGCCGAGCACGCGGTTGACCGCAGAGAGCGTCGCATAGACCACCGACTGGGCCACGTCTTGTTCCACCGTGCACGACCCGACAAGCGTCTTTTCGGAGCGCTGGGCGAGCAACTTGACGGTGACCACCACCACTTCCTGACGGCCGAGCCGCACGATTTCGACTTCGTGCGGGGCGAGCGTGACGTCATCGCCCAGGTACGGCACGAGCGCGTTGATGGTCGCGCTCGAGATCAGGCGATACGCGTTGTCGCGCGCCGAAGCTCCGGTCGCGTTGCCGAGGCGGGTCATCCCCTGCCACGAGAGCTCGACCTGGGCCTGCGTGCGCAACCCGCTCACGAACAGGTTCGCGGAGAGGAAGCGCACGCGCAAGCCGGTTGCCGCGGACGACGGGTCCGGACGCGTCACCGGGTGCTCCACGAGCGACGGTGGCGTCGCCGCGCGGGGCGGGGGCTCGGGCGCGCGGCTCGCCCCGTTGGGCGGGACCGGCGCAGCCCCCGCAGTCGGTTCCGGAGCCGGACCTGGCTCCTGTAACGCGACCGAGATCATGCGATGATCGATCGGCCGCTTCAAGAACGCTTTGAGCGAGGTCTCGACGTCGCGGACGATGTTCTTGGGCGAGCGCGTCGAAACCGCGACGATGTGAATCTCTTTGATGGTATCCCCGTCCGTGGTGATCGAAGCGGCCTTGACATCCCTGAGCTGGCAGAGAATCCGCTCAGCTTCGGCCACCCACGAGGCCGACAATTCCGAGGACAGGGAACCGATCCTCCTTCCTAATCTAACACGATGTTTATATCGGGGGAAAACGCAGGGAGTCTAGCACACCGCCGGCCACCGGACAACCGCCGGCGGCGGCCCTAAGTTCAAGCGGGCCAGAGCGGTTCGGGCGGGCAGTGCATGGTCTGCAGCACCGCGTCCACCCGCCGGGCGATGGTGTCCCGGCTGGCCTCGCGCAGGAGCGCCGGCGAGAAGCCTTCGACCGCGATCGAAGCCAGGGCAGTGCCGACCACCATCGCGCGCCGGAACTGCATCGGGTGGGTCCCGCCCGTCGCGTCGAGGTACCCGAGGAACCCGCCCGCGAACGTGTCCCCCGCCCCGGTCGGGTCGAGCGGGTTCTCGAGCGCGAACGCCGGCGTGAAGAAGCGATCCTCGCGGTCGAACAGCGCCGCGCCATGCTCGCTCTTCTTGATCACCAGCCGCTTCGCCCCCATGTCGTGGAGCCTGCGCGCCGCGCGCGGCAGCGACCAGTCGCCGGCGAGCAGCTTGACCTCCTCGTCGTTGAGCAGGACCACGTCGACCCGGCGCATGAGCTCGACCAACGCGTCCTTCTTCGAGGAGATCCAGTAGTTCATGGTGTCGAACACGGTCAGGCGCGGATTCTCGACCTGCGAGAGGACCTCGAGCTGGAGCTCGGGATCGATGTTCGCGAGAAAGACGGTCGAGCACTTGCGCTGCTCGGGCGTGAGCACCGGGTGGAAGGTCTCGAACACGTTGAGTTCGGTCGAGAGCGTCTTCCGGCCGTTGAGGTCATCCGTGTATTCGCCCGCCCAGCGGAAGGTCTTGCCGGGCTTGGTCTCGAGGCCCTCGAGGTGCACGCGGTCGATCTCGAGCATGGCGCGGTGCTTCGCGGGGAAGTCCTCGCCCACGACCGCGACCACGTGCACGTCGGTGAAGTGCCGCGCCGCGAGCGCGAAGTACGACGCCGAGCCGCCGAGCGTGTCCTCGGCGGACCCCCGGGGCGTGTAGATCGTATCGAGCGCGACCGAACCGACCACGACGATGCTCACCGCTCCCCCTACATCCGCTCCGGGGCCGAAACCCCGAGCAAGGCCAGCCCGTTGGCAATCACCTGCTGCGCGCCGCGCGCCAGCAGGAGTCTCGCCCCCGAGAGTTCGGCATCGTCCGTCACCACCCGGTGCTGGTGGTAGAACTGGTGGAACGCCGCCGCCACCTGCGCCAGGAATGCCGGCAGGCGCTGCGGCTCCTGCGCCTCGGCCGCGCCCTTGACCGTGTCCGGAAACTGGGCGAGCAGCCGCATCAGCTCCCGCTCCTCGGGCTCGCCCAGCTTCGCAACCGCCGCCCGGCGCGCGTCCGCGCCGGCCGGAGGGACGAGCCCCTTCTCGGCGGCCACGCGGACCAGGCTCGCGATCCGGGCATGCGCGTACTGGACGTAATAGCACGGATTGTCGTTCGATTGCTCGCGCGCGAGATCGAGATCGAAATCCAGGTGCGCCGACGTCGAGCGCATGAGGAAGAAATACTTCGCCGCGTCCGCGCCCACGTCCTCGAGCAGGTCGGACAGCGTGATGAACTCGCCGGCGCGCTTCGACATCTTGACCAGCTCGCCCTTCGAGAGCAAGCGCACGAACTGCACGATCGTGACCGCGAAGAATCCCTTCGGCAGCCCGAGCGCCTCGAGCGCCGCGGCGACCCGCGCGATGTGCCCGTGGTGATCCGGCCCCCACAGGTCGAGCGCGCGCCCGTAACCGCGCGACGCCTTGTCGCGATGGTATGCGATGTCGGCCAGGTAGTACGAGGGCTCGCCGTTCTGCCGCACCAGCACGCGGTCCTTCTCGTCGCCGAATACACTCGAGCGGAACCAGGTCGCGCCGTCCAGCTCATAGACGTGGCCGCGCTCGGTGAGGTCGGCGAGCGTCTTCGTGAGCGCGCCGCCCTCGTGCAGCGTCGACTCGCGATACCAGCGATCGAACGTCACCCCGTACGCGGCCAGGTCCCTCTGCTGCCCGGTGAGCATGCGCTCGAGCGCGAAGTCCCGGAACCAGCGCGCGTCCCCCTGGGCGAGCGCCGCCTTGCCCTCGGCCTCGGGCACGGCGGCCGCGAGGTCAACGATGTACGCGCCCTGGTATCCGTCCTCGGGGAAGTCGGCGGGCAGCCCGAGCCGCTCGCGGAAGCGCGCGGCGACCGAGGCGCCGAGCAGGTCGACCTGGCGGCCCGCGTCGTTGACGTAGAACTCGGCGTCGGCCCCGATGCCCGCGGCGCGGTAGAGCCGCACGAGCGCGGCGCCGACCGCGCCGGCCCGGGCGTTGACCACGTTCATCGGACCGGTCGGGTTTGCGCTCACGAACTCGACGAGCACGGGCGCCGTGCCGGCCGAGGGCCACGTGCCATAGACATCGCCGCGCTCGAGGATCTCGAGCAGTTCGCGGCGCAGCGCATCGGTGGAGAGGCGGAAATTGACGAAACCGGGACCGGCGATCGACGTGGACTCGATCAGGGTCGAGTCCTTCGGCAGCGCGGCGAGCAGCGCCTGCGCGACCTCGCGCGGCGGGCGGCCGACTTTCTTCGCGAGGACGAGCGCGACGTTGCTGGCGTAATCGCCGTGATCGGCCTGGCGTGGGACCTCGAGCGGCACTCCCTCGTCCACGCTCCAGCCGTTCGCCTTCAGCGCCTCGGTCAGCGCCTCACGCAGGGCGGGTGTCAGCAATCTCGATCTTCCGCGCGTCGCCCCACAGGCGCTCGAGCAGGTAGTACTCGCGGGTGCGCTCGTGGAACACGTGGACCACGACGTCGATGTAGTCGAGCAGCATCCACTGGCGGCCCTCGCGGCCCTCGGCGTGCCAGGGCTTGGGGCCCTTGGCCTCGCGCAGGCTGTCCTCGATGTGGTCGGCGATGGCCTTGACCTGCACCTCGGACGCGGCGGAGACGATCACGAAGTAGTCGCTCACGGCCTGCAGTTCGCGGAGGTCGAGCAGCACGGGATCGCTCGCCTTCTTGTCGAGGGCGAGGCGGACGGCATCCTGGGCAAGCGCCAGGCCGTCGCCGGTACGGGGCGGGCGGGTCACGAGATCGCTCAACTCAGGCGCGCGATGGCGTAGGAGATGGACGCGTCGAGCGCATCCTTGATCGACGAGGCGGGCTCGGGCGCGAGCGCGCGCCGGGCCTTCTTCGCATAGTCCTGCGCACGACCGGTCGCATAGGCGATCGAACCGTTGCGCTCGAGGATGCCGACCAGCTCCACCCACTCGGCGGGATCGAGCTGCTTCTTGTCGATCAGTGCCGCCACCCGCTTGCCGTCCTTGCCGCCCGTCGTGAGCGCGTGAATCAGCGGGAGCGTGATCTTGCCGCTCTCGAGGTCGCCGCCGACGCCCTTGCCGGTCGACGCGGGGTCGCCCACGAAGTCGAACAGGTCGTCGGTGATCTGGAATGCCATGCCCACGTGGTCTCCGAAATCCCGGAAGCGCTTGACGCGCGCCTTGTCCTTCGCCTTGCCGTTGACCGATGCGCCGATCTGGCATGCGCCCGCGATGAGCGAGGCGGTCTTGGCGCGAATCACGTCGAGATACTGCGCCTCGGTGACCGCGACGTCGTCTTCGTGCTCGAACTCGAGCGCCTCGCCGATGGTCATCTGGTGGCTGACACGGGCGAGGATCTCCATCGCCGGGTGCAGCTCCTCGTCGACCATCTTGGTGAACGCCTTGGAATAGAGGAAGTCGCCGATGATGATCGCGACCTCGTCGTTCCACAGGTGGTTGACCGTCGGCAGGCCCCTCCGCAGCAGGCTCTTGTCGACGGAGTCGTCGTGAATCAGCGCGGCGGCGTGGATGATCTCCACCACGCACGCAGCCGCGACGACGTCCCGATCGGCCTTGCCGGCCAGTCGCGCCACGAGCAGCAATAGCGTCGGACGGAACTTCTTCCCGCGCGTGGCGAGAAAATGTCCCGCGACCTGGTTGATGATTCCGATCGGCGACCGAAAAAGCGACGCGAGCTGGCGATCCACCTGCGCCAGCTCGCGACGCACCGGTCCCTGTACCCGGCTCCAATCCATTCCTTGTTTTGTGTCTCCATGGGGGTTCGAGGGAAGCCGAGCGGAAGAATATCGGCCCCCACCCGGGGTGTCAAGGCGCGCGGCGTTCGCCATGCGCGGGCGCAGCGGGCAATGCGCGCGCGAGCGCCAGCAGTTGCTCCTTGGTATTGAGCGCCGGGTCATCGAGGACGCGCTCGACCAGGGCATCGAGGATCGCCCCCACGCGCGGCCCCGGGACCAGGTCGAGCGCCTTCATCAACTCGTTGCCGTCGATCGCGAGTTCGCGCGTCGACAGCGGCGGCCGGGCCGCGAGCACTTCGTCGATGCGCGCGCGGAACGCGACGAGGTTGTCCAGGTTGGGCACGCCCTCGCGCGTGCCCGCGGCATCCGCGGCGCGTAGCGCGAACAGGTCGGCAAGGTTCGCCTCCCCCACGCGCTTGACGAACCGCCGCACCGCCGCGTCGGTCCACTCGGGCAGGTAGTCGAACAGGTGCTCGCGCACGAGGTGCACGATCGCCTCGCGCTCTGCGCGCGGCAACTTGAGCCGCGTCAGCATGGCGTCGGTGATCTCGGCCCCGACCTGCGGGTGACCGTGAAACGTCGCCTCGCCGTCCTCGCGCACGGCGCGCGTGGGCGGCTTGCCGAGGTCGTGCGCCAGCGCCGCCCAGCGCACGACCGCGTTCTCTCTCGGCGCAGCGTCGACCGCGCGCAGCGTGTGGCCATAGACGTCGAACGCATGGTGGCGGTTCTGCGCCACGCCGACCGCGTCCGCAAGCTCGGGCAGGAGCAGCGCGAGCAGGCCGGAGGTGCGCAGCAGCTCGAACCCGATCGACGGCTTCTCGGCCGCGAGCATCTTCGCGAGTTCGTCCCGCACGCGCTCGGCGGACAGCTTCGGCACGAGGTCGGCCGCCGCCGCGAGCGCGGCTTCGGTCGTGGGCGCGAGCGCGAAGCCGAGCACGGCGGCGAGGCGCGCGCCGCGCACCGGCCGCAAGGCGTCCTCGCGGAAACGCTGTACCGGGTCCCCGACGGCGCGCAGCAACCGCGCCTCGAGGTCGGCGAGTCCGCCCACCGCGTCGAGTACGAGACCGGAGGCCGGCTCATACACGAGCGCATTGACCGTGAAGTCGCGGCGCTCGAGGTCGGTCACCAGGTCGACGCCGAAGCGCACCTCGTCGGGCCGCCGCGCGTCGCTGTAGCCGTGATCCGTGCGGTAGCTCGTGATCTCGATCGCCCCCATGGGATCGGGCAGCGTGACCGTGCCGTGCTCGATGCCCGTGGGCACCGCGCCCGGGAAGAGCGCCACCACCTGCTCAGGCGTCGCCGCCGTCGCGAGGTCCCACAGCCCGAAGACCTCGCGCCCAAGCAGCGCGTCGCGCACGCCGCCCCCCACCGCGACCGCCTCGTGTCCGGCGCCTGAGAGCCGGGCCAGAACGCGCGCCGCGTGCGCGGGGAACGCGGCGATCAGCGCCGCGGGTGCGGGAACAGTGGTGAAGCGCTCGGCATGGGCCCGCCAGGACGTCGGCGACGGGTCGGTCATGCCGCGCAATGTACGCTGACGGAGGCCGCCGCGAAAGCGCGCAGCAGTGGCCTACCCGACCAGCAGCTCGACGGCGTCGAGCAAGTCGCGCTGGGAGAGTTTCTCGGCGCGCCACAGGCGGTCGAACACGAGGCGCGACCATACGCGCGGCCGGCCCCGCCGGGCGAAGGTGTGCCGGAACGCGGCCCAGCGCTCGCCCTTGCTCAGCGCGGGCTCGCCGCGGCGCGTCAGGCGCCCGTCGATCCACACGTTCCACGCCTCGTTGAACGGCGCCCAGCGCCCGCGCGGCACGTCATTGGAGTCGATGCCATGGCGCAGCGCGTCGGCCACGTGCGAGAGCTCGTGCAGGAAGGTGGCGCGGGTCGTCCGGTCGGAATAGCGACGCGCGGGAACGTCGTCGTGCCTGAGGCCGCTGCGCGCGAGCGCCCGCCGGCCATCGGCGGTGAGGAAGTTTCCGAGGTCGACGTCGATGCGCAGCGCCACGCGACGACCCTCGCGCCAGATCACCACCGCCTCGTCGGTCGCGATCGAAGGCCGCACGCTCACGATCACGCGGCCGAGCCGCCGCGACAGGCCGAGCCCGCGCGCGACTTCGCGCAGCGCACGCTCAGCCCGCACGTGGTAGACGAAGCCTGCGGGCTCCCAACGGATGGTGAAGCGGCTCATGTGGATCTCCTGGCGGGGTGCGGGTGGCAAGCGAAGGGTGGCCGGTGGTGCTACCAGGAGAGTCGTCTTCGTCGTGGGGGCTAGAAGGGTGGACCCTTTCCGCCCCCGGGCTTCGCGATGTCGGTGTTGCCTTTGCTCGTCCCGACCGCGACCACGAACGCGCCGGCAGCCAGGGCGCCCGCGCCCCATTTGCCGGTACGGCCCCAGTCGCGCTTCTTCTCCGACAGGCTCGTGATGTTCGCCAGCGGCAGCCGGACGTCCGTGGTGACCTCGTCGATCATCGATTCCCCGTCGCCGCGGACCACGGTGCGTTGCTGGTAGCCGGTCCCGAACAGCGAATCAGCGGTGACGACCGCCCGATCGAACGCGTACTGTTCGCCGAGGTCGGTCCGGATGAGCACGTTCTTGCGAACCGGCACCGCGGCAAAGTCCGCCCGCGGCACCTGGACGAGGCTGGAGCATCCGCTGGCGGTGATGGACATCACGAGCGCCAGCAGGGACGACAGGACTTTCACGCTTCCTCCTTCGGAGACCCTCGAGGAGGAGTCTAGCAGGGCCCGGGGACGGGCACCAAGGCGCGCTGCCGGGCGCCCTCCCGGAGTTGACACTGTGCTGTAGAGCAAGGCCCCAATACCTTGTTCCACCAAGACTTGGAGAAGACCATGAAGGTCCGAGAAATCCTGCGACAACTGGTGCTCTGCCCGTCTTCCGAGGGGGATGACGCCCGCCCCGTGCTGCGTCTGGCCGAGGAGATCGGCAAGGGCCTGGGCGCCAAGGCGACCCCCATCCCGAACGGCGACCGACCCGCCCTGTTGCTGTCCTGGGGCAAGCCCCGGCTCCTGTTCTCGGGGCACCTCGACACCGTGCCGGTCTCGGGCACGTGGAAGTCGAAGCTCGGCACCGAGAAGGGCGGCCGGCTCTACGGACGCGGGACCACGGATATGAAGGCCGGCTGCGCGGCCATGCTCGCTGCGGCTGCCCGGCTCAGGGACCAGGGCGACTTCGGGATTCTGTTCACCACCGACGAGGAAACCGTGATGGCCGGCGCCGAGGCGGCGGTCGCACGCGGCATGCTGGCGAACACCGAGCTCGTGATCATCGGCGAACCCACGGATCTCAGGCCGTGCCTGGGACAGAAGGGCGTCCTCCAGGTCGCGGTCACCACCGACGGTGCAAGCGGCCACGCCTCGATGCCGTGGGCCGGCACGAACGCGATCGGCCGCATGGGCCGCCTGCTCGCCGCGCTCAAGCCGCTCGCCGGCGCAACGCCACGGCAATCGACGACCATGACCGCGAGCCCCGACGTGATCGAAGGCGGCGTCGCGATGAACGTGATCGCCGACCACTGCAAGCTCCAGCTCGACGTGCGCTACTCGCCGAAGCTCAGCGAGAAGCAGGCGATGGCGAAGCTCGAGGCGTTGCTCAAGCGCGCGCGCGTCCCCTATCGGCTCGAGCCCGTGCACCTGCTGAAGGCGCTCTCCTCCAAGCCCGGACCGGCGGCGCGGCGGCTCAAGAAGCTCGCGAAGCGCCCCTTCGGATTCTGCGACTTCGCGACCGAGGCGGCGTGTTTTGCGCCCACGGGCGCCGCGTTCCTCGTCCTTGGGCCCGGGCGGCCGCAGGACTGCCACATCACGGACGAGTCGATCGAGCTGCGCGCGGTCGATGAAGCGGTGAGGCTTTATGAGGCCGCGCTGGGGTAGCGGGGAGCTGCCCCGGGGCAGCCTGGGCCTGGCTTCAACCTGCCCCGGGGCAGGTTCGACGAGCCCGCGCTTGCGCGTGGATCAGTTGCGCCGGCGCAAGTGCGATGGCTGTCCCTCGCACGGGAGCAACATGTCCCGGGACATGTTCGGCGAGCACAAACACGCATCCATCAACTTCCCCTGGGGCAGGTTCGACGATCGATCAACCTGCCTCGGGCATGTTCGGTCGCGCGGGATTCACGGGTCGAGGACTTGCGCCGGCGCAACAGAGAGTGGCGACGCACGTATCACCTCAGCTTGCCCCGGGGCAAGTTCGCACAGTATGTACCCGCGCCGGGACAACTTGCGCCGGCGCAAGTGCGGTGAGCGCCGCGCGTGTCTCATCAACATGTCTCGGGGCATGTTCGACGACCAAACCACCTGCCCCGGGGCAGGTTGAACGACCCGGAATTTCTACGGCCGACCGGGATCGTCCGTCGCCGGCTCCTTCGACAACGCGATGATCAGCCGGGTCAGCGACTCGAGATCCCGCAAGTCCGCCACCTCGACCGCCGAGTGCGAGTAGCGCAGTGGCCATGCGAGGGGCACGTTGATCGAGCCGCGCTCGGCGAACGGCACCCCGTCGTTGGCGCCCGCGGTCACGCCGTACTGGAGCGGGATGTCCTGAGCCTTCGCGAGCGCGAGCGTCGCGCGCACGGCCTCGATCGGCGCCTCGTGGCTGGTGTCGACCGCGCGCACCACCGCGCCCTGGCCGAGCTTCGCGTCGCCGTAGCGCTGGTCCTCGAGCGGCGAGTCGCTGGAGACGAAGGTGTCGACCGCGTGCACGCGCTTGGGCAAGGCACCGGCCTTGAGCAGGCTGTCCGCGAGCCACTCGGCGCCCTTCAGGCCGATCTCCTCCTCGACCGACCAGACGAGCCAGACCGTGTTCGGGAGGCTCTTGCGGCGTGGCCAGAGCTCTTTCGCGGCCATGACGAGGGAGGCGCATCCGTAGCGGTCGTCGATTGCACGCGCGGAGACACGGTGGGCGCCGAGGCGGGCGATCTCGTGGGGGACGGTGATGTCGTAGCCGGCCTTGAGCCCCCGACCGACCTGAGTCGGACTCGGGTCGATCCGCAAGTCCTGTAGGTCGAACCGCGAACCCGGTCCAGCGGGCAGGCGGGGCGTATCGGACATTGGGTTTGCGATGATCGGACGCGGGCTCGACCTGGATCCTGCGCGCGGCGGGACGACAAGGGAGCCGGAACGAGGGTCTCCCGCCACCTGCCCCTCGTAGAGCCAATCGTAAAAACCGCCCTTCCGCTCCGCACGCCAGCGGCCGTCCGGATCCATGGTCGTCAGCCGGTAACCGATCTCATCCTGGTGCGCGATGAACATGCGCTTCGGGTTGCCCTTTCCGAGCGCGAGGACGATGTTGCCGCGCGTATCCACTTGCGCGAACCGGCCGAGGTCCGGTCCGAGTGCACGCAGCACCGCGCGCGCCACCTTCTCCTCGTGTTCGGAGACGCCGTACGCGAACAGCAGCGGCGCAAGGACCTTCATCGCGGCGGCGTGGGGCCGGGCGGGATCCTGCAACGGGTCCGAGGACCTGCCAAAACCTTCGGCGAACCACGGCGTGGCTTCCAGCCGCTCGCCTCCGAGCTCAATCTCGAACCCCCCCATCTCGGCGCCCGAGACCTGGATCGCCCGAGGGCCAACTAGAAACTGACTCCAGGACGGGTTCAGCCGGTTCGGAGCGATCTCAGCGTGCGTACCGAGGTAGGCGACGGGCAATCCCACGACGATCGTCGGCTTGCCGACCGCGGTCCACGCCCGGGCATCCGCCGAGGGAATTGAATGGAGCATTCGATAGCGCTCGCCTCCGCTCACAGACCAGGCAGTGGCCCACGATACGCTCGCGGCCTGCGCGGTATCCCCGGCGGCAAAATAGACGGGCAGGTCATCGAACGAGGTACGCCAGAGACTGTCGGCTCCCGGTACGCCAAACGGCTCGAGCACGACCACGGAGTCGACGTCCGCAAACCGCCGGCGGAGCGCAAGACTGCCGCGCGCGCCCTCGCTGCCTCCCGCGACCCAGGCATAGGTGATGGATCCGGTGACGCCGGACGTGCCCCGGATGTTCGCGACGACCGCGACCGCACTGCATGCGCGCTGGACGCCGGCGCCGGGTCCGGCCAGGGGAGGACTTCCCGGCGGCCCTCGTCTCAACCTCACGACCGGATCGAGCAGGGAGATACCCATGGCCGCGGCCTCGGCGTCCGAGCTGGCGCCGACATCGACCCATAGGTCGTCGACGGTCGCCTCGGGAACCGGGACATCCGCCCCGCGCCGAAAGTGCGTGCTCGGGCATGCCACGACGGCCGGGAGCGGGCCCGGCGTCGAGTACACGAGGACGCGCTGTCCGACCATGAACTGGTCCTGCAAGAGGGATGCGCCGCTTCCGAGACGCTGCAGCCGGAGAAAACCATCAGCTGTGATTTCCGACACGACATAGCCGGGAATATCGCGATGGGTCAGGAGCAGTCGATGCGGGTGGCCCGATCCGCGAGTCACCCAGGCGTTTCCATAGGTGTCGACCTGGACGTCGCTCGGGAGGCGCTCGAGAAGGCCCCGGCTCGGCCGCCCCGACGGAAACATCGGCGGCACCGGCGAGCCCTCGCGCCCGGACCCGGCGAACAGCACCGCACCCGCACACAGCAAAGCGCCAACGACCGAACGCACCCAGGGCCGCCCCATGCCGTCTCCTTCCCGGCTAGAAAGCCGTCGTGATGTCCAGCAAGCCCTGGCCGCGGGCGCGGCGCTCGAGGCGCGAAAACACGAACATGCCGAACGCCAGCCACACCAGCACGACCACGAGGAAGATCGCCGACAGCTGCACGTCCGAAAACCGCGCGAGCAGCGGCGAGAACCCGACGACGCCCAGCGCCCGCCGCGACGCCTCGAGCCACCAGGTCATCGGCAGCGCGAGCGCGACGGGTTTGAGGAACGCGGGCAGGAGGTCGGGCGGGAACACGACGCCGCAAAAGAGATAGAGCACGGCCGAGACGCCCTCGTTCATCATCATGCTCTGGCGCGCGAAGACCAGCGACAGCCCCGCGAGCGTCAGGCCGACCCCGACGATTCCGACCGCTCCCACCGCGAGCGCCGCGACCAGCGTCGTGAGCGAGAGCGCGGTGACATGGAACCGGAGCCCGAGCACGAGCATGCCGAAGCCGATCACGAGCACCGCCGAGAGCGTCGCCAGCGCGAGCTTCGTGAGCGAGCGGCCGAGCAGGTAGGACACCAGCCCGAGCGGCGTCACGGCGACGTACTTGAGCATCTTGTACTGCTCGCGGTCTTCGAACACCGCCCACGAGAGCCCGACCAGCAGCAGGACCACGAAGGCATAGAGTGCGTTCCCGAGGTAGATCGAGCTGAAGCGCGGGTCCGACACCGAGCCGCCGATCACCACCTTGTACATGGCGAGCAGGATGAGCGAGGTCGCGAGCGGGCGCGCCAGGACGTAGACCGCGAACACCATCGGATCAGACCAGTTGGATTCGATCTGGAGACCGAGCCACGCCGAGGCCCGGAGCGGCCGCAGGCGTTCGCGCAGCGAGATTGCAGTGGCCATCACTGGTGCCTCAGGATGAGTGTGCCGAGTCGCTTGCCGCGGGCCTCGGTCCAGCGCAGCATGACGACCGCGAGCGCGATGTAGAAAAACAGCGAGCCCACGAGGATCCAGACCTCGGCCCCGACCGACAGCAGCGGCCTCGCGAGCGCCGACCCGAGCAGGAGCTGGCGCATCGCGTCCAGGCCGACCGCGAGCGGCACCGTTCCGATCGCGCCCGCGACCCACGGCCCGAGCGCGCGGATCGGGAAGTACAGCCCGCTCGCGAGGTAGACCGGCTCCTCGAGCGCGTGCGCGAGGTGCCAGACTTCGCGCCCGTACATGAGGAACAGCGACGCCAGGCACATGCCGAGCGCGTAGAGCGAGCCGAGCGTGAGCAGGAAGACCCCGAGCGCGGTCCAGCCGTGCGTCAGGTCGAACGGGACCCGGAACACGAACAGCCCGAGCGCAAGCGCCGACAGGGCGCGCAGCGACGTCATGATCACGCCGCCGAACGCCATGCCCGAGAGGATCGCCATGCGCGAGCACGGCGCCATGAGGTAGAACTCGAGGTTGCCGTCCTGCTTCTCCCAGTAGAACTGCGTGCCCATCGACCACAGGACGCCCAGCCAGTAGGCCATCATCACGCCCCCGAGCACGACGAACGCCTCGTAAGCGCGCGGCGCGCCGAGGGCGCGATA
>JBKJJJ010000036.1:0-3631 GCA_046598045.1 Candidatus Eiseniibacteriota bacterium
CTCGAGCCGATCGAAGGCCCGGTCGATCTCGCCGCGGAACGCGTAGGCTTCGGCGGGGAGCACGCCGGACTCGGCGAGCGCGAGCGTTTGCAGCGCCGCGTCGGATTCCGCACGCCGGCCGAGGGCGTGCGCCACGATCGCGACGGCCCAGTCCCGGAACGTGCCGGGGGGTTCGCGGTATGCCTCCGCCATCGCCTCCTCCGCGCGGCCCTGGGCGAGCAGCACCTGGGCGAGCAGCGCGGACGTCCCGCCGCTCGTGGGGTTGATCTCGCGGACCTTGAGGAATGCGGCTTCCGCCTCCTCCAGCCGTTCCGACCAGAACAGCGCGATGCCGAGGTTGTGGTACGAGTTCGCGCTCAATGGATCCTGCTCGGCCGCGAGCCGGTAGAGCCGGATGGCCTCGTCCAGGGGACCGCGCGACAGTGCAAGCGTGCCCGCCCGCCGCAGTGCGAGCGCATTCCAGGGTTCGAGTTCGAGCGCCCGCTTGAACGAGGCCGCGGCGCCGGCCCAATCCCAGTCGTGACTCATGCGGATCGCCCCCAGCCCCGAGTGGCCCTCGGCGAGGTCGGGGTCGAGCGCGAGCGCTCGCTCGACGAAGTTGCGCGCCTTCGGCAGGGCGTCGGGCACCGGGACGAGGGAGAGGTTCATCGCACCCAGCGTGGCCCGGCCGAGCTCCGCCCACGCTGCCGCGAAGCCGTGATCCAGCTGAATCGCCTGTTCGAGCAGCGCGATGCCATCCTGGGTGTCCTCGCGATTGCGGCGATCCACCAACCGGCGCGCCAGCTGGTAGAGCCGCTGCGCCTCCGGGAGCGTCGCGCGCGCCCGCGCGGCATGCGCCACGTCGGCGCGCGCGAGGCCGCTCGCGTCGGAGTCGGCCTGCTCGCCGAGCAGTCTCGTTCGGAGCTCCCGAACGACTGCGCGCGCGATGTCGTCCTGGACCGCGAAAACGTCCTCGAGCGTGCGGTCGTAGGCCTCCGACCATAGAGGATCGCCGCCCGCGACGTCGATGAGCTGGACCGAGATGCGCACGCGGTTCCCCGCGGTGCGCACGGTGCCGTCGAGGATGGTCTCGACGCCGAGCGCCCGGCCGATCTCCGCAAAGGGGAGTTCGCGGTCCTTGAACCGAAAGGACGACGTGCGCGCCGGGACGCGCAGGCCGCGGATCTTCGCCAGCACATCGAGGATCTCGTCGGCGAGCCCTTCGGAGAAGTCCTGGTCGGTCCCGCTGCCACGCCTTACGAACGGCAGCACGGCGACCGAGGCGAGCTTTTCCCGCGGCGCCGGCCGCGCCTCGCCGCGCTCGACCAGCTTGCGCAGGCGGCGGAGCTCGTTCTCGAGGTCGAGCGCAGTCTGGACGCGCTCGCGCGGCTCCTTCTCGAGGCAGCGGCTGACGATGCGTTCGAGATCGGCGGGCAGGTTCGGGCGCACCCGGTGGAGTGGTTCGGGCGGCTTGCGCAGGATCGCGTGGCTCACGTCGATCGAAGTCTCCCCCTCGAACGGACGCCGCCCGGATGCGAGCTCGTAGAGCACGATGCCCATCGCGAACAGGTCCGCCCGCGCGTCGACGGGATCGCCGCGCAGCTGCTCGGGCGCCATGTAGGGGATCGTGCCGAGCGCGAGCCCCGTGCGCGAGATCGGGGCCTCGGCGGTTGCGTCGAGCGACGCGATTTCTCCGACCTCGTGCCGGGCGAGCCCGAAGTCGAGCACCTTGACACGCCGGTCGCGCGTCACCATGACGTTTCCCGGCTTGAGGTCGCGATGCACGATGCCGCGCTCGTGCGCGGCGACCAGCGCGCCGGCGAGCGGGATCGCGATCTCGAGCAACTCGTCGACGGGCAGCCCGCCGGGCACGATGCGATCGCTCAGCGGCTGGCCGTCGACCAGCTCCATCGTCAGGAAGCGGATGCCGCCGTCGTCCTCGACCGAGTGCAGCGTGACGATGTTCGGGTGGTTGAGCCCGGCAACCGTGCGCGCCTCGCGCTCGAGGCGCGCGAGCCGGTCCGGATTCGAGGCGACGTCCGCGGGCAGGACCTTGAGCGCGATCTCGCGGCCGAGGCGAAGGTCCTTCGCGCGATAGACTTCCCCCATGCCGCCATGGCCGAGGGGCGCGAGGATCTCGTAGGCGCCGAGGCGGAAACCGGGGGCGAGGGGCATTGCGGCAGTCTAGCCGGGGTCCGGCATTGTGTCAGCACCCGCGCAGACCCCGGTGTGTCCATCGCGGCGCAACCCGACAAGACCATCGCCAGAACGCGGTCCGGAATCGGCTAATCTCCAGTTTCTGCATTCGAGGAGTGAGCTCGCCCCGAGCCTGTAGACAGTTGGCCTAAGCTGTCTGAGTTGCCCGCGCCTTTCGAACGCTGCTTGGCTGATCCGGCCAATCACGTCATGGAGCCTCCGGGAATCCCGGAGCGATTCAACCGTACGGCGCTGCGCGTCTGGCGGAGGGCGGTATCGCGGCGCCACCCGTAAGAAGCGGAAAGGAAGCCATGATTCGCTGGGAATATATGACCGTCGATCTCTCGGTCGTCTCCTCCGGTTCGCCGAAGGAGCTCAACCGGCTTGGGGCCCAGGGGTGGGAGGCGATCGCGGCCGTACACGTGACCCTGATCTCCGACGTGGTGCGCGTGTTTCTCAAGCGGCCGGTGGGCGAGTGACTCGCGGGCTGCGGCCCGGTCTGCTCCATTGTATGTCGATGGATCGAGCGTGGAGGAAGTCTGGCAGCGCTGCAGCCGATTCTCGGGCACTCGACCGTCGTCACGACGCATCGGTACGCGCGCAGCGCAGACGACGCAGTGGCGCGTGATGCCGAGTTCATCTGCAGCCGGACAGCGTAGAAAAAACAGTCGCAAACGCGGTAGCAGACGCTGCAGGTCTCCGACGAATCCTCCACTAAGCTGTTGCGGTACAAGTGCGGTGGGGTGGCCGAGCGGTCGAAGGCGGCGGTCTTGAAAGGGGAGTGGTAGGAATTGGCGGTTCAACGCGCCGACCCACCGAAGTGACTGCGCTGACTTGCGATCCATCAAGGCACCAGTGGGTTTGCCCTGCTGGAGCTTCTTCATCGTGAAGCGCGCAGAGGAGCGGCAGGGAGCGCGTGGCAATCCTGAGACCGTAGCAATTCCGTAGCAGGCGCCCTGGGATCGATGCCCGAGCCGTCTTACTTGCATGCTGTCGGTCCCTATGCCAGACTGAACCACATGGTGCAGTATGCGCGTGCCCGCCTCGATGCCTCGTTCGCCGCTCTCTCGGATGCCACGCGACGCGGCGTCTTGGAGCAGCTCGGGCGTTCCGATGCTTCGATTACTGACCTTGCCGAAGAGTTCGACATGACCCTCACGGGCATGAAGAAGCACGTCGACATTCTTGAGCGGGCCGGACTCGTCGCCACGGAGAAGGTCGGTCGCGTGCGGACGTGCAAGCTCGGCATGCGCCGATTCGAGGAAGAGATGGCGTGGCTCGAGAGGTACCACCGGGTGTGGAACGCACGCTTCGACGAATTGGACAGGATCGTCGAGGAACTGAAACGGAAGGAGAAGATGGATGGACACAAAAGGAGACGCTGAGCCGACCCCCACGAAGAACCGTTCGACGGTGGAACGGAAGTCGGCGCGTGAGCTGCTCGTCAAGCAAACCA
>JBKJJJ010000175.1:0-11543 GCA_046598045.1 Candidatus Eiseniibacteriota bacterium
GGCGATGTCGGCGCGCGCGACCGTCGCGCCCATCGGCATGCCGTTCGCGATGCCCTTGGCGAAGGTCATGATCTCGGGCGTGACGCCCCAGTGCTCGATGCCGTTCCAGTGCGTGCCCGTGCGGCCGAAGCCGGTCTGCACCTCGTCGCAGATGAACACGCCGCCGTAGCGGCGCACGGTCTCGGCGACGATCGGGAAGAACTCCTTGGGCGGCGTGATGAACCCGCCCACGCCCTGGATCGGCTCGGCGATCAGCGCCGCGATCTTGCCGTTGGTCGTGGTCTGGATCATCGCTTCCATGTCCTGCGCGCACTTGACCTCGCAGGACGGATACGTCAGGCCGAACGGGCAGCGATAGCAGTACGCGTTGACCGTGTGCTTGACGCCCGGCACGCCCTCGCCCCAGTGCCGCCACGGGCCCTGCGCGGTGAGCGTCATGGCGAGCGCGGAGCGGCCCGAGTAGCCGTGGCGCAGCGCGATGACTTCCGTATGGCCGGTGAACAGGCGCGCGGTCAGGACCGCGGTCTCGTCGGCCTCGGTGCCCGAGTTCGTGAAGAACACCTTCGAGGGGCGGCCCTTGGCGTCGGCCTTGATCGGGGTCAGGTCGCCGATGCGCTCGGCGAGCGAGACCATGCGCTCATTCGGGTAGAGCGTCGAGGTGTGGCCGAGCGTCTTCGCCTGCTCGCCGATCGCGCCCGAGACCTTGTCGTTGCAGTGCCCGACCGACACCGTGAGGATGCCGCCGAAGAAATCGAGGTACTTGTTCCCCTCGACGTCCCACACGTGCATGCCCTTCGCGTGGTCGAGCGCGATCGGCTGCTTGTAGTAGTTCGAGATGTTCGGGAACAGGCGTTCCTTGTGGCGCTTGACGATGTCCACGCTCGACGACTTGGTTGCGCTCGGCGTGCTCACGCTTGCACCTCCGCCATTTCGGTGTAGGTCTCGGGGCGCCGGTCGCGGAAGAACTGCCACGTGTTGCGCACTTCCTTGATGACGTCGAGGTCGAGATCGGAGACCACGAGTTCGTCCTGGTCGCGGCTGCCGACGGCGAGCATCTTGCCGCGCGGGTCGCAGAAGTAGCTCTGCCCGTAGAACTCGCCGATCGCCCACGGCTGCTCGACGCCGACGCGGTTGATCGCGCCCACGAAGTAACCATTCGCGACGGCGTGCGCGGGCTGCCCGAGCTTCCACAGGTACTCGGAGAGGCCGGCGACCGTGGCCGAGGGGTTGTACACGATCTCGGCGCCGTGCAGGCCGAGCATGCGCGCGCCCTCCGGGAAGTGGCGGTCGTAGCAGATGTAGACGCCGATGCGCGCGAACTTCGTCTGGAAGGTCGGGTAGCCGAGGTTGCCCGGCTTGAAATAAAACTTCTCCCAGAACCCGGGCGCGACCTGCGGGATGTGGTTCTTGCGGTACTTGCCGAGGTAGCTGCCGTCGGCGTCGATCACGGCGGCGGTGTTGTAGTACACGCCGTCCATCTCGCGCTCGTAGATGGGGAGGACGATCACCATGCCGTGCTTCTTCGCCAGCTCCATGAACAGCTTCGTGGTCTTGCCGTCGGGCACGGGCTCGGTGAAGTCGTACCACTTCGTGGTCTGCTCGGCGCAGAAGTAGGGCCCGTTGAACAGCTCCTGGAAGCAGAGGATCTGGACGCCCTGTTGCGCGGCCTGCTCGACGAAGCCGAGGGCCTTCTTCATCTGCGCGTCGTAAATCGCCTCGAGGCTGGCGGTACCGTCGAGCTCGAACCGGGTCTGCACCAGACCCGAACGGACGATGCGGGGCATGCACGACTCCATGTCAGGGATCGGGCGATGGGAAGCCCGGGACCACCGGCCCGTCAACGGCCCCGGGAGCCCCGGGATGATACGCCAATCGCGGGAATGGGTCAGCGGGAGTGTTCGGTGGGCTGGGATCCGCCGAAGGGTAGGCGGACCGCCTCGGGAGCGGGGCGCTTGGCCGGATTGGCAGGGCAAGGGGGCGGCCCCTTCATGCTAGACTTCTCACCCATCTCGGAAGACCGGAATCGGAGGAACGGTGCGCCTTGCTCGATGGCTGACGGTGCTGGCGAGTCTCACATGCCCCCTGTGGTCGCCCTCTGCGGCGCTGGCGCAGTGGGCACCCGATGGCGTGGTCGTCTGTGACGATCCGAGCGCCCAGGCGTGGCCCCACGCTGTCACGGACGGATCAGGTGGGGCGTTCGTGCTGTGGCAGGACCGCAGATCGAGCACGCCCGACGCGTTGTACCTTCAACATCTCACGGCTTCGGGAACCATTGCCGCAGGATGGCCCGTCAATGGAGAACCGATCATCACGGCCCACTATCTCAACTGGCTAACCGTGATTTCGGATGGTCAGGGCGGCGTCCTCGTCGGCTTTGCGGATTCGCGGGATCTGAATTTTGTCACGGGGGTCGACGCCTATTGCATCCGGATCCTCGGCGATGGCTCTGTCGCTCCGGGCTGGATTCCATCCGGTACGCCGGTCTGCACCGCGCCAACGGATCAATTCGGTCCCAGCATCGTATCCGATGGTTCCGGAGGCGTGCTGGCTGTCTGGTCGGACAAACGAAACGGCACCGCGAATGAAATGATTTATGGGCAGCACTTGACGTCGGACGGAAGCATCGCCTCGGGTTGGGAACGGGATGGGGTGATCATCGATGACACACCGAATTCTGGCGGCGGAGGGAAGTACAATCCGATTCCGGTTGCGGACGGAGCCGGGGGCATGATCGTCATCTGGAGCGACACTCGCCACTATGCGCTCACTGGGTTGGACATCTACGCCCAGCGAATTTCGGGCGCAGGCGAATTCTTCGATACGTGGAGAAGTATCGGCGATCCAATTTGTACCCTTCCGGGCCTCCAGCATGCCGAAGCGGCCGTCCCTGACGGAGCAGGCGGTGCATTCGTGACATGGGTGGACGCTGGAATGGACCCCAATTTGTTCCAATACGACATCTACCTCTCCCGCATCCGCGGCAACAGCCGCGTGGCGACAGGATGGCCGACCAACGGCCTCGTCTTGTCCGACGCGCCGGGGACCCAGCAGGCTCCATACTTGGCTGTAGATGGCCTGGGCGGCGTGATCGTCGCGTGGGACGACCGCGGACCCGGCGGCACCGGCGCCCATGCGACGCGCGTCCTCGCGAATGGGTCAATCCCCTCGGGCTGGGTGGCCAATGGCAACCCGGTCGTTCTCCCGCCGGGGGTAGACCCACGTATCGCCGGCGACGGAGCGGGTGGAGCTTTTGTGTTGCTCACGACTTACCGTGACAACCATCCCTCCGAATACATCATGCGGCTCGGACCCGATGGCGGTCCCTCCCCCGGATGGCCGGGGGCAGGTCGCCTCGTCGAGAACAACCCCACGGGCTGGGATGGCGACAGGTCACTTGCCCCTGACGCAAGCGGAGGAGCCTTCGTGGTCTGGAACCGCTTGGAGGGCAATGGCAACATCTACGCCCAACACTTCCCGCATGACCTGCCTGTCGCAGCCCTGCCCTCGCTCACGAGCGCAAGCGCCGAGCCCGGAATCGCGATGCTCGCGTGGTTCGTCAGCGGAGGACTCGATCCCGGCTCTTCGGTCGAGCGCCAGGACGCGGGAGCTGACTGGGTTCCCGTCGGCGCCCCAACCGACGACGGCGTCGGACACCTCACGTTCGAGGATCGCGGTGTGCCCGCGGGCCACCATGGTTATCGCCTTCGCTATCGACTCAACGGGACCGAAGGCGTCACCGACGCCGCCTGGGTCGACGTGCCCGCGACTGCGGGCTTGAGCCTGGCGGGCTTCCTCCCGAACCCGGCGCGGGGTGCGCTTCCGGTGTCCTTCTCGCTGCCGAACGGCGAGCCGGCCCGCCTCGAACTGTTCACGATCGGCGGGCGACGGGTGGCCGCGCGCGAGGTGGGCTCGTCGGGCGCGGGGACGCACGTCCTGCCGATGCAGCCTGCCGAGGCCCTGCCCGGTGGCGTCTACTGGCTCCGTTTGACGCAAGGCGCGCGGTCGCTGACGACCAAGGGCATCGTGCTCGGGCGCTGATTCCGGCCTTTCCTCGACCAAATGCAGCGTAGCGGACGAATACACGGCCCGGCGGCCATGTGTGTTAGGGTCCTAGTGCCTGCCCACGCGCCCCTGGGCTTCGGGGCCATCGGTTTACTGCTCGACCTGGCCCACCTGATGTTCCCCAACCATCCGGTCCTCGCGATCGCGATCGGGTTGGCTGCTTTCACTGTGTGAAAGCGATTCCGTTCCAATGCTGTCCGAAACCGGAGGATTCATGCCTTTTGCCGCACTCGGCCTGCCCGCACCCCTCGTCAAGGGTGTGCGCGCCGCCGGCTACACCGCTCCCACCCCCGTCCAGGCGAAGGCGATCCCGATGGTCCTGTCGGGACGTGACCTGATCGCCGCCGCACAGACCGGCACCGGCAAGACGGCCGCGTTCATCCTGCCGATCCTCGCGCACCTGCTCAAGGGCGGGGAGCGCCTGCGCGCGCTCGTGCTCACGCCGACGCGCGAACTCGCGGCGCAGATCGAGACCAACGCGCGGGACTACGCGCGCTTCACCAACCTCAAGGTCGGCGTCGTGTTCGGCGGCGTGCCGATCGGGCCCCAGGAGCGCATGCTGCGCGGCAGCGGGGTCGACCTGCTGGTCGCCACGCCGGGCCGCCTGCTCGATCTGCAGGGCCGCCAGAGCGTGAGCCTCGACGAGGTCGAGATTCTCGTGCTCGACGAGGCCGACCGCATGGTCGACATGGGCTTCGCGCCCGACCTGAAGCGCATCCTTCGCCTGCTGCCGGACAAGCGCCAGACGCTGCTGTTCTCGGCCACGATGCCGCCCGAGCTCAACAAGGTCGCGAAGGAAACGCTGCACGATCCGAACCGCCTCGACCTCGCGCCGCCGTCGCGGCCCGCGGCCGGCATCACGCAGGCCGTGTACCCGGTGCCGCGGCACCTCAAGACCGACCTGCTCGACGTGCTGCTGCGCGAGACCGACACCGGCGGCGTGATCGTCTTCACGCGCACCAAGCACGGCGCGGCCCGTCTCGCGCGCAACCTCGAGCGCAAGGGCCACTCGGTGTCCGCGCTCCACGGCGACCGCACGCAGAGCCAGCGCGAGCGCGCGCTCTCGGACCTGAGGCGCGGGAAGATCGACGTGCTGGTCGCGACCGATATCGCCTCGCGCGGCATCGACGTCAACGACCTGACGCATGTCATCAACTTCGACGTGCCGCACACCCCCGAGGACTACGTGCACCGCATCGGCCGCACCGGCCGCGTGGACGCGCTCGGCGATGCATTCACGTTCATGGCGCCCGAGGAGAGCAAGGACGTCACCGGCATCGAGCGCTTCCTCGGCAAGACCATCCCGCGCGTGATGCTGCCTGATTTCGATTACAAGGCGCGCGCGACGGTCCCGGCCGGCGGCCGCTCCGAGCGCGAGGAAGAGCGCGGCGGGCGCAGCGGCGGACGCGGGCGTCCCGGCGGCGGCGGTGGTCGCGGGGACAGCCGCGGCGAGAGCCGTGGCGGGCGCGGCTCCTCCCAGGGCGTGGTCAGCGTCGTGCGGCATGGCGCGGGATCCTCGTCCCAGGCTTCGCGGTCCGGCTCGGGCTCCAGCGGGGGCGGAGGCGGCAATGCGGCCTCGCAGGCCGGTCCGACGCACGGCCGGCGCCCGAAGGCGGGCGACAGCACGCGGCGCGGGCGGCGTCGCATCTAGCAACCCAAGTTCGCAGGCCATCTGGCCGATAACTCCCGGAGCGGACGCGCCCTCCCGGCGCGACCGCCCGGGAGTTCGCCTTTGGACCCGCACCTCGCCCATCCCGAGCCATCCCCCCGCGCCGCGCTCGTCCACCACGGTCTGCGCGCGGCGCTGATCGCGCAGGCCGTCGTCGGCTCGCTGTGCGGGCTTGCTGCGGCGTTCGTCATCCCCGCGCTCCAGTTCCGGCTCGAGGCCTCGCGCGACGCCAAGGCGTTCGCCCTGATCGCCGTGACCGCGACCCTGCTCGCCGCCCTCGAGGCAGGCCTGGTCGCGGTGTGGAGCGCGCGCCGCGTGCATGCAGCGGAACCTGAGGTCCTCCCGCTGCGCCGGGTGCGGCGCCGCGAGCTCGCGTTCGCATTCCTCCTGCCGATCGCGTGCACGATCCTCGCGGTGCGCGGGCGGGCGGCGCTGATCGAACGCGAGGATCCGCTGCTCGCGTACCTCGAGCGCGGGCTCTCCCGCCGGCTCGCGCAGCCCGGGATCGGCTCGGCGGCCACGCTCGAAATCGACGAGGGCAAGCTCATGCTCGTGGTGCCGACCTACCTCGCGCGCCGCGCGGCGTGGAGCGTCGAAGTCGACGCCGCGGATACCGAAGGTCGCCGCTGCGCCCTGCACGCGCGCGCCACGTTCGGCGCGGACCCGGTCCTCCTGCACGTGCCGATTCCGCTGCGCTCGGCCGAGATGCGCGACCGCGACTTCTCGCTCGTGCCGGGCTCGATGGTGGTGGTGCGCTCGATTCGGTTCGCCGCGGACCCGAGCGATCCGGCACTGAAGACCGGCCAGCCCGCGGTATTCGCGCGCGAGCTGGACCTGATCTACGAGGTGCCGCCGCTCGCGCGCGGGGCGAAGAGCAACGCGGACTTCGTCGGCGCGCCGGCGGGGCTTGGGCGCGCCGTTCATGCGGGGCTTGAGGGCCGCCCGGCAGGGGCGCTCGCTCAGCGGTAGACGAAGTCCCGCCAGCGGATCCAGCCGCCCGAGTTCTTCCCGCCCTGCGGGTCGCGGTGCGTCCAGTGCACGATCCCGCCCTGCTCCGACCAGATGTACTCGCCGCGAAAACTCACAGCGTCCCCGCGCTTGCACGGCACGCGCGGCGCGAGGTCGATGTTGTGCGCGATCATCACCGTCAGGTCGTCCGCGCCGTCGATGCGCACCACGAAGCGCTCGTGGCGCGGGCGCTTCGTGTCCTCGCGCAGGAAGCGGGTGACGGTGCCGGAGTCCTCGACCCAGACGTGGGTCAGGTGCTCGCGGTACGCCTGGCCGATCCGGGGGGAGGTTGCTACGGCGGCGACGCGCTTGGGCTGGGAGGTTGCGTCGGCGGGCCTGTTGCTACGATCGCAGGCGCTGGTCGTGATCGCGAGCAGGAGACAGGCCGTGACCGCCCCAGCGCAGTGTTTCAAGTTGAACGTGCCGCGCGGCACGTTCACTTTGAAACACCGCCGCGACATGTCGTCCCCGACCGTGCTAGCATTTGTGGCCATGAATCAGGCCCCGGCCGCATCAGGCACCGGATGGCGTCCCGGCCCGCGCTGGTGGCTGATCGCCAGCATCTCATTCGTGGGGCTCGTGTGTGCCTGTGCGCCGTTCGCGCTGGCGCTCGCAGTCGCCGTGATGATCGGCACGATGGACACGACCGGCCCTACGCCGGTGATGATTTTGCTCGTGGTCGGTACCGGTTTGGGCACTCCGGCTCTGGGCGCGGTCGTCGTCGCATCAGTGGCAGAGATGCTGTTGCGGGCGCGTGGCCGCCCGGACCGAGCACGGGCCAGCCTGAAGCGCGTGTTCCTGATCGTGGCCATCGTGCTCTCCCCGCTGGTGATCCTGCCGCTGTGGTTGACCCAGTATTCCCGTCAGTCGAAGCGCGACATGGACGCCACCCGGCGAAAGACCGAGGCGTACAACACACGGCCGATCGTGGCGTCCGACACCGCCGGATTCTGCGCGCCGCCCGTGTGGGAGATTCGCGGGGGGCACGCGAGGGTGCAACTGGCGATCCGAGTCAAACGCGAGGGGCGGTACGCAGTTCGGATCGTGGGGCAGGATACGGCCGGGAACTGTTACGCGTCGGACTCAACGCGGTCCCTCGGGCCCGGCGTCACGCAGGTCACCGCGCTCCTCATGCGTTCCTGGGGCGAGTCGCCGGGTGACACCGTGAACTGGCCACTCTACATCACGGCCATCGACGTCAGTCCGGACACCGGTGGAGGCACGATCCGACCCGAGGTCGATCAACGCTATGGAGACTCGTTGTACGTGCTTCGCCCTTAGTTCGGCTACGCCAACTCCCCGAGCTGCTCCCACAAACTCTCCAACTCCGCCTTGAGCTTCTCGTAGCGCTTGACCAGTTCCTTCGAGCGCGGGCCGTCGGCGTAGACGCCGGGGTCGGCGAGCAGCGCTTCGACCTCCTTGACCTCGCCCTCGCGGGTCTCGATTTCCTGCTCGAGGCGCACGGTCTCCTTTTCGCGTTTCTGGCGGGCATTGCGCGCGGCCTTGTCCTCGCCGTGCGTGGGCTTCGCGGGGGCGGCGGGAGATTTCACGGGGGCAGGAGCCGCCTTCAAGGACGAAGCCGGCGGCGGCATCGACGCCGCGCCCGACGTCCGCGCCAGCCGCGCGGACTCGTAGTCGTCGTAGCCGCCCGGGTAGAGGCGCACGCGGCCGCCGTCGACCTCGATGATGCGGGTCGCGAGCGACGCCATGAGCGAGCGGTCGTGCGTCACCACCAGCACCGCGCCCGGGTAGGTCGAGAGCGCGGTCTCGAGCACCTCCTTGCCGGCGAGGTCGAGGTGATGCGTGGGCTCGTCGAGCAGCAGCAGGTTCGCGGGCTCGAGCAGGATGCGCGCGAGCGCGACGCGCTGGCGCTCGCCGCCCGAGAGCACCTTGACCGGCTTGAACACGTCGTCGCCCTCGAACAGGAAGCTGCCGAGCAGGCCGCGCAGCTTGGGCTGCCAGTCCAACGACGCGACGTCCTCGAGCGACTCGAGTACGGTGAGCTTGCCGTCCAGGACCTCGGCCGCGTGCTGCGCGAAGTACGCCATCCTGGTGTGGGCCGGGACCTCGCGCTCGCCGGTTCTCTCCTTGAGCTGGCCGGCGATCACTCGCAGCAGCGTGGTCTTGCCCGCGCCGTTCGCGCCCACGATCGCGATCTTGTCGCCCTTCTCGATGTCCAGGCTCGCGTCGTGGAAGATGTCGCGCTGGTCGTAGCCGAACGCGGCCTCGCGCAGGCGCACGAGCGTGCGGCCCGAGTGCGGCGGCGCCGGGAACGAGAAGCGGATCGAGCGCGGCTTGCGCGGCAGCACGATGTGCTGCTTCTTGAGCTTGTCGATCATCTTGCGCTTGCTCTGCGCGCGCGATGCCATCGTGTTCTTCGCGCCGAAGCGCTCGACGAAGCGCGAGAGCTGGGCGACCTTCTTGTCGAGCTGCTCGTTCGCCGCCTCGGCGCGGTCGCGCCGGGCGCCGCGCTCCTCGAGGTAGCCCGTGAACGAGGTCGCGAACTCGGTCATCTGCCCGCGGTCGAGCTCGTTGACGGTGGTCGCGACGCGATCGAGGAACACGCGATCGTGCGAGACCACGACCAGCCCGCCGTGGAAGTCGTCGAGGTAGTCCTCGAGCCACTCCATGGCCGGCAGGTCGAGGTGGTTCGTCGGCTCGTCGAGGAACAGCAGCGTCGGGTCGGTCAACAGCAGCGCGGCGAGCGTGGCGCGCATGCGCCAGCCGCCCGAGAACTGCTCGAGCGGGCGGTCCTGGTCGGTCTCCGAGAAGCCGAGCCCGGCGAGCACGCGGCGCGCCTCGGGCTCGAGCACGTGCTCGTCGGCCATGTCGAGGTGGTGCTGGAGCTCGCCGGATCGCTCGAGCAGTGCCTCGAGGTCGGGGTCCTCCGGTGCGATCCCGGCGAGGCGCTGGTGGAGCAGGTCCAGTTCCTCGCGCATGTCGAGCGTGGCGCGGTGCGCCTCGAGTGCGCGCTCGAGGACGGTGCCCTCGAACTTCTCGGCTGCCTCCTGGGGCAGGTAACCCAGCCGAGTCCCCTTGGCGAGCACGCGATTGCCCACCTCGGGCTTGTACTCGCCCAGGAGAACCTTGAGGAGCGTGGTCTTGCCGGCGCCGTTGGGACCAACCAGCGCGACGCGATCGCCCGGGGCAAGGACCCAGTCGAGATCGTCGAACAGGATCCGGGGCCCGATCGCATAGCGAATGCCGTGGAGTTGGATCATGGGACCGGCTCAATGTAGCAGGAAACCGGGCCTTCGCGAAGCAACGGCCGGGTGCGGCCGTTTCGCTGGTGCGCTTGTAGAGGAGGATCTCCAGCGTCGTACCGCAACCCGGCTCAGCGTTGCGGTCGATGGTAAAGCAATGTCGCGACCAGCCGGGGGTCGAACTGCGAAGTACCGCGTGGCGAGCGGGTTGGGGCTTTCGTCGCGCGCGATCCGTCCACACCGATCGCGGATTCCGGCGCGCGGCTCGCGGAATCCGTCCTGATCTCTAGCGTCGGCAGGCCGCCCGGGCGCGGTCGAGCTCGGCCATGAGCGCCTCCGCCTCGTGCCACGGTGCCGAGAAATCGAGCAGCCGGGCCGGGTTCGCGGCGATCCGGTCGGACACGAGACCGTCCCGAACTGGAAGGCTCCGGCTCGACTTGTCGCTGATCGCATCCGCGAAGCGAACGGCATGATCGGCCCGGCCGTCATGATCGTTGTCGGTCACCAACAAGCGGTGATCGAGGCGGCCATCGCCGTCGGTATCGCCGTTCTCCAGCACCGAGCCGTCGATCCGGCCGTCGAAGTCGTCGTCCGCCAGCACGACGGCGATCGGCAGCACCACCGAGCCCCGCGCCGGGCTGATCCCGCGGTTCATCACCAGGAGGTCGACCCGGCCGTCCCCGTTGCGGTCGAAGGCCGCACCATAGTCCGACCCGCCCGCGTCCACGACGCTGTCGCGCGACACCAGCTCGGTCACCTGGTAGAAATCGCCCTCGAGCGCGAGCGCCTTGCCGATCCCGAGGCGGGAACGGGACGGCGGGACGTCGCCGCCACGGGTCGTCCAGCACAGGACCGTGCTGGTGTCGATGCGCGACGCGAACGCCGCCGCGCGGGCCTCGAGATAGGCGGTGGCGATGCCGCCCATAAGTCCGGCGCCGCGGGGCGCGAACGAACGCAGCACGGCGCGTGCGTCCCGGGCGCGCGGGACGGGGCGCGCTCCGGGCAGGGTCTGCTCGTCGAGCGCCAGCACGAACGCGCGGCGGCGGCGCGGGAAGTCCGGGTGCAGCGCGACCCAGCGCGAGATCACGCCGGCGCGCTGCCCGCTCTTGACCTCGACCCGGAAGCCGTACCAATGCAGCGTCCCTACGGTCAGCGAGTCGGCGCTGAACACGCCGCGCTCGATGCCCTCGACGTGGTCGGTCCCCGCGCGAACTTCGCGCTTCTCGCCCTCGATCAACTCGGCGATCGCTGCGCCCGCCGCCGTCGCGTTCACCCCGACGTAGGAGGCGCGGAGCTGCCCGGTCGTGACCTTCGGGTCGCCGGTCTTCCACGTGAGTCGGCCGGGCGGGTCCATCGCGGTGGCGCGCTTCCACGCCCCACCGGGGGCCTGGAGCGTGAACGCGTCGGTGCCCGCCTGTGCGGCCCGGGCAGGGGGCGCAGCGAAACCGAGCACCACGCCCGCGAGGACGAGGGCCCCCGCGAAGCTAAACCGCATGGGTGCCCCGCTTGAGGTACTGCCCGCGGCCGGGGCGGCCGGTGAACTTGCCGCCCTCGACCACGACCTCGCCGCGCGCGATGACCGTCTTCGGGAGGCCGGTGAC
>JBKJJJ010000202.1:0-3774 GCA_046598045.1 Candidatus Eiseniibacteriota bacterium
ATCGCGGGGGCGATGAGCCGGGTGTCGTGACGGAGGGCGCCGCGCTCACGCGGCTCGAAGGCGCCCTCGTCCTGCTGCGCCCACTCGTCCTCGCCGACTGGGATCGCCTCGTCGCCTACCGCAACCATCCGGACGTCGCCCGCTACCAATCGTGGGAGTCCTACGACGCAGAGTCCGCGCGTGCGCTGATCGAGGAGATGGCGGCGAGCGCGCCCGGTCGCCCGGGCCGGTGGTTCCAGTGGGGCATCGAGGAGCGCGCCTCGGGAAGGCTCGCCGGCGACTTCGGCCTGTTCACGCAGGAGGACGGCGCGCAGGGCGAGATCGGCTTCACGCTCGCGCCCGACGCGCAGGGGCGTGGGCTGGCGACCGCGGCAGCGACGCTCGTGCTCGACCTCGCGTTCGGCGCACTCGCATTCCACCGCGTGACCGCGAACACGGACCCTGCGAACACGCGCTCGGCCGCGCTCTTAACGCGCCTCGGGTTTCGGCACGAAGGGCGGTCGATCGCGAGCGTGCGCATTCGCGGGGCGTGGGCGGATGACGATCACTATGCGCTGCTGGCGCGGGAGTGGAGCGAGCGGGGAGTCCCGGGTCTGTAGAGAGTTCGATGAACCGGCAGGGGGCGACTCATGCGTGCATGCCCCGTGGGGCGGTCAACGCAACACGACCCCCCGAGCCCGGCGCACCTCGCCCCCTTGCGAGAGCAGGATCCAGTACACGCCGGGCGACAATCTTGCCTCTCGAGCAAGATCGAGCTGATGCCGGCCCGGGCCGAGGCCCGATAGATCCTTGGCTATCAGGACCCGGCCTCGGACATCGTGCACCGTGAGCGAGGCCGGCCGGTCGTCCGGCAGCGTGAACCCGATCGTCGCCCCCGGCCCGGTGGCGGGATTGGGCTGGAAGCCGGCGAGCGCGAGCTTGAACTCCGCCGGGACGTCCACCCAGGTCTCCTCGGTGAACGACATGGCGCCCTGCTCGTCCACCCCGAGCCGATAGGCATACCGGCCGGCGGCAAGCCCGCGATCCTCGAACTCGAGCAGCGCGTCGCTCCGGCTCGTCGGAGAGCCGATCGCGCTCCACGTCGTGCCGTCCTGGCGGCGTTCCACCGTGGCGCGAGTCGCTCCAGCGTCGGAGGCCGACCAGCGCAAGCGGACCCTCCCCGGCTCGACCTCGGAGTCGAGGAAGGCGATGCGGGTGGGAACCGGGCCATCGGCGAGGACGTGCTGGGCGTAGATGTACTCCGACGTCGATGTTCGCCGCTCGTAGGCGATGATCGCCCCGCCAATTTCGTCACTCGTGCCGACCGGGCTGTAGAAGCCGCCATCGCCGCCTCCCGCGATGACTCGGCCGGTCACCAGCCACCCGGGGGCCGGGGCGCCATTCGGATCGAGGTGCTGGCCGATGATCTCGGAGTAGGACTCGTCTTGGTCCCAGAATGCGTACACCCCGCCCGCGCCATCGGCGACCGCCTGGGGCAATGCCTGGAAGGCAGGGCGGGGGGCCACCGGAGCGCCGTACGGAGTCCAGCCCGGGGCTACGCTTCCATCGGGACGAATGCGCACCGCGTAGATCCGGGCGCCGTTGCGATAGTCATCCCACACGAAGATCACCCCGCCGGCGCCATCCTCGGCCATCTCGAAGAAGTACTGCGCGCTTGGGGCGATGACGATCGGCAGACCATCGGCCGGCCAGCGCGGATCGACTGTCCCGTTGGCGAGGACGTGCTGGCCGTAAATCTCATAGTCGAGGGGCCTGGGGGGGAAGACTCCGTTGCGATTGTCGTCCCAGCCCAGATAGAGCCCTCCGGCCCCATCCGAGACCGTGAATGTGTTTTCCTGGGCGGTGGGGATCGAGTTGGCCCTCACCCCGCCGGCCGGCCAGGCCGGATCGGGATCGCCCGAGGGAGTGATCTTCAGGGCGTAGAGCGTTGCTCCGACGCCCCGGCCGTCGCGCGAGTCCGCCCACGAGGCGAGGAATCCACCATCCGCGGCCGGGACGAGGTGGGCTTGCCCCTGAAGCGAAACCTGCGTGACGATCGGCCTCGGGGCCGCGCTCCAACCGGGGGCGACCTGGCCATCGCCGGTGTAGCGAAGCATCAAGACCCGAAAGTCCGCCGAGGTCCACACCACGTAGACTCCGCCCAGGCCATCGCCGCACAGGCCGTCGAACGCGCCGTACGGCAGGCTTCCAGCGGGCAGCACGAGCCCATTGGAGGGCCATCCCGGAGCGGTCGATCCGTTCGAGAGCACGCGCTTCATGCGGTACTGGTCCGGCAATGAGAACTGCTGAGTCAACCAGATCACGTACACCCCCCCGAACAGGTCCGGGGCGAGATTCGAGGCGAAATGAGAATAATGAGGTCCGGTGTCGAGTGGGAGCCCGGTCAGGGGCCAGCCCGCCGGGACGTCTCCGGCCGCATTGAGCCGTTGCAGGTATGCATCCCCTCCCCGATCGGCGGAAGTCCGATGTCGCCACACGATATAGGCGCCCTGAGCTCCGTCGGGGCAGATGTTCGGGATGCCCTGAGAAACATTCGCTGCCGGAGCGACTGCGACGCCGTTGGCTTGCCACGCGCCGCGAGCCCAGGGGGGGGATAGCGCGAGCGCGCCAAAAATAAGGCCGGCTACGCCGAGGCAGCGCATCCAGGAAGTCGATCGCATTGATTGCTCCCTAGCCCAGGGCCGGGAATCGATGAATCCATCTAATGGCACCATTATTGATGATTGACATTGTTTTTTCAAGCGCGCAATGCTCCCCGCCTCACCCGGGTCGGGACCTCCCGCCGACTCGAAACCGCAATCATATTGCCTTATCGACAGAACGCCAAGGAGCTGGCGATGCCACGAACCGACGGACCACGGCGGGCCGCAGGCCTGATCTTCGCGCTCGCGATCTTCCTCACCGCGCCCCCGAGCGGGGCCGGGCCGAGCGTCACCGGACGCTGGACGCTTAAGACCGATGCCGGGTCCCGGTGGCTCGACTCGGGGGGCTCGGCCGTTCCCGCGGTCCACATGATCTTGACGCGCGGCTACGGCGGCTACCACAGCCAGATCCTTTGGTATGACAGCCACGCGCTCAATCCCCCGCAATTCCACGGCGGTGTGATGGGCTGGAATCCCGAAGCGGCGACGTCCGACCTGGACTGCAACGCCTATCCCCCGACGCGATTCACTTCCCTGACCCTCGGAAACCCTCCCTCGAACATCTTCTGCTCGGGTCACTCCGCGCTGGCGAACGGTAGGATCCTTGTCAGCGGCGGCACGGAGTCGGGAGAAGTCGGCATCACCTCCTCGGTCGTGTTCGATCCCGCGACGAGAACCTGGGCCGCCCAGGGCGCGATGCAGCAGAGGCGCTGGTATCCCACCAACACGACGCTGCCCGACGGGCGGATCATGGTGTCCTCGGGATCGCGCTTCGTCCAGATGCATCAATGGGGCGGACGCGACAACGTCGGGGTCGTCGCGAGCGACAGTCTCGAGTTGTTCGGCAGCACCCTGGCCGGGTTGTGGAACGGCCGGGCGAAGACCGTGGGCGTGGATTGGCCGCAGGCCCGGGAAGCTCACACCTCGTGCTGGAACGCGGAGAACAGCGAGTGGACGCTCTTCGGAGGGAAAAAACAGAACGGAGAGTATCTGGACGATACCTACTTCATGTACCAGAACTCGGACAAGGACGACCGCGAGGACTACACGGCCGTCAAGGTGGCGCCATCGCTGAATGGGCGCGCAACACCGCGTGCGTGGGCAAGCCCGATCGCGCCCAGGGACAGCATGA
>JBKJJJ010000003.1:0-3066 GCA_046598045.1 Candidatus Eiseniibacteriota bacterium
CTGACGGTGTCGCGTCGCGACGGGTCGGGCACGAGCTGGAAGCGCGCGGTCGCCGTGCCCGCCCACACGCAGGTCACCCCGCGCGGGCAGCGCGAGTCATTGACCACGTTCGCGAACACGATGCGCCCGCCGCTCGCCAGGCGGCCGGCCTGCCCCTGGTCGAGCGCGAAGATCTGCCCGCGGCCGGCGCCCGGCGCGTGCGCGCACGAAGCGGTGGCCAGCGCGAGCGCGAGCATGCCCGCAACCCCTTCGCGCATTCGGTTCATGGCGTGCCTCCGCCCGGCTGGGTCCCTGTCGGCGCCGGCGGCATGCCGGGGCCCGGGATGCGCCGCATTGCCGCGCGCCGGTAAAACGCGCGCAGGGAGTCGCGCGTGGCATCGCGCCCGTGGAACCCGACCAGCCGGCCCAACTCCTCGCCGTCGTCGGTCGCGGCGAGCAGCGTGGGGAAGCCCTCGACCGCGAAGCGATGCTGGAGCGAGTCCACGACGGCATTGTTCGCGCCGTCCTCGCGCTGCCGGTCGAGCACCTTCGCGGGGATGAACATCGTGCCGATCTCCGCCGCGCTCTGGCGGTCGCTGAATACGTCGCGCTCGAGCGCCTTGCACGGGCCGCACCACTCCGCGGTGAAGTCGTAGAGGATCGGGCGGCGGTGGAGGCGAGCAGACTCGATTCCATCCATCGGTTCGAGCCACGCCACGCGGTCGTAGACGCGCGGCGGGTGGCTGCGCTCCCACAGCGCAAAACCGAAGCGGGCCGCGAGCAGGGCCGCGAGCACGACCCACAGGATGCGCGGCAGGGCGCGCGCCGAGTCAGTCGGTGGCATACGACAGCTCCTTGCGGTTGACCACCGTGCACGCGACCACGAACCAGAACAGCACGGTCGACAGGAACAGGAGCAGCGCGTGGACCGAGAAGCCCGCGCCGTGGAGCAGCGGGGCGAGCTCGAGCTTGGGCTCGAACCATGGCGCGCCATGGTCGGCAATCCATTCGGCGGCGCGCTTGACGTCGTCCTGCTGCGCCACCTGCTGGACGATGGCGAGGATCCCAAGCCCGACCTTGCTGCCCGCGATCAGCGCGAGGTCGGTCAGCCCGGGCACGAGCGCGGACAGCCCGACCAGCACCGCCGAGGTGCCGATCGCCGCCAACACCTGCTCGAGCGCGGCCATCGCGACCTCGCCGGGCGCGTGCGTCGCGACCAGCGCGAGCCCGTAGGGCAGGAGGGAGACGACCGCCGCCAGCGCGGAGACCGCGAGCGCGCGCGACAGCACCCAGACCCAGCGCGCGAGCGGCCGCGTGAACGTGATCTGGGGCGCACCGCTCGAGAACTCCTGGCCGAGCACGCCGGCCGCGAACACCAGCCCGAGCATGCCGCCGTGGGTCGAGGGCACGACGCCCGTCGTCTGGCGATAGAGGATCGCGAGCAGGTAGGGCACCGCCGCGAACAGGAGGATCGCCGCGGCAAGCGCGAGCCGCACCGGGCTCCTCAGCCGCTGCTCGAGCGTCGCAACGAAGATTTCGCGGCTCATGGCTCGACCTCCACGGCCGCCCCGGGATCGCCTTCGAGAAAGAGGCGCTCGAGTCGGCCCTCCTCGGATCTCGCCTCGATCACCGGAAGGCCGGCGGTGAGGAGCGCCCCGAGCAGGCGCGTCGCGCCCGTGTCGTCGGCCACGGCAAACAGGCCCTCGTGCCCCGTCTTCGGCGGGTGGACCAGCTCGGCGCCCACCGACGCGGCGAGTGTGCCGAGGCGATCGGCGGTGAGCTCGGGCGTCCCGGCCAAGGGGGCGGCGAAGCGGATGCGCAATTGCCGGCGCGCCGCGGCGCCGGCGTGCAGCACCTCGATCGATTGCACCTTGCCCTCGCGCAGGAACGCGACGCGATCGCAGATGCGCTCGACCTGGTCGAGCTGGTGGCTGTTGAGCACGATGGTCGTGCCCTCGGCGCGCGCCTCGGCGAGCAGGCGGCGGAACAGCAGCACGCCCGCCGGGTCGACGCCCGAGGCGGGCTCGTCGAGGAACAGGTAACGCGGCTTCGCGAGCAGCGCCTGCGCGAGACCGATCCGCTGCAGCATGCCGCGCGAGTAGGCCTTGAGCGACTTGCGCGCGGCGGAGGGTTCGAGGCCGACGCGCGAGAACGCGAGCGCCACGTCGGCCGTGCGGCGCTCCGCGGGCAGGCCCGCGAGCGCATGGTGGTGCCGCAGGAATCGTTCCCCGCTCATCCAGCGGTCGAACAAGAGCCGCTCGGGCAGGAACCCGACGCCCGCCTTGGTGGCGAGCGAGTCGGGGGAGCGGCCGTCGATCGTGATGCTGCCGCTCAAGGGGCGCAAGTGCCCGAGCAGGCAGCCGAAGAACGTGGTCTTGCCCGCGCCGTTCGGCCCGATGATGCCGATCGCCTCGCCGGCCTGGACCTCGAGGCTGACGTCGTCGAGTGCGCGGCGTCCGCCGCCGTACGACTTGACGAGGTTCTTGACGACGATGCCGCTGCCCGTTGTCACCACGAACGCGCCTCCCTGCGCGCGCCGGTCAGAACGGCAGTCCGGCGAGCCTGTAGCCCGCGGCGTAGATCCCGAACACGACCAGCACGAACAACGCGAGGCCCACGAGGCACGCGATCACGCAATCGTGGACGACGCCGGTTTCGTCGGACTTCCAGAGCCTGCTCAGCTTGCCCATGTGAGGGCCCCTCATCAAACAAGACGAACCGGTGATCCCGTACCGAGATGTCCATCCGTGGGTGGGCGGCGCCCGGTGCGATCCGGGAGGGGGGATCCGGAAGCCGCGGGCGACAATCGAAGATACCAGAGCGCCGCGCGCCCGGCCAGTCGAGCCGGGCCGCCCTTGCTGGCGGCCCCGCCGACCTGATAGATTGCGGCAGTCGCGCCCGTAGCTCAGTTGGATAGAGCGACAGCCTCCGAAGCTGTAGGCCATAGGTTCGAATCCTATCGGGCGCACCATTCCGCTATCCTGCCCCCATGGACGCACCCCGCCTCGCCGGATTCGAACGCCGCCCGGATCGCCTCGGCTCCATGTTCAGCGCCATCTCGTGGCGCTACGACTTTCTGAATGCGCT
>JBKJJJ010000093.1:0-8526 GCA_046598045.1 Candidatus Eiseniibacteriota bacterium
GCTCACCGGCCAGGACTCGTTGCCGGCGGCGCTGAGCCAGCTCGGCGCGGCCGTCCTGTCGAGCGCGCTCTGGGTGATGGCCGCGACGGCATGGGGCCTCGCACTCGCCTCGATCCAGGGCGTCGAGCCCGATCGACCGACACTCGCGCGCGACGCGGTCGTGCTGTTCGGGGCAGGCGTGCCGCTCTACCTGCTGTCGGCCGGCGTGCACTACCTCCTGCTCGCGCTCGAGGAGTCGCACGCCGCGGCGCAGCGCGCGCTCACACTCCAGGTCCGCGCGCGCGAAGCCGAACTGAGGGCGCTGCGCTCCCAGCTCAATCCGCACTTCCTGTTCAACAGCCTGAACTCGATCAACGCGCTGGTCGGCAGCGACCCCGAGGGCGCGCGCCGCATGTGCGAGGGGCTCGGCGACTTCCTGCGGCGCACGCTGCAACTCGGCGCACGCGAGTCGGTGACCCTCGCCGACGAGCTCGCGTTGGTCGAGTCCTATCTCGCGGTCGAGCAGGTGCGGTTCGGCGCGCGGTTGGGCGTCGAGCGCGCGATCACGGGCGATGCACTGGCGTGCGAGCTGCCGCCGCTGCTGCTCCAGCCGCTGGTCGAGAACGCGATCAAGCACGGCGTGGCCGACCGCATCGAGGGTGGGGTCGTGCGCATCGCGGCGACGGTGGAGGGCGGGCGCCTGCGCATCACGCTCGAGAACCCGGTGGATGATGACGCGCCCTCGCGCGCGGGGGAGGGACTCGGTCTCGAGAACGTGCGCGGCCGGCTCGCGGCGCTGGGCGGAGCGGGGTTGGCGGTCGCGCGCACGGGCGGACGATTCAAGGCGACGCTGAGCCTGCCCGCGGACGTGGCCCGTGGCTGAAGGAACGCTGCGCGCCGTGCTGGTGGACGACGAGGCGCCCGCGCGCAACCTGCTGCGCGAGTACCTCGGGACGTACCCCGAGGTCGAGATCGTGGCCGAGTGCGCGAACGGCTTCGACGCGGTCAAGAGGATCGCCGAGCTCGCGCCCGATGTCGTGTTTCTCGATGTGCAGATGCCGAAGCTCGATGGCTTCGAGGTGCTCGAGTTGATCGCTCCGGGGCCCGCGGTCATCTTCTGCACCGCATACGACGAGTTCGCGCTGCGCGCGTTCGAGGTCCACGCGGTCGACTACCTGCTCAAGCCGTTCGGTCGCAAGCGCCTCGACGAGGCGCTCTCGCGCCTGCGCTTGCGGCGCGGGACCTCGGCGGTTGCCGCGCGCACAGGGCCCTCGACTGCGACTCCCGCCGCGATCGCCGCGACCGCGCGCAAGCCGGGCACGTTCGCCGAGCGCCTGATCGTGCGAGACGGCGCGGAGGTCCACGTCATCCCGATCGCCCAGGTCGAGGTGATCGAGGCGCAGGACGACTACGTTGCGATCCACGCCGCCGGCAAGAGCTGGCTCAAGCAACAGCCGCTGGCGGAGCTGGTCGAGGCGCTCGACCCTTCGAAGTTCATCCGCGTGCACCGCTCCTGGGTCGTGGCGCTCGATCGCATCGCGCGCATCGAGCCCTATGCGAAGGACAGCCGGATCGCCGTCCTCAACGACGGGCGCGAGGTCCCGGTGAGCCGCGGCGGGTACCAGCGGCTGCGGGAGCTGATGGGGCGGTAGTCAGGCGGCCGGGTCTGCAGAGCACGGCTGCCTTTGCTAGGATGCGCCCATGCGCTACCCGACCTACCTCGAGATCGGCCCCAACGGCCATGCGATCGCCTATGTCTTCTCCCTGCCCGGCCTTTCCGTGCGCGCCCGACGTGGGGAAATTGCTCTCGCCAACCTCCCCGAAGCCATCATGGGCGAACTCACACGGCTGCGCGCCGCGGGCCGTCCCGTCGCCGCCGAGGGCGAATCGATCGAGATCTCCGAGGCCGAGCGCATCCCCGTCGCGAGCGACATCGAGCACGGAGTCTCGAGCGCCATGTTCAAGTACGAGCTCAGGCCCACGCGCGATGAGGACGTCGCGCTCGCGCTCGATCGCATGGCGCTCGCGCGCGAGGAGATGCTGCGGACGCTCGACGGCGCCGAGCCCGCGGCGAGTAGCCCGGCCGGCGACGCGATGATCGCGCAGGCGGATGGCGAGTGGTGGCTGGTCTCGAAGCTCGGCACGCGCCCGCTGGCGTCGTTCCCGCTCGAGCCGCTGCCGCGCTTCGAGGCGGTGCGCGCGATGACGCTCGAGCGCTTCGCGAACCTCCTGCCGGGCGACCGCGAGCGCCACGCCGTGTTCGCGACCGAACAGTGGACGACGCGCAAGGTGCTCAGGCGCCTCGCCTGCCTGGCGCGCGACTCGGCGCTGGCGGTCGCGAAGCCCGCGCTGCCCCGCGTGTGAGCCTCGTCGTCCCGGTCACCGTGGTGGGCGGCGGCGCGGCCGGGCTCATGGCCGCGATCGCCGCGGCCGACTCCGGCGCTTCGGTCACGCTGCTCGAGGGCACCGACCGCCTTGGCACCAAGATCCTCATGTCAGGCGGCACGCGCTGCAATGTCACGCACGACTTCGTCTCTGCGACCGACTACTACGGCGGCTCGCGCAATGTGGTCGCGCGGCTCCTGCGCGAGTTCTCGCACGAGGACGCGGCGCGGTTCTTCCAGGACGAGTTGGGCGTCGCGCTCAAGCGCGAGGAGACCGGCAAGCTGTTCCCCGAGAGCGACGACGCGCAGACCGTGCTCGATGCACTGGTGGCCCGCGCGGCGACGCTGGGCGTCGCCATTCTCTCCGGGCGCAAGGTGACGGCGATCGCTCCGCTTGCCGGCGGGGGCTACGCGCTCACGACGGCGGCCGTCGAGTTGAGGGCGCAGCGCGTGATCCTGACTACCGGCGGGCTGTCGTTTCCGCGCACCGGGTCGGACGGCACGGGCTACGCGCTCGCGCAATCGCTCGGCCACACGGTCACGACCACGACGCCCGCGCTCACGCCGCTGGTCGCACGCGGCGGCGGCATGCACGAGCGACTGCGCGGCGTGACGCTCGACGTGGCGTTGACCGTGCGCGTGAGCGGCAAGAAGGCGTGGGAGGGGACGGGCTCGTTCCTGTTCACGCACTTCGGGTACAGCGGGCCGGTCGTGCTCGATGCGTCGCGGCACGTCGCGCGGGCTCCCGGGCCCTTCGCGGTTTCTGCTTCGTTCCTGCCGGGCGTTGCGGTGGACGCGCTCGAGGCGCAGCTCGTGGGCGCGGGCTCGCGCCAACCGCGGCTGTCGGCACTCAGTTTCGTGCGTGGGCGTGTGCCCGAGAGCCTGGCATGGGAGCTGGTCGCGTACGCGGCGGTGCCGCCCGATCGGGCGCTCGGGCAACTGCGGCGCGAGGAGCGGCGCGCGCTCGCATCGGCGCTGACCGAGTACGAACTTCCGGTCCTCGAGGTGATGGGCTACCGCAAGGCCGAGGTGACCGCCGGTGGCGTGCCGCTCGCCGAGGTCGATCCGCGGACGATGGAGTCTCGGGTGGCGCCGGGTCTCTACCTGGCGGGGGAGATCCTCGATGTGGATGGAAGACTGGGCGGGTACAACTTCCAGTTCGCCTGGACGACCGGTTACCTCGCAGGCCGATCGGCTGCGAGGGGGACTATGGCGAAGTCAAACAGCGCGGTGATGGAGTGACCCCTCGAATCGCCTGACGAATTGACTTCGCCTGCCAGGCCGCTCACGATGGTCCGCGCTCAGAGTCCGGTAGCCCGTTGGTCCCCGGAGGAGACTCGGAAATGCTCGAATGGGCAGGAGTCGGGTCGACGGTCATGAAGGGCTGGGGGTAGGTCACAGGCCCGTCCACGAAGTAGGTCGCTGGGCTCAGATCGTGGATCGGGCGGGGAGAAATCCGCCTGCGCGCGCCGACGCGGAAACCGGGAGGGAGCACACGATGCACATCCTGTTGTGGGTCCTGCAGGTCCTCGCCGCGATCCTGTACGGAGCGTCGGGCGTCATGAAGGTCTTCATGTTCGACAGGGTAAGCGAGGGGGTCCCGTCCTTCGATGCGTTGCCGCGGGAAGCCTGGATGGCGCTCGGCATCGTCGGACTCGTCTGCATGGTCGGGCTGATCGTCCCCGCTGCCTTCCACTGGCAGCCGATGCTCACGGTGGTGGCCGCCTCGGTCCTGACGATCGAGAGCCTCGCGTTCGTCGGGGTGCACATCAAGTACCGCGAGATCCCGCCCATCATCATGAGCGGCGTGCTGGGTCTCCTCATGGCGTTCATCACGTACGGCCGGATGGTCCTGAAACCGATCGTCTGATTGGCCGACCCCGTCCGGCGGCGTCCCGCCGGCGCTGAACGTGACCGATCTTCGTGGAATGGGGCCGCTCGAGATTCGAATCCTGGGGGAGCACCGATGCCGACTTCCAAGGTCCACCCCGCCCGCTCGCTCGTGCCGGCGAAGGGGAGTCCGTCCAACACTCCGAGCGCTGGGAAAGTCTTGCCCGGGAAGGCCCGCAAACCTGCGTCGCTGCCCAAGTCCGAGGGGGACGCCGGCGTGCAGGCCTACATCGCCAGCATGGAGCCGTGGCAGACCGCCATCGCCAGGCGTGTCGACGTGCTCGTCGTGAAGAACGTGCCCGGCGTCCGCAAAGCGATCAGGTGGCACTGCCCGTTCTACGGCGTGGAGGGGCGGGGTTGGTTCCTCGCGTTCAGTGGCTTCCAGCACCACATCAAGTTCAGCTTCTTCAAGGGAGCCTCGCTCAAGCCGGTTCCGCCCATCGGCAAATTCAAGGACGTGCGTTCCCTGGACGTGCGCGAGTCGGACAAGATCGACGAGAAGAAGCTGACGACCTGGATCAAACAGGCGGCCTCGATCCCCGGTTGGGACGGCGGATCCGCGCGCAAGGGCGGGTCTCCGCTCTAGGCTGAGTCGCCGCGCACAAGCGGCGGCGCGAGTCGCTTCATGATCCGAGTCGTCGCGCCGCCTGCGCTGCGCGAAGAAACTCCTGGTAGCGTTCGGAATGCCCTTCGGTCGCGCTCCATGACTGAATCTTGCTCCAACGGACGCGATTGCGCGCCGCAATGCGGATTGCCACCTCCAGGCTCTGCCGATCGTTCCAGTGATAGAACGCGGCGAGGCGATCCCTGCAGCTGGCCAGGGGTCCGCGCGGGAACTCGACGTAGAACTCGGTCCCCGGATGCACGTAGCGATCCCCGGAGCGCCGAAAGCCAAGAGATGCGAGAGCATCGTCGAGCTGCCGGCGTTCGACCTCGCCGAGAAGGATGAAGTCCGCGTCCACCGACGAGTATCCGCCTCGAGTGTGAAGACTTGCGCAGGCACCACCGGTCAACACGGCCTGAATGCCCGCGCGCCGCAGGGCATCACCGACACCTACGGCAACGGTCGGCAGCCTGGTGGTCGGCCCAAAGCTCACAGCGGCTTCGCACTCCGGCGCGGACGCGTTCTCAGGGCGCCGACCTTCTGCCGGAGATTCTCGTCGCTTGCGGCGATCCGCCGGACGAGGCGGAGCAGCTCCTCTGCGGCGAAGTAGCCCGGGTTGATCGCGTAGAGGCGCGTCCGGCCCACGGCACGACCGGCCACGAGACCGTCGAGCTCGAGGGAGCGAAGGGCTTTCTGGACGACGGACAGGCTCACGCCGAGGACTCGTGCAAGTTCGCGCGGATAGCTCGCCTCGAGCAGCGCGAGTCCGGCCATGACCCGCGTGCGGGTCCGGCTGCCGAATGGACTGGATGTCGTATCGACCTTCATAAGAGGTCATATGACCTCATTTAGAGGTCAATATCAAAGGCGCTTCGTCGGGCGGCAATTCCTGTTGCGATGGTGCGAATCGCGCGTATGCAACTTTCAGTGGGCTTGGTCGACGGGGTGGGTGGCGGGGCGGGGTGTGGCCGCAAGCTTTCGACAGAGGCGAGAGGACAACATGATTGGGGATCTGAAGTGGAGCCTTGGCGCGTTTTCCGGCTGGTGCGGGCGCAGCCCGCCGATCGTGACTCCGCTTTCGTGCAGCGCGTGGTCAATCGCGGTCGGGCTTCCGGGCCGCGGACCCGCCCGAACGAACTGCTCGACGTCGCCGGAGGAAGCTTCGCTGAGCGTGACCACGGGCCTCTTTCCCCTTGAGGGGGCACAGCTTGCCTCGACGAAATTGCTGCCCTGAGACGCGGCCTGGACTTCGTTCGAAGGACTCAGAGCCGTGAAGTCGCCGTCGCCCGGATGGTCGTCCTGAGCTGATCCGGGGCTCATTTCGGCGCTCGACTTGGCGAGGCACATGGCGGATTCTATCGGCCCGCTTGTTCCCCGATCAACTGAACACGAAGGAGGCTCCGATGCCCTCATGGGCACGACAAGGCCGACGCTTCAGATGGGCAAGGTCGGCTCACGTGAGCCTCGGCGTGCTGTTCCTGCTCACCTCCCTGACTTCGTGCGGCAAGGCCAAGCGCATCGAGGGAAGTGTCGTCAGCGAGTCGGGCCAGCCCCTTGAGGGCGTGCATGTCCAGGTAGCCAACTCCGAGTTCGTGGCCACGACGAACAAGGAAGGAAGGTACTCGCTCGACTACGTTCCGGGGACCATCCAGATCATCTATCGGCAGGACGGCCGGCTAGCGGATACCCTCAGCCTCACGCTCGCGCAAAAGAGCTACTTTCCGGTATCCGAAGTGCAACTGCTCGCGACTCCCTCTCAGCCGGGTGTCGTGTGGATTTCGCCCAAGGGGTACGTGTCACTCCCTGCCGCAGGCGTTCGCGAACGTGTCGTTCAAGCGGGACGAACGATCTTCGATCGGGAGATCCATGACTTCGAGCCCGAGGGCGAGCCCGTCGCCGTCGAGACGCGGAAACCAAGGTTTCTCGATACGTCCCCCGTGGGAATGTTCCTCGTGAAGCTCGATGGCCGGCACCGGATGGCAACCGTGTCGTACTCGACGTTCGGAGTGAACTCGAAGACCGACGCCGAAATCGTGACCGAGACCCAACGCCGACGCGCGGAGTCCTGCCTGGAGCGAACCGCGGAACTAGCGCCGGGCGACTATGCGTACGTCTCTTTCCCCTCGAACACGATGATCCGAAAGCCTGGATCGCCCTGCTACTACTTCCGCGTCATTTCCGATGGTGCGGCTCCGGCAGCAGCAATCCCGCGCCCTGCGGCCGGGCAGGTCGCCGACGCGAAGGCGGTGCCCTCGTATGCAGGCACCTGGGAATGGGACGGCGGCGAAGAAGGCATGGCCACCTGGGTGCTCCGTCAGACCGGAAGAATCGTCGAAGGCCGATACGAGTGGAGCGACGGCTCGGAAGTGCCTCGCTGGGCAGAGGTTCGAGGCGAAGTGAAATCCGACGGAAGTATCACGTTGGCAGAGACGAAGGCGGGAATGGGGGAAAAGGCGGAATCTCCCTCGGGCCGCTACGCGGGTCACCTCGATGCGGCGGGTGCAATCATCGGCAAGCAGAGCTTCACGGACTCCGACTGGAAAAACGAATGGCAACTCACGCGCGCCGCGAAGCAGGGGACGCGCTGAACTGAACGCATGATTGACGCGCCCCGGTGCCGCGACTCCTCGACAAGATCCGCGAAGAGCTTCGCGCCCGACTCGACAGCCGGCGCACCCCACGAAGGAAATCCGCAAATGAACGCATCCGCCCAGATCATTCCGTTCATCCCAACCGACTTCTCAGTTCCCGAGAAACTTGAGACCAGTGAGTTTCGACTTCGGATGCTGACGGTCAACGACGTGGTCAAAGACTACGACGCTGTCATGTCCAGTGTTGATCACTGCAAGACCGTCTGGCCAGGTGGCAGGTGGCCGGAAGGTCTTACTCTCGAACAAAACCTGATCGATCTCGGCTGGCATCAGAAGGAGTTCCAGATTCGACGGTCGTTCGCCTATACCGTCGTGAATCTATCCGGGTCCATGGTCATGGGTTGCGTGTACATCGAGCCCACCCGCAAACGTGGTCACGACGCCGAGGCGTACCTGTGGGCACGTCAGAGCGAACTCGCTGGGGGACTCGAAGACCGCCTCTACGCCGCAGTCAAGGATTGGATGGAGAAAGAGTGGCCGTTCGAGACGGTTGCGTTCCCCGGGAGGGACATCGAGTGGGAGACGTGGCGAGCGATCCCAAACGAGAAGCGGTGATCCAGTGCGCGCGCTGACCTTCCGCGGCGTCCGCAACATTTATTACGAGACCGTCCCGGATCCGAAGATCATGGATCGGGGCGACGCGATCGTGCGCGTCGAGCGCGCGGGACTCTGCGGCTCGGACCTCCACGTCTATCACGGCCGCGAAGTCGGGATCGATCCCGGCACCGTCATGGGGCACGAGTTCGTCGGTCGCGTCGTCGAAGCCGGGGCGGACGCGCGCGGAATCACGCCCGGTCTCCGCGTCGTCGCACCGTTCACGACCAGCTGCGGACGATGCTTCTACTGCCTCGGCGGACTCTCCGCGCGCTGCCTCACAGGGGCCTTGTTCGGATGGGTGCACGCCGGCGCGGGGCTCGAGGGAGCGCAGGCCGAGTTCGTGCGCGTGCCGCTCGCCGCCTCGACGCTCGTCGCGATCGATGACGACCTGCCGGCGGAGACCGCGCTACTCCTCGCCGAC
>JBKJJJ010000118.1:0-3552 GCA_046598045.1 Candidatus Eiseniibacteriota bacterium
GTGGGGCCTCAAACTTCTGTATCCAGCCGCCCCACAATTTTGCAATTTCTGTCGGGGATCGTTGCTCTGAGGGCGCCCCAAGCGCGTCGCCGATGCACGCGGTGGCGAGGCTGCCAAGAACGCGGTCATACAGGATTGTGCGATTCATGATTCTCCCGGTTGAGTGGTTCGAACGAGTGTCTGTGGTACGCGACTCAGCGCCATGTCGTGGGTTGGCAGCGAGGTACGAGATCCAACTGAGCCGATCGCGTAAGAGGCGGCCGCTGTTGCGTAGCGTGCGGCTGGCGTCATGTCTTCCCCCCCGAGTAGCCGCGCAAGGAAGGCGCCGATGAAGCAGTCGCCGGCTCCGGTGGTATCGATGACCGTTTGTGGGAGGGCGTCGATGTGGATGGCGGTCGTTTGGTCCATCACGACGGCGCCTTCTGCGCCGCGCGTAATGGCGACCATTTGCGGGCCAAACGCAAGCGCCTGACGGGCGGAAGCCACCGGATCGTCGCCGAATGCCATCCGAGAGCCGCCTCCGTTCATAAAGAGCACGTCGGTGTTCTCAAGCAGCGGTCGCAGAGCGCGCAGGCCGTGTGCAGCGGTTGATGCCTCCAAATCAAGTGATACCAAGGCACCTCGTGCCCGGGCTTGCTCGGCGGTCCAGCACACGGTCTCAAGGTCGTCACCCATCAAATGGACTAGTCGTGTCTTGCCGAAGGAATCCGGATCAATATCCTCGCGTCGGGGCAGATGACAGTCAGTGTCGACAGCTGTGAGCGCCTTCTCACCAGAACTGTCGAGCATGATCACGCAGTAAAAGGTTCGGCCACCTTGTACCACTCGTACGAGGGACGTGTCGACGCCGTGTTCCTGCATCCCCCTCAGCGCTATCTCTGCGTATGGGTCGGTTCCAACGCGGCCGATCATGGCGGTCGAAGCTCCGAGCCGGCTGGCGGCGCAGCAAACATTGGCGATCATTCCGCCTGCATGTTCACCCAGCAGTTTCCCTAACACCTTGTCGTCTCGGCCGGCGAGTTGTGTCACGCCAAGGAACACGTCCACGTCAATGTCTCCGACACCGACGAGGTCCCACTGGCGGGTATCGTCGGTGGCCAGTGGCAGCCTCATCGTCAAACACGCTCTCCGCTGCGCCGAATGTGAAGATTGCTGAGCACCACCGACAAGATGAGCACCAGGCCGAGGGCGCCCGTTTGCCATGCCGGATCGACGCCCGCCAACTGCAAGCCTGAGTTAAGGACGACGATAAGGAGAACTGCCAGCAGCGTGTCCCAGACCCGGCCGCGTCCGCCGAAGATGTAAGTGCCGCCGAGGACGGCGATGGTGATCGATTGGAGATCTAATCCTTCACCGGCACCTGGCCGGGCAACGAGCAACCAGGCGTTGGTGACGACGCCGCCGAGTCCGGCAAGGACCCCCGAGGCGCAGTACAGGGCGAAGCGGATTCGCGCGGGAGAGGCGCCGACCAGTCGCAGGGCTTTGTCGTTGTTGCCCACTTCATAGACGCGGCGCCCGAAGAGCGTCCGGCGCATGATCCATGCCGCAGCCACGTACACGGGCAGCAACACGAGAGCGACCTGTACGGGGATACCCAGGAGGGTGCCCGTGCCAAGGAACCCGAAACCAGCGTGATCGAAGCCGCCAATCTGTGTACCGCCGGCAAGGACTTGGGCAAGGCTGCCAAAGAGGTACAGCGTCCCCAGGGTCGCTATAAGGGCCGGGATGCCCAGGACCGTGATGACCAGTCCATTGAAAGCCCCCAGAGCCAGTCCAATGATCAGAGCTCCTGCTGCTGCTGCCCACACGGGAACCCCGGCTCCGACCAGTAGGCCCATTGCGACGCCGGACAGGCTTAGCATTGAGCCCACCGAGATGTCGATGGCACCTCCTCCGCTGAGGATAACTAGGGTCTGACCGAGGGCGAGCAACCCGATAACAGCCCCAAACTGCGTCATCGCAAGTAAGTTGTCCAGCTGCAGAAAGTATGGCGAGATGAGCGACATCACGATCGCGGTAATGAAAATCAACGCGACCAGCGATGCGGAACGGTCTCGCAGCATCTCCGATAGGCGTTGACGGCTTCGAAGTGCCGTGAGGGTGCTCATGACGTCCTCCTGCGTTGCGAGAGTCGCTCGCTCGTTACGTCGATGCCGACCGCCAAGAGAATGAATGCGCCGACAAGGACCCCGTTCCATAGCGGCGGGATACCCGTGAGGACGACGCCGTTTTGGAGCACGGCGATGAACAAGACGCCGAAGAGGGTGCCGACGACGCTGCCTCGACCTCCGGTGATGGAGGTACCGCCCACCACAACTGCGGCGATGGCGGCCAGCGAGAGATCTGATCCTGAGGATGCCTGGACCACGCCCACGCGTGCCATGTAGACAACCGCGCCGAGGCCGACCATCGCGCCAACCAAAACATAGGTCGCGATGGTGACCCTGCGGACGCTAAGGCCGCTCAGCCGGGCACCTTCTGCGTCGTTGCCGACCGCGAAAACGTGACGTCCGTACGCGCGATTTCGAGAGACGTACCACAGCGCCAAGTAGATCGCCAAGACCAAGAAGGCAACGGTGGGCATTCCAAGGGTTCGGTGGGACGAGGCGTAGACCGACACGGGGGGCGCGAACAAGTCCGACCCACCCCATAGCCCAAAGAGAACGGTCTGCCACACCGCGGCAGTGCCCAAGGTGGCGATGATGGCGGTGACGTTGAGCTGCGAGACCAGGACCCCGTTAAGCAATCCCACGAGGCAGCCCAGCGCCACCGCGGCCGAAATCACTACAACAGCTGGATGTCCGGCGACGGTGAGTGTGCCGACCACCCAGGCGACCACTCCTAAGGCGGGACCTGTCGAGATGTCGATGCCGCCCAGGAGGATGACGAAGGTCAATCCGCCCGCGATGAGCGCAAGATCGACGGAGTTGAGCAGGACGTTGGCGATATTGCTGCTGCTCCAGAAGTTGTTCGAGAGTGCTGAGAAGAGCCCGACCTCGCCCAGCAGCAGCAGCGGAACGACCAGTTGTCGAAGCCCGCCGAGCCGGGAAGTCAGGGATGGTTTGGCGGTTTCGGGCGGTGCGCTGGGGATGTGATAGTCGATGTCAGCGGACATTGCTGGCCCCCATGGTCGCGGCGAGGATGGCTGCCTCGGACTTTGGGCCGCCGGGCAGCTCAGCGGCGACCTGTCCTTGATAGAGCACGTAGACCCGGTCGCTTAGCGCGAGGAGCTCGGGAAGTTCTGATGAGATGAGCAGCACGGCTAGTCCAAGACCTGCCTGTTCATCCACTAGTCGGTGTATCTCGGCCTTGGTTCCGACGTCGATGCCGCGGGTCGGCTCGTCAAGCAGCAGTACATGAGGATCGGTCGCCAGCCAGCGGGCAAGGAGAACCTTTTGCTGGTTCCCGCCGCTTAGGTTCAGGATCGACTCTGCATGGGAGCGGGACTTGATCGCCAGCTCGGAGTAGCCCTCGGCCACGAGCCGTCGCTCCTGACCTCGCTGGACTATCCCCCGCCGGGTGAGCCGTGGCAAAGCGGCCGATGAGAGGTTG
>JBKJJJ010000007.1:0-25170 GCA_046598045.1 Candidatus Eiseniibacteriota bacterium
GGCCGATGACGTTTCTGCACAACCTGATGGGATTCCTCTCCAGCGATGTCGCGATCGACCTGGGCACCGCGAACACGCTCGTGTTCGTCAAGGGCCGCGGGATCGTGCTCAACGAACCATCGGTGGTCGCCGTGGATCGCACTACGGACAAGGTGATCGCGGTCGGGACCGAGGCCAAGATGATGCTCGGCCGCACGCCCGAGGAGATCGTCGCGATCCGCCCGCTCAAGGACGGCGTCATCGCCGACTTCGAGGTCACCGAGGACCTGCTGCGCGAGTTCATCCACAAGGTCCAGAAGCACAAGTTCCTCGTCCGGCCGCGCATCATCATTTCCGTGCCCTCAGGCATCACCGAGGTCGAGCGCCGAGCCGTCATCGACTCGGCCGAGCGCGCGGGTGCGCGCGAGGTGCTGCTCGTGTACGAGCCGATCGCCGCGGCCATCGGCGTGAACCTCCCGGTTTCGGCCCCCACGGGCAACATGGTCGTGGACATCGGCGGCGGCACGACCGAGATCGCGGTGATCGCGCTCAACGGCATCGTCAACAAGACCTCGATTCGCGTCGCCGGCGACGAGATGGACGAGGCGATCTCGAGCTATGCCAAGAAGGCATACAACATGCTGATCGGCGAGCAGACCGCCGAGCGCATCAAGATCGAGATCGGCTCCGCGTTCCCGCTGTCCGAGGAGCTCGACATGGAGGTCAAGGGGCGCGACCTCGTACGCGGGATCCCGCGCACGCTGCGCATCTCCTCGGTCGAGGTGCGCGAGGCCCTGCAGGAGCCCGTCGGCAACATCGTGAACGCGCTGCGGGAATCGCTCGAGCAGACGCCGCCCGAGCTCGCCGCCGACATCGTGGATCGCGGCATCTTCCTGACCGGTGGGGGCGCGCTCCTGCGCGGGCTCGACCTGCTGCTGCGCGAAGTCACGAACCTCAACATCCGCGTCGCCGACGATCCGCTCACCTGCGTCGTGCGCGGGGCCGGGATCATCCTCGAGAACCCGGAAAAGTACGAGAAGGTGATCATCCACGGCCACAAGGACTGACGTGTCCGGCGGCCGGAGATCTGCCTCGGGAGCCGCCTGATGGCAGGCGGCCTCGCCCCCGTCGATCGCCAGGCGGTCGTGGCGCTGGTCTTCGTGGAAATCGCCAGCGCCCTGCTGTTGCTGTTCGGCAATCGCCTGCCCACGCCCGCGCTCACGGGCGCCGCAGCCGCGCTCCTCGCTCCCGCCAACGCCACCCTGCACTGGATCCAGTCGGTCGCCACCGCGCGCTCGGATGCCTCGCGGCTCTCGCGCGAGGTCACGCAGTTGCGCATCGAGCGCGACCGCATGATCGACGCCGGGCTCGAGAACGCGCGGCTCAAGGCGCTGCTCGGTTTCGCCGAGCACGGACGGCCCTCGCTCAAGGCGTTCCAGGTGGCGGCGGTCGCGGGGGAGCCCTGGCCCGTGATCTTCCACCTCAATGCCGGCACCACGCAGGGGCTCGCGGTCGGGCAGGCCGCGCTCGCGCCCGAGGGCCTGGTCGGCCGCGTCACGCGCGTCGACGCCTCGAGCGCGAGCGTCGCGTTGCTCACCGATCCGAATGCGCCCGTCGCGTGCGAGATCGTGGGCACCGGCGTGCGCGGCGTGCTCAAGTTCCGTTTCGGCCCGGACCCGGGGCTCTACCTGACCGCCGTGCCGCTCACCGACACGGTGCGGGTGGGGGAGCGCGTCGCCACCTCGGCGACCTCGATGCTGTTCCCGCCCGGCATCCCGGTCGGCCGCGTGACGCGCGTGGGCCGCGAACCGACGGGGCTCCTGTCCGCGATCCGGGTCGAGCCGTTCGCCGCGCTGTCGCGCATTCGTGAGGTCCTGGTCGCGGCCGGGCCGATCGAGGCCGCGTGGTGGCCCACGCCCAGGGTCGGCACGGCGGCCGATTCCGCGCGCGCCGACTCGGTCGCGGCCGATTCGACGCGCGCCGTGCGGGCGCCGGCCGGCATGACGCGCGGGAGGCGCTGAGCGATGGCGCGCGCGACGTTCTACCTGCTGGCGCTGTGGACGGCCGCGGGCCTGCTCGCCCGGTCGTCGGCGTCCTCGATCCTCGCGCTGTGGGGGGTCACCCCGGACCTGCTCACGCTGCTCGTCGTGTTCTGGGCGCTCGCCGGCGGCGCGCGCGCCGGCGTGTTCGCGGGCTTCATCGTGGGCCTCGTCGCCGACGCCGAGGCCGGGCGTTTCCTCGGCCTGAGCGCCGGGACGCTCGCCGCCGTCGGCTTTGCTGTCGGATCGATGGGCACGAGCCTGCATCGCGAGCGCCCGCCGGCCCAGTTCGTCGTGCTGTTCTTTGCCGCGGCGGTGTCGCTCGCCGTGCGGCTCCTGTTCGCGACCTACGGCGACGTGCCGGCGTGGCTCGCATCGCTGCCCACCCACGCCTTCCTGCGCGCGCTCTACACCGCCGTGGTCGGCCCCATGGTCTACCTCAGCTTCCGCGCGCTCGGAGCGCCGGATTTCCTCGCCCATGGCCAGGCCGCAACTCAACCGCGAAGCTAGGAACTCGCGCGCCGCCGTGCTCGCCGGGTTCATGGCGCTCGGCTTCGTGACGCTGGTCGCGGGCACGGTGCGCCTGCAGGTCATCAAGCACGAGGACTACCGCCAACTCGCCGAGCAGAACCGTGTGCGGCTCGAGGTCGTGCGCGCGCCGCGCGGGCGCATCTTCGACCGCAAGGGCCGCCTGCTGGCGGACAATGCGCCGGCGTTCTCGATCGTGTACCGGCCGCCGGACTTCGGCGTCGTGACGCTCGATTCGCTGCCGACCGCGCAGGCGCAGTTGCTCACGCGCCTCCTCGGCCTGCCCGCCGCCGAACTCAACGCGGTGGTCAAGCGCGCGCTGCACACGGGCGTGAGCACGCCGTTTCGCCAGGATGTGGAGCCGCTCCTGGTCTCGCAGATCGAGGAATCGCGCGGGGACCTCCCGAACATCGAGGTGGTGGTCAGTCCCAGGCGCTTCTACCCGCTCGGCATGGCGGCCGCACACCTGCTGGGCTACGCCGGCGAGATCAACGACACCGAGCTCGAGGCGCGCAAGGACCAGGGCTACCGGATCGGCGACCTGGTGGGGCGCTCGGGGCTCGAGCGCTCGTACGAGGAGGCGCTGCGCGGCAAGGACGGCCACCAGTACGTCGTGGTGAACGCGCTCGGGCGCCGGGTGGGAACGCTCGAGGACATCCCGCCGGTGCCGCCGCGCCCCGGGGAGGACTTGAAGCTCGCACTCGACCTCGACGTGCAGCAGGCGCTCGAGATCGCGATGGCGAACGTCGCGCACGGCGCGGCGGTCGCGATCGATCCGCGCACGGGCGGCATCCTCGCGATGGTGAGCCGTCCGACGTTCGATCCCAACGAGTTCGCGCGCGGCCTCTCGCGAGCGCGCTGGCAGGAGTTCATGACCGACCGCGCCTATCCGCTGCTCAACCGCGCGATCCAGTCGACCTATCCGCCGGGCTCGACCTACAAGGTCGTGACCTCGCTCGCGGGGCTCGAGGAGCAGGCGATCGACCCCACGACGCACTTCCCGGTCTCGTGCACGGGCGGCTATCGCTTCGGCTCGCGCTACTACAAGTGCTGGAACCACTCGGGGCACGGCAGCCTCGCGCTCACCGCCGCGCTCGCGCAATCGTGCGACGTCTACTACTACCAGCTCGGGCTGAGGCTGGGCGTCGACAAGCTCGCGGACTGGGCACAGAAGATGGGGCTCGGCGCGAAGACCGGCATCGACCTGCCGCAGGAGCGCTCGGGGCTGATCCCGACGTCGCACTATTACGACAAGCGCCGCGGCGCCGGGCGGTGGACGAAAGGCGTGACGCTCAACCTGGCGATCGGCCAGGGGGAGGACCTGCTGACGCCGCTCCAGCTCGCGATGATCCCCGCGACGGTCGCGAGCCGCGGCCGGGTCGCGCGGCCGCACGTGGTCGAGCAGATCCTCGACCCCGTGACCGGGCAAGGCCGCGCGGTGAGCCCGCCGCCCAAGAGCGCGCTCGTCCTGCCGACGGAGACCTGGGACGCACTGGCGGCGGCGATGGAACAGGTCGTCGCGGGCGGCACCGGTGGGGCCGCGCGCGTGCCCGGCGTGCGCGTCGGCGGCAAGACCGGCACCGCGCAGACGACCTCGGGCGCGGACAACGCGATGTTCATCTGTTACGCGCCGATCGACGATCCCGAGATCGCGATCGCGGTCGTGGTCGAGAACGGCGGGCACGGGGGCGTCACCGCCGCGCCGATCGCGCAGAAGGGCCTCTCCGCGATGCTCGCGCCGCAGCTGTGGGCCGCGCAGAAGCTGGCCGCCGCAAAGGCAGATTCCCTGCTCGCGCACGCCGGGCCGCGGGCGACCACTGGGGCGCCCCCGGCCGCGGCCGTCCCCGACACCTTGCTGGGAGACTGAAATGGCGAACGCGATGGCCGACCGCCGCTCGCTGCGGCAGCTCGATTGGCCCCTGATCGGGGCGGTCCTGGCGCTGGCGGCGCTCGGCGTGTGCATGGTGTACAGCGCGACCTCGTCGCCGGGATCGGATCACGCGGGCTTCCAGTGGCGCCAGCTCACGTGGCTCGGCATCGGGATCGTGTGCGCGTGGGGCATCGCGGCGGTGCATTACCGCGTCTACGACACGCTCGCCTGGTTCGGGTACGGGATCTCGCTCGTGCTGCTCATCCTGGTGTTCCCGATCGGGACCGAGGTGCTCGGCGCGAAGCGCTGGCTGAGGCTCGGCGGATTCCAGTTCCAACCCTCGGAGATCGCGAAGTTGTGGACGATCTTCGTGCTCGCGCGCCACCTCGACCAGAAGCGGCTCGATCTCTCGCGTGCGAAGAACTGGGTGATCCCGGGCTTCATCGTGTTCACGCCCATGTTGCTCGTGCTCAAGGAGCCCGACCTCGCGACCTCGCTGTCGTTCTTCGTGTTCTTCGTCGCGATGATGTTCTGGGCCGGCATGCCGGTCACCACCATGCTGCTCGCGCTTTCCCCGGTGATGAGCGTCGCGCTGTTCTTCCTCACGAAGAGCGAATGGCCGTTCGCGATCCTGTTCCTCACGCTCCTCCTCTGGGCCCGGCCGCGGCTGTCCGTGTTGATCGCGCTGGTCGTGCTCAACGGGGCGGTGATGATCGGTCTTCCCCACCTGTGGAACGGGCTCGAACCCTACCAGCGCGGACGCATCGAGACCTTCCTCAATCCCGACGAGGACCCGACCGGCGCCGGCTACCAGGTCATCCAGTCACAGATCGCGATCGGCTCGGGTGGGCCGATGGGGCGCGGGTACCTGCAGGGCACGCAGAAGGGGCTCTCCTTCCTGCCGATGAAGCACACGGATTTCATCTTCTCGGTGCTCGGCGAGGAGCTCGGGTTCTGGGGAACGTCGCTCGCGCTGTTCCTGTTCGGCGTGGTGTGCTTTCGCGGGCTGTGGATCGCCCAGAGCGCGCGCAACGCGTTCGGCAGCCTGATCGCGGTGGGGGTGGTTTCGGTCTTCTTCTACCACGTGCTGCTCAACGTACTGATGACGGTGGGCTGGGCGCCCGTCGCCGGGGTCCCGCTGCCCCTGCTATCCTATGGAGGCACCTCGCTGGTGATGAACTGCCTGCAGGTGGGCATCCTGCTCAACGTCGGCCTGCGGCGACACGAATACTGAGGTCCCATGTTTCCCGAGATCCTCCACATCGGCCCCTTTCACCTGCGCTCGTTCGGGGTGATGCTCGCGCTCGCGTTCCTGGTCGCCACCTGGATCGCACTCGGCGAGGCCCGCAAGCGGGGGCTCGACGAGTCGAAGCTGCTCAACCTCGTGCTCGCGATCCTCGTGAGCTCGATCGTCGGGGCGCGCGGCATGTACGTGCTCACGCACCTCGCCGAATATCGCGCGCACCCCGCGCTTGCGTTCGCGCTCTGGGAGGGCGGGCTCACGCTCTACGGAGGCCTCGCGCTGGGTACGATTGGTGGCTTCGCGTACATGAGGAGGGCGGGCCTGCCACTGGGCGTGACCGCAGACTTGATTACGCCCTCGGTCGCGCTCGGCGTGGGCATTGCGCGCATCGGGTGCTTCCTCAATGGCTGCTGCTTCGGCGTGCCGGGCCACGCGTCGTGGTGCGTGCGCTTTCCGGCGGGCTCGCCGCCCGATGCGATCTTTCCGGGCATGGCGCTCCAGCCGTCCCAGCTCTACAACGCGTTCGCCGGGTTCGGCCTGTTCGCGCTCATGCTCTTGCTGCGCGGGCGCTTCAAGGCGCCGGGCCAGTTGTGGTGGACGTTCCTCGCGCTCTTCATGCTGGTTCGGATCCCGATCGACGCCACGCGCTACTACGAGCCGTCGGCCTACGTGTGGAGCGGCCCGTTCGGGCCCGTGACCGATAGCGGCGTGATCGGCGGGGCGACTTTCGGGATCTCGGTGCTGATGTGGATCCTTGCCGGCCGCGCCGCGCGGCGGGCGGCGTGAGCGCGGACGGTCGCACCGCGCTCTACGCGGTGCTCGGGCGCCCGATCGCGCACAGCCTCTCGCCCGCGCTCCATAATGCGGCGTTTCGCGCCGAGCGCCGGAACGCGCTGTATGTCGCATGCGACGTGGGCGAGGCGGAATTGCCCGAGGCGGTGCGCGGCCTGCGCGCGCTCGGGGCGCGGGGCGCGAACCTGACCGCCCCGCTCAAGTCCGCGGCGCTCGCGCTGGCCGACGAGTTGAGCCCCGAGGCGCAGCGCGCCGGCGTGGTCAACACGCTGCGCTTCGACGACGGCCGGATCACGGGGCACAACACCGATGGCCCCGGCTTCCTCGAGTTCCTGAGGCGCGCGGGCGTCGCATTCGAGGGCGCGCGCGTCGTGTTCGTGGGCGGCGGCGGCGCCGTGCGCGGGCTGGCTGCGGCGTTGCGCGAGGCGGGCGCAGCCTCGCTGACCGCGATCGTGCGCGATCCGACTTCGACAAGACCGATCGACGGCGTGACGCTCGCGCCCGATGCGCACGCGGCCGAGGCCGCGATGCGCGAGGCGGCGCTGGTCATCCAGGCGACGCCGCTCGGGGCGGACCCGGCGGACGCGATGCCCGCGCCGGCCGATTGGGTTCCGCTGCAGGCGGTGGCGGTCGAACTCAGGTATGATCCCGCCGCCACGCCGTGGCTGTCCGCCGTGCGCGCGCGCGGCGTCCGCGGGGCGAACGGGCTCGGCCTCCTGGTCGAGCAGGCGCTCCTCGCGCAGCAGTTCTGGCATGGCACGATGCCCCCGCGGTCCGCCCTCGAGGAGGCCGTGGCATGGAGCGATCCTTTCGCGCCCTGACCCTGGGCCTGGCTGGTGCGCTGTTTCCCGTTGGATGCGCCGCGTGCGGCGAGGCGCTCGAGCCCACACAAGGTGGCCTGCCGCTGTGCAGCGCGTGCGATGGTGCGCTGGTTCCCCTCGGGGAGGCCTTCTGTCTCACCTGCGCACAGGGGGGTGGGGCACCGCGGCGCTGCGTTCTCGTCTCGCACGTCGCGCTCGCAGGCGGATTCGTATGGACGGAGCCCGTGCGCGCGCTCGTCCATGCGCTCAAGTTCGGCGACGCGCCCGAACTGGCAGAGCCGCTGGTCGCGCGCGCGTGGGCGACGCCGGCGTTCGTGGGGCGGCCGCGGCCCGATGCGGTCGTGCCCGCGGCGCTGCACCCGTTGCGGCGGCGCGAGCGCGGTTACGACCAGGCCGAGGCGCTGGCGACCGCTTTCGCGCGGCGCGCCGGCGCGCCGGCCGGGCGCTGGCTCGAGCGCCGGCGGACGACGCGGCAGCAGGCGCGGCTCGGGGCGCGCGAGCGCGCGCGGAACCTCGCGGACGCGTTCGAGGCGGTCGAGCCCGCCTGGGTGCGCGGGCGGAGGGTCGTGGTGGTCGACGACGTGGTGACCACGGGCGCGACCGTGAGCGCGGCTGCGGCGGCGCTGGCCCGCGCCGGCGCGGCCCGCGTCGAGGTGTGGGCGATCGCGTACGAGCCGTTGGAATAGGAGAGGTGCGATGACCCATCTTCACATTGCCGACGGCGTGCTGCCGGTGTGGCTCTGGCTCTCGGGCCTGGCCATCGCGGGCGTGTGTGCGGGCATCGCCTCGTTCCTCCATCGCCACGATCGCGCGGACCGGCTGACGCTGCTGGCTGCGCTGTGCGCGGTCATGCTGGCGGCGATGTCGGTGCCGATCGGCCCGCTCGGCCACCTCAGCTTCGCGCCCATGGTCGGCATCCTGCTCGGGCCGGGTCTCGGGTTCCTCGCGGCCGCGCTGGTCAACACCACGCTCGCGCTGCTCGGTCATGGCGGGATCACGGTGGTGGGGCTGAACACCTGCGTGCTCGGGGCCGCGACCGTGAGCGCGCGGCCGGTCTACCTGCTGCTGCGGCGCGCGTTGGCCCCGGGGCGCGCGGGCGCGGCTTCCGCCGTGGTCGCACTCGTGCTGTCGGTCGGCGCACTGTGCATCGTGATCGCGCTCGCGGCACGGACCGGCACTCCCGGCGCGGCGCTGCTCGAGGGCGATGCCGCGCACGCCGGGAACGTGGCGACCGGGCGTTTCGTGCTCCTGTCGTCGCCGTTCTGGGCGATCGCGATCGCCGCCGAGGCGCTCGTCACCTCGAGCGTGCTGTCCTACCTCGCGCGCGTGCGTCCGGAGCTCCTGCCATGAGCCACGATCTCGCGCGCGTCGACACGTGGGCGTCGGCCGGGCGCTCGCTCTGGCACCGCGCGTCCGCGGTGTCGAAGATGGCGTTCGTGGCGCTCGTGCTGGCCACGATCCTGACCACGCACTCGACCACCTACCTGCTCGGGCTCTACGCTGCGCTGTGCGGGCTCGTGCTCTGGTCGCGCGTGCCGCTCGGGGCGGCGCTCTTGTTGTCGCTCTATCCGGTCCTGTTCTCGAGCCTGTACCTGCTCTCGCGCTGGGACGGCACGTGGCAATTGCCCGCGCTGCTGCTTCTGCGCTCCTTGTCGAGCAGCCTGCTGGCCGTGCTGCTGGTCTCGACCACGCCCTACCCGGACCTGTTCGCGCCGATCGCCCGGGTCACGCCCCGGCTGGTGGGCGACGGCCTGTTCCTGACCTACCGCGCGTTCTTCGAGTTGATCGCGCGCGCGGACCGCATGTGGACCGCGCTCAAGTTGCGCGGCGGCCTGACCGGCCGGGGACTGCCCCGCGACTTCCGCTCGGCGGGCGAGGGCCTCGGGCAACTGGTCATCCACTCCTACGACCGCAGCCAGAGACTGTATGCGATCATGCACATCCGCGGCCACTCGGGCCGCGTGTGCGGCTGCCGCCACTGGGCGGAGTTCGGGGCGGCGGATCTGGTGCCCCTCGCGTGCGGCGCGCTCCTGGTGTGGGCGCGATTCTGGCTGGAGGCGCGATGAGCGAGGAGCCCCTCGTCCGGGTCTCGTGCGTGCGGCATGTCTACGCCGACCGCACGCAGGTGCACCTGTGCGGCCTGGACTTCGTGGTGCAGCGCGGGCAGCGCGTGGTGATCCTCGGGCCGAACGGCAGCGGCAAGTCCACGCTGCTCTACCACATTCTCGGCCTGCTCGAGCCGAACGAGGGCGACGTGTCCGTGTTCGGCGTCAACCCGGCGCGCTCGTTCAACAAGATCCGGGAGCGCGTGGGCGTGGTGCTGCAAAACGTCGACGAGCAGATCCTCGCGCCCACGGTGTGGGACGACGTGTCGTTCTCGCCCCGCAATTACGGCTATCCCGAGCCCGAGGTCGACCGCATGGTCGACGCCGTGCTCGAGGAGGTCGGCATCAAGCACCTGCGCGACAAGGTCTGCCACACGCTCTCGGGCGGCGAGAAGCGCAAGGTCGCGCTCGCGGGCGCACTCGTGCTCAAGCCCGAGTTGCTGGTCATGGACGAGCCGTTCGAGGGGCTCGATCCGCGCTCCAAGAGCGACCTGTCGGACCTGCTCAAGGAGCTGCACGCGAAGAACGGCATGACCATGGTGACCGCGACCCACGACGTGCACGCGGTGCCCGACCTGGCCGACGTGGTGTACGTCCTGGTCGCGGGCGGCGAGATCAGCGCGCGCGGCAGCGTCGAGGAGATCTTCGCCGACGCCGCGCGGCTCAAGGCATCGAACATCGAGCCGCCGCAGATCGTGGAGCTGTTCCAGCGCCTCGCCGAGGAGGGTCTCGCGCTCGGGCGGCCGAGTTCGGTCGAGGACGCCGTGGTCCTGCTCAAGGCCGCGCTCGCCGCGCGCGGCCGCGAATCGGCCTGACCGGCCCCGCGATGGACCTGTTCGGATCGGGGGAGCTCAAGCCGCCGCTCGCCGAACGCATGCGCCCGCGGTCGGTCGACGAATTCGTCGGGCAGGCCGCGCTGCTCGCCCCGGGGCGCCCGCTGCGCGACGCGATCGAGAAGGGCGCTCCGGGTTCGATGATCTTCTGGGGACCGCCCGGCACCGGCAAGACCACGCTCGCCCGCCTGATCGCGCGCCACGCCAAGCACGAGTTCGTGAGCTTCAGCGGCGTGTCCGACGGCGTGCCCCGGATCCGCGAGATCATGGCCCAGGCCGAGGAACGCCGGAAGGGCGGCCGCGGCACGATCCTGTTCGTCGACGAGATCCACCGCCTGAACAAGGCGCAGCAGGATGCGTTCCTACCGCACGCCGAGCGCGGCACGGTGACGCTCATCGGCGCCACCACCGAGAACCCCTCGTTCGAGGTCAACGGCGCACTGCTCTCGCGCACGCGCGTGTTCGTGCTCGAGCCGCTCACCCCGGCCGACCTCGAGACCGTGCTCACGCGCGCGCTCGGGGACGGGGAACGCGGGCTGGGTGCGCTCCACCTCGTCGCCCTCCCGGAGGCGATCGCGCGCATCGCGCTCGAAGCGGACGGCGACGCGCGGCGCGCGCTCACCGCGCTCGAGGCCGCGGCGGATCATGCGGGCCAGGGCGGGACGATCACGGTGGCGGTTGCTCAGGACGCGCTCCAACGCCGCTTTGCGCGCTATGACAAAGCGGGCGAGGAGCACTTCAACCACATCTCGGCGTATCACAAGGCGCTGCGCGGCAGCGATCCCCAGGGCGCGCTCTACTGGCTCGCGCGCATGATCGCCGGCGGCGAGGACCCGCTCTACGTCGCGCGGCGGACGATCCGCTTCGCGGCCGAGGACGTCGGGCTCGCGGACCCACAAGCGCTCGGGATCGCGCTCGCGGCCCGCGACGCGTATCACATGCTCGGCAGCCCCGAGGGCGAGCTCGCGCTCGCCGAGGCTGCGATCTATCTCGCGACCTGTCCGAAGTCGAACCGCGTGTACGAGGCGTGGGGCGCGGCGCTCGAGGCCGCGAAGGCGACGCCCGCGGCGCCCGTGCCGCTCCACGTGAGGAATGCGCCGACCGGTTTGATGAAGGACATGGGGTACGGAAAGGACTATCGTTATGCGCACGCCGAGCCCGAGGCCTACGCCCCGCAGGAGTATCTTCCCGAGGAGCTGCGCGGCCGGGAGTTCTACCGACCGTCGGATTTCGGCGCGGAGAAGCCGATCGGCGAACGCATGAAGCATTGGGAAGAACTGAAGCGCAAGGGGAGAGAGGGCACCACGCCATGATCCGACGCATCGCGAGCATGCTGCTGACCGCGACCCTCGTGCTCGCCTCGCCCGCACTCGCCCAGTGGCCCGAGAGCGGAGCGCTCGTGTGCGGCAGCGCGCGGAACGAGCGCGGAGTCCGTTGCGTCGCCGACGGCCTCGGCCGCTTCTGGGTCGGCTGGGGCGAAAGCTCGCCCGCCGACACCACGATCGGGGGTGTGCGCCTGACCCGCTGGAACGAGGGCGGACAGGTGGTCGAAGGATTCGATCCGTGCGGGATCGCGCTCGGGGACACGGCGTCACGCACTTCCACCGACTTCGCGCTCGCCGGCGACGAGGGAGCCGGCGTGTACGTCGCGTGGTCGGAACGGCGCGGCCAGGCAGCGCGCATCGTGTGCCAGCATCTCGACACAGCCGGTGACCCTGCACCGGGCTGGCCGGCAGCGGGACTCGAGCTCGCGGATTCGACGGTCAGTCCGCGCGATCCCCGTGCGATCGCCGACGGATCAGGGGGCGTGTACGTGACCTGGTTCGAGGAGCGCACTCCACCCTACACGGGCACGGCATCGCCGCTTCGCGGCCTCAGGATTTCCGCCAACGGTACGCTCCAGGTGGGATGGCCGGCGGGAGGGAGGTTGCTGCTCCTGCATGCCACGCCCGGCTGGCCGATCGAGTCGGACGGCCAGGGAGGCCTGCTCGTCTCCAGCATGGGTTACTCCAGCGGATCCTACTCGGGGATCATCTTGATCCGTTTTCGGTCCGACGGCGCGATTGCGGACGGATGGAACCCGACGGGGAACTACGTCACGCACGCGAACAGCGACTGGATCCTCGTCTCCGACGGGGCCGGGGGCGCCTACGTCCGCTGGTGGGACGCGACGCTGCGCCTGCAACACCTGACGGAGTTCGGCGGCACCTCTCCCGGATGGCCGGCCGGGGGTCTTGTGCCCGCCTCGAGCGTAAGCGACCCCGGAGCCCTGCTGCTCGACGCGGGAGGCGGGGTCTACCTGGCGACCACCAGGTTCGTTTCCGGAGCGAACGACCTGTTCCTGCAGCGCTTCGGCGCCGACGCGCAACCCGCGGCCGGCTGGCCCGTCGGCGGATACCGGGTGACGTTCGACGGCGACTTCGAGCAGACGACCCTGATGACGACGGACGGCGACGGCGGTGCGTATCTCCTCTGGACCACCGGCAATTCTCTCAAGGCGCAAAGGCGGCTCCCGAACGGGACGTTCCCGGCGGGCTGGCCATCCGGCGGAGTGCTGCTCGCGAGCGGGATCGATGGTCTCGCCTTTCCCCGCAGCGTGCCGGCGAGCGCGGGCACGATGCTGGCGTCCTGGGCGACCGCTTCCGCGTCGGGCGAGGATCGCGACAGCAGGATTCTGCTCGTCCGGGGCGACGGTCTGGTGGGCACGACGGTCGAAGCCGGCGCGCCGCCCGCTTCGAGGCTCGCTCTCTCGGCCGTGCCGAACCCGGCTGTGGGCGCGACACGGCTCGGGTTCGACCTTCCCGCCGCGTCGGACGTCGAGCTCTCGGTGTTCGACCTCGCGGGACGAATGGTGTGGGCGAGGCACGAGCGCGGGATGCCCGCGGGCGCTGCGCAGTGGGCCTGGTCCGGCCGCGACGCGCGCGGCGTCGAGGTGCCCAGGGGCCTGTACTTCGCGCGCCTCCTGACGAACCGTGGGGAATCCCGCCTTTCCCTCGTGCGTCTCTGACGCGGGCGCGGCTTGACCGAACCCGCACCTCGGCCCTACCCTTGATGGCATTCCGCAGGGGTCCGGGCTCCAGCCCGGGGCCGGGTCAGCCCTCGCCGGCTCCCCAGCCCCCTGCGGTTTTCTTCATTCCTGCCGATAACTCCGGGGAAGCTGCGCCCCCCGAACCCGGAGACTGCGTGATTTCGTTCGTGATTCCCGCCCATGACGAGGAGCGACTGCTCGGCGCGACCCTGTCCGCCCTTTCCGCGGCCGCGGCCGGGCTGACCGAGCCGTGGGAGATCGTCGTGGTCGACGATGCGTCCCACGACCGCACGGGGGAGATCGCGCGTCACCACGGCGCCCGCGTCGTGCGCGTCGAGCACCGGCACATCGCGGCCACGCGCAATGCCGGCGCGCGCGCCGCGCGCGGTGAACGCCTCGTCTTCGTCGACGCCGACACGCTGGTCACGAGGGCCGTGGTCGAGGCTGCAATCCACGCGTTCGACCAGGGCTGCGTGGGCGGGGGGGCGCACGTGCGCTTCGACGGGCGGCTCCCCGCGTATGCGGCGCCGACGCTGGTCGCCTTGAGCTGGCTGATGCGCCACGGACGCCTCGCGGCGGGCTGCTTCCTGTTCTGCACGCGCGCCGCGTTCGAGCGCGCGGGCGGTTTCGACGAGTCCGTGTTCGTGGCGGAGGAGATCCTCCTGAGCCGCGCGCTCGGGCGGCAGGGGCGATTCGTCGTGGTCGAGGAGACGGTCGTGTCCTCCGGGCGGAAGCTCCGCGCCTACTCGCCGGCGGAGGTGGGCCGGATCCTGGCGGCGCTGGGCGTGCGGGGCCTGGCGGGCGTGCGCACGCGCGAGGGGCTCGACCTGTGGTACGGGCCGCGGCGCGAGGACCCGGAAGCGCCGTCGGCCGAAGATCGCTTGCGCAGCGCCTGAGCGGGCCTGCTAGTCTCCCGGCCCATGAGTGAATCCGCAACCAACCCCCCCATGAAGCGTCCGCGCATTCCGACCTGGCTCTCGCTCGGCTTGCGCCTCGCGTTGGTCGTCGCCCTGTTCGCCTGGATCCTCAGGCGCGTCGACCTGGCCGAGTTCGCGCATACCGTGCAGCGCTCGAATCCGCTGTGGCTCGTCCTGGCCGCAGTCGCGATCGTGGCATCGCAGCTCACGGCCGGCTGGCGCTGGCACCGCCTGCTCAAGGCGGCGGGAGCGCGTTGGACGTTCGCTCAGAGTTTCGCGGTCTATGGCGCGGGGTTGTTCCTCGGGTTGTTCATCCCGACGGGCGTGGGCGGCGATGTCTACCGCGTGGCGCGGGTGCGCGGCAGCGGCGCGGGGCTCGCGCGCGGGGCGGCGACGATCCTGCTCGAGCGCGCGATCGGCCTGCTCGCGCTGCTGCTGCTCGGCACCGGGTTCGTCTACGCGCACCCGGGCACGCGCACGTGGGCCGTGCCGCTCGCGATCGGCTCCGTGGTCGGACTCGGTGGCCTCGCGACGCTGTGGATCCCGGGCGGGCCGGACGCCGTGGCGCGCATGCTCGACCGCTTTCCGGGCCGCGGGATGGGCGACCGCCTGCGCGCCGCGTTCCCCGCCGACGCGATGGGCAAGCTCCACGGCGCGATCCCGGGCACGCTGCTGCTCTCGCTGCTCAACCACGGCTGGCTGCTGACGGTCAACGTGCTGCTCGCGCTGGGGCTCGCGCTGCCCGCAACCTGGACCTCCGTGTGCGCGGCCGTGCCGCTCGTCCTGCTCGCGGCCCAGATCCCGATCACGCCGGGCGGCGCGGGTGTACGCGAGGCGGCATACGTCTACTTCTTCGCGCGCATCGGCGTGGGGGAGGCGCCCGCGCTGGCGCTGGCGCTCGGGTGGTTCGCGCTGCTCGTGTTCGTCAGCCTGCTGGGGGCGCTCGGCTTTCTGTTCGAGCGCACGGCAGCGGAGCCCGGGGCGGCGTAAACGAAGGCGGGCGGAGCCGAAGCCCCGCCCGCCCCTTGCCACTCCTGCGATCCGGGACTTAGGGCGCGACCGCCAGCGGCTTCGCGTCCGTCCCGCGATACGTGATCGTCCCCAGGTTCAGCTTCGCGATCTGGGGCTCGATCACCGCGCGGTCGCCGATCGCGATCACCTTCATCTGGTCCGGCGTGAGGAAGCCCTTCGCCACGCCCTGGACCTCGGCCGCGCTCAGGCCCGCGATGCGCGAGGGCAGGCCGGCATAGTAGTCCGGCGGCAGCTCGAACAGGTACAGGTTGCCGATCGTGCCGACCGTGCTGTTCGAGGTCTCGAACAACGCCGGCAGCGAGCGCGACACCGAGTCCTTCGCGAGGTCCAACTCCTCGGCGGTCACCGGGGCGTCCTGCATGCCCTTGACCTCCTTGAGGATTTCCTCGATCGCCGGGCCGGTGACGTCGGTGCGCACCGCGGCGCCGACGACGAACGGTCCCGCGCCGCGATTGTCCTGCTGGAACGAGAACGCGCCGTAGGTGTAACCGTGCTTCTCGCGCAGGTTCATGTTCACGCGGCTGGCGAACAGCCCGCCCAGCACCTGGTTCATGACGTTCATCTTCTCGTAGTTCGGGTCGTTGCGCGCCATGCCGACCTGCGCGACCGCGACCGCCGTCTGCGGCGCGCCCGACTTGTCGACGATCACCACGCGCTCCGGGATCGACGTGCCGGCCGGCGGACGCGGGGTCTCCGTGCCGGTGCCGCGCCACTTGCCGAACGCGCTCTCGGCGAGCGTCTTCGCCTCGGCGACGGTGAGGTCGCCGGCGAGCACGAGCGCGGCGTTCTGCGGGCCGTAGGACGCGCGCCAGAAGTTGACCAGCTCGTCCCGCGTGATCGCCGCAACCGCGTCGTCGTTGCCGAGTGCGACGTGACCGTAGGGGTGGTTCGGGCCGTACATGCACGAATAGAGCACCCGGAACGCGGTCTGGAACGGCGAGTCCTTCTGCTGAAGGATCGACGTCAGGCGGTCGTTGCGCACGCGCTCGACGTCGGTCGCGGGGAACGACGGTTCGAGCACGACCTGGGACGCGAGCGCGATCACCTGCGGCGCGGTCCCCTTGATCGAGCGCCACGACACGTAGCTGCCGTCCGTGCCCGAGCTCGAGCCGAGCGAACCGCCCAACGCCTCGAGCTGCTCGGCGATCTGGAGCGCGTCGAGCTTCGCCGTGCCCTCATCGAGCATCGCGGCGGTGAAGCCCGCGAGCCCCGGCTTGCCGGCGGGATCGGACGCGCTGCCCGAGCGCACGACGAGCTGGCCCGCGACCACCGGGAGCGCCTTCTGCTCGACGACGTAGACCGTGAGGCCGTTCTCGAGCTTGAACGTCTTCGCGTTCGGCAGCGCGGCGGTCGACACCGCGCCCGGCTTCGGCTGCGTGGTGCGCCACGGCTCGGTGGTGGACATCGGGACTTCGACCTTCGTCACCGGCGCCGGCGTGGGCGGGGCCGCGGGGATGACCTTTTCCCCCGGGTTGACCAGCACCACGGCGCGCTTGTTCTTCGCGAGCTCGGTGGCCGCGATCTGCTTCACGCCCTCGGCGGTCACCGCGGCATAGCGCTCGAGGTCCTTGTTGAGGTAGCCCGGATCCTTGAGGTGATGATTGTAGAAGTTCAGCCGATCGGCCACGCCGGAGCAGCCGCCGCTCCCGCCGCCCACTCCGCCCAGATTCTCGAGGCTCTCGACGATGTCCGAGTAGATGCCGGTCTTCGCCGCCGCGAGTTCGTCAGCGGTCGGGCCGGTCTGCCCGAGGCGCTCGACCTCGGCCCACACCGCCTGTTCGACCTCGTCGGCCGTGTGGCCCGGCTTGGCGGTGGCGGTGATCTCGAACACCGAGCCGAGCGACAGCGTCTGCTGCACCGCGCTCACGCTCTGCGCGATCTTCTTGTCGTAGACCAGCGACTTGTACAGGCGGCTTGCCTTACCGCCGCCCAGGATGCGCGCCGCGATCACGGCCTCGGCGTCGCCGGGCTTGAAGATCGGCGGCGTGATCCACGCCATGAACACGCGCGGCAACTCGACCTTGTCGGTCACGACGGCACGGTGCTCCGACGTGATCGGGGGCGTCGTCGCGGTGATCGGCGGCACGGGGTCGCCCTTGGGCAGCGTGGCGAAATACTTCTCGATCAGCGCCTTGGTCTTCGCGACATCGATGTCGCCGACGACCACGAGCGAGGCGTTGTTCGGGCAGTAGTAGCGCTGGAAGAAGTGGCGCACGTCGCCCAGCTTCGCGTTCTGGATGTCCTCGTGCGAGCCGATCACCGACGCGTAGTAGGGGTGACCCTTCGGAAAGAGCTGGTGGTAGAGCTCCTCCTCGCCGAGGCCGTAGGGCGCGTTCTCGACGCTCTGGCGACGCTCGTTGCGCACCACGTCCTGCTGGTTCGAGAGGTTCGTCTGGTCGAGCTTGTGGAGCAGGAAGCCCATGCGGTCGGACTCCAGCCAGAGCGCGAGCTCGAGCTGGTTCGAGGGCAGGTCCTCCATGTAGTTCGTGCGGTCGAAGTCGGTCGTGCCGTTGATGTTCGACGCGCCGGCGGCCTCGAGCAGCTTGAACTGGGCGTCGTCCGCGACGTGGCCCGAGCCCTGGAACATCATGTGCTCGAACAGGTGGGCGAACCCGGTGAGACCTTCGGTCTCGTTCGCCGGTCCGACGTGGTACCAGACGTTGACGGCGACCATCGGAACCCGCGGGTCCCTGCGGAGGATCACGTCGAGTCCGTTCGGCAGCGTGTACTTCTCGTAGTCGAGCTGGATCATGGGGGGCTTGGTGGCCTTCGGCGTCGCGGCCCGGACAGCCACGACAGCGGTGACGAGGAGGGCCGATGCCACGGCCGCGAGGGCGCCGAGCCGACGCGTCCCACGCGCGGCCTGCGCCCAAAGCTCTGGATGCTGCCTCATGCGGGTTCTCCCTGGTTAAGGAAAAGGGTGGCGAGGGTAATCGGCGCAACTGTAAGCCGCTAGGCCCGAACGGCCGCGTCATTTTGGGGTCAAAGGGTCGCCTTTGTGTACTTTTTCACGAGCCGCGCCCGGGCCGGAATCCGCCTCCGGGTTCGGCAGCTAAGTGACGGCCGGGCAAGACATTCCCGGGACAATTCGCGGCGGTTTCGGGGCTTGACGCGATTGTCGTCCCGTGGGTACAGTGCGGACGTAGCCTACCGTCCGGGTGGGGAATGACCCCGGGTGCGGTCCCACCCTCGAATCGGGAAGGCCCCGGAGAACCCATGGAAGATACCGCGCACCTGCAGCCCGCCCGCCTCGGCCTCGAGCTCGAGGTGCAGTCCGTGCTCGAGGAGATCCGCCCCGCGATCCAGATGGATGGCGGCGACGTCGAGTTCGTGAGCCTGGATGACGCCGGCAAGGTCACCGTGCGCCTGCTCGGCGCGTGCACCGGCTGCGCGATGTCGCAGCTCACCCTCAAGCAGGGCATCGAGAACCTGCTGCTCTCACGCCTCGAAGGCGTGACCTCGGTCGAAGCCGAGGGCCTCGAGACGCCCGCGTGACGACCGAAATCGTTCTCGCCGCCTTGCGCGTCGTCCAGGACCCGGACCTCAAGAAGGACCTGGTCACGCTCGGCATGATCGAGGACGTGAAGATCGACGGCGGGCGCGTGTCGTTCACCGTCGCGCTGACCACGCCAGCCTGCCCCGTGAAGGAGGACCTCAAGCGCCAGTGCGAGGAAGCGGTGCGCACGCTTCCCGGCGTGACCGAGGTCCTGGTGACGATGACTTCCCGCGTGCGCGGCCGCGCGGCCGGCATCGGCGAAAAGACCCCGATCGCGGGCGTCGCGCACGTCGTGGCGGTGGCCTCGGGCAAGGGCGGCGTGGGCAAGTCCACGGTCGCCGTCAATCTCGCCGTCGCGCTCGCCCAGGAGGGCGCGCGCGTGGGCCTGATCGACGCCGACGTCTACGGGCCGAACGTGCCGGTGATGATGGGCGTGCGCGCGCAGCCGTTCCAGCGCGACGGCAAGATCCTGCCCCTCAGCGCGCATGGCGTGAAGGTCATGTCGATGGGTTTCCTGGTCGACCCCGAGACGCCCGTGATCTGGCGGGGACCGATGCTCCACGGCGTGATGCAGAACTTCACGCGCGACGTCGACTGGGGCACGCTCGACTACCTGATCATCGACATGCCGCCGGGCACCGGGGACGTGCAGCTCTCGCTCGCCCAGCAGGTGCCGCTCGCGGGCGCCGTGATCGTGGCCACGCCGCAGCAGGTCGCGCTCGACGACGCCCAGAAGGCGATCGCGATGTTCGTCAAGCTCGAGGTGCCCGTGCTCGGCATCGTCGAGAACATGTCGTACTTCGTGTGCCCGTCGTGTGACGCGCGCCACGAGATCTTCGCGCACGGAGGCGCGCGGCAGAAGGCCGAGACGCTCGGCCTGCCGTTCCTCGGCGCGATCCCGATTCACCCCTCGGTGCGCCAGGCCGGCGATGCCGGGACGCCGGTCCTCGTGACCGCGCCCGACGGACCCGAGTCCGAGGCGTTCCGCGCGCTCGCGCGGCAGGTTGCCGCGCGGCTCTCCATCCAGGCCGCGGGGGACGTTCCCGCCCTCGCCGGTTCGTGAGGATCCACTCTTGAGCGAGCCCAGCGGTACCAGCCCCGGAAATGCGACGTTCGGCGATTCGATCGAGATTCGCACCGAGGGCCTAGGCCCCGCGGGCAAGGACGGCGTGCGCACCGCGCCGCGCGACGCCACTCGCCGCGTGCACGTCGGCAAGGTGCCGATCGGCGGCGGCGCGCCGGTGGCCGTGCAGTCGATGACCACCACCATGACGTGGGACGTGTCCGCCACCATGGAGCAGATCCGGCGCCTCGACGAGGCCGGCTGCGAGATCGTCCGCGTGGCCGTTCCCGACGAGAAGTCGGCCGACGCGCTGCCCGAGATCGTCCGGCTGTCGCCGCTGCCGGTGGTCGCCGACATCCACTTCACCTGGAAGCTCGGGCTCAAGGCGATCGCCGCGGGCGTCCACAAGGTGCGCATCAACCCGGGCAACATCGGCGGGGAATCGCGCGTCCAGGAGATCGTCGCGGCGGCGAAGGACAAGGGCATCCCGATCCGCGTCGGCGCGAACGCCGGGTCGCTGCCGAAGGAGATCATCGCGAAGTACGGCGTGCACGATCCGCTCGGCATCGTCGAGGCGGCGCTGATCCCGATCGGCATCCTCGAGAAGGCCGGCTTCGAGGACATCGTGGTGTCGATGAAGGCGTCGGACGTCGGGCTCGCGGTCGCGAGCTACCGCCTGGCGTCGAAGCGCATCCCGTACCCGCTGCACATCGGGATCACCGAGGCGGGCTCGAGCAAGCGCGGATCGATCAAGTCGGCGGTCGGTCTCGGCATGTTGCTGGAGGAGGGAATCGGCGACACCATGCGGGTCTCGCTCACCGCGGACCCGGTCGAGGAGATCGAGACCGCGTTCATGATCCTCTCGGCCGTGGGCCTCAGGCAGCGCGGGCCGGAGGTCATCTCCTGTCCGTCCTGCGGACGTTGCGACATCGACCTGATCGGCCTCGCGACCACGGTCGAGGAACGCGTCCGGGCGCTCGGCACGAAGATCCCGCTCAAGGTCGCGGTCATGGGTTGTGAGGTCAACGGTCCCGGCGAGGCGCGCGATGCCGATGTGGGCATCGCGGGCGGCCTGCACGAGGGCCTGATCTTCAAGAATGGCGAGATCCTGCGCAAGGTGAAGGAGAACCGCGTGGTCGACGAACTGATGGTCGAAGTGGAAAAGGTGCTGCGCGACAAGGAAGCCGAAGCCGCGCGCAGGGAGGGCGGCGCGTGAGCGCCGTGAGCCGATGAAGATCTCGAGTCGCGGACAGTACGGATTGCGCGCGCTGGCGGTGCTGGCGCGGCGCCACGGGAACGGACCGACGCAGGTGCGCGAGATTGCGCGCGAGGAGTCGTTGTCGGCCAAGTACCTCGAGCAGTTGCTCGGGCGGCTGCGCGCCGGCGGGCTGGTCAAGAGCGTGCGCGGCGCGCGCGGGGGCTACCAGCTGTCCCGCGAGCCGGTCGCGATCACGGTGCGCGAGGTGCTGGTCGTGCTCGAGGGCTCGCTCGCGCCGGTGGGATGTGTCGATCCGAGCGGCGCGTGCCGCGATGAATCAGCCTGCACTGCGCACGCGGTGTGGGCGGGCCTGCACGAGACCGTGCTGGCCTACCTGGGCTCTTACACGCTCGCGGACCTGGTCGATCGGTCTTCGGAGCGCGCGCCATCCGCCTCGAACGAGGCCGAGGATGGCGCGACGCCCGAGGACGCGCTCGCGTCCGCCGGCGCGCGAGGTTGACATGAACCAGCAGGAGACGACATTCCGGCTCAAGGTCGGCCTGGCGGAGATGCTCAAGGGCGGCGTGATCATGGACGTGAGCAACGTCGACCAGGCGAAGGTCGCCGAGGAGGCGGGGGCGGTGGCCGTGATGGCGCTCGAACGCATTCCCTCGGAGATCCGCGCCGACGGCGGCGTGGCGCGCATGTCGCACCCGAAGATGATCGAGGAGATCCAGGCGGCGGTGACGATCCCGGTGATGGCCAAGTGCCGGATCGGCCACTTCGTCGAGGCGCAGGTGCTCGAGGCGCTGGGCGTGGACTTCATCGACGAGTCCGAGGTGCTGACCCCCGCGGACGAGGAGCATCACGTCGCGAAGCACGGGTTCAAGGTCCCGTTCGTCTGCGGCTGCCGCAACCTGGGCGAGGCGCTCAGGCGCGTCGCCGAAGGCGCCGCGATGATCCGCACCAAGGGCGAGGCCGGCACCGGCGACGTGGTCGAGGCGGTGCGGCACATGCGCCAGGTGCAGCGCGAGATCCGTGCGCTCACGACCATGAAGCCCGAGGAGCTCTACGCCGAGGCGAAGCGCCTGATGGCGCCCTACGAGCTCGTCGCCGAGGTCGCGCGGACCGGCAAGCTGCCGGTGCCGAACTTCGCCGCGGGCGGCGTGGCGACGCCCGCCGACGCCGCACTCATGATGCAGCTCGGCGCGGAGACCGTGTTCGTCGGCTCGGGCATCTTCAAGGTCGACGACCCGCGCGACGGGTCGACCGATCCCCTCGAGCAGGAAGCCGCGCACGCGAAGGGCCTGATGGACGCGCTGCGCCGCGCCGCGACCGACCCGGCGAAGGCCGGCGCCGAGCGCTCGGCCGCGCAGGTCGAGCTCGCGCGCTGCGAGCAATTGCTCTACCGCTGGAAGCTCGGCGTTTCGCGTACGCGCGCGCAGGCGATCGTGCGCGCGGTCGCGCACTTCGGCGACCCGAAGGCCGTGCTCGAGGCCAGCCGGGCGACCGACACCGGGATGCGCGGCATCGCCGCCGCGGCGCTGCCCGCGGGCGAGCAGCTCGCGCCGCGCGGATGGTGATGGCCGGCCCGGGCGGCGAGGCTGCGCCGCTGGTCGGCGTGTTCGCGCTCCAGGGGGACTTTGCCCGCCACGCCGAGGCATGGGAGCTTGCCGGCGCCCGCACGCGCGAGGTGCGCACCGCCTCCGACTTCGACGGGCTCGACGCGCTGTCGCTGCCCGGCGGCGAATCCACGACCATGCTACGACTGCTCGGGGTGACCGGCCTGAGGCCGCGTTTCGAGGCGGCGGTGGCGGCCCTGCCCGTGTTCGCGACCTGCGCCGGGGCGATCCTGCTCGGTCAGGGCGGGGAGCGCCTGCCCGCGCCGCCCCTGGGGGTGCTCGACGCGGACGTGTCGCGCAACGCCTACGGCCGGCAGGTCGACTCGTTCGAGGATGCGCTCGATTGCCCCGTGCTCGGCCCCGGCGTGAAGGTCTCCGGCATGTTCATCCGCGCGCCGCGCTTCACGCGCGTGGGCAAGGGCGTCGAGGTCATCGCCTCCCGCAGGGGCGAAGCGGTGGGGGTGCGGCAGGGCCGCCTGGTGGCGCTCGCGTTCCACCCCGAGCTGACCGACGATCGCCGCCTCCTCTCCTGGTTCCTCGACGCGGTGGTCCTCCCCGCGCGGCGCGCGGCGACGACGGAGGTGGTGCGATGAGCGTCCCGGTGATGGACCCGCGCTGGCAGGCGTTCGACGAGCTGGTGCGCACCAGGCAGCACTTCGTGCTCTCGACGCACGTCAACCCGGACGGCGACGGGCTCGGCTCCGAGGTCGCGCTCGGCCTCTACCTGAAGGCGCGCGGCAAGGACGTCGTGGTATTCAATGACGGGCCCGCGCCGCACAATTTTGCGTTCCTCGAGAAATTGCTGACGCTCGAGGCCTTCACGCCCGAGCGCGCCGAGGCGGTGTTCGCGCGCGCCGAGGTCCTGGTCGTGCTCGACATGCAGAATCGGGAGCGTCTCGGCCGGGTCGCCCCGTTCGTCGACCGGCCCGGTCTCATGACCGTGATCCTCGACCATCACGTGGGTGACGCCGCGTTCGGGCAGCTCAACGTGGTCGTCCCCGAGAAGGCCGCGACCGGCGAGTTGATCTACGACTACCTCAAGCTCGATCCCGAACGCTTCACGCGCCCGATGGCCGACGCGCTCTACGCCGCGCTGGTCACCGACACGGGTTCGTTCCGGCACTCGAACACGGACTCGGACGTGCACCTGATGGCGGCCCACCTGCTGTCGCTCGGGGTCCAGTCCGCGGTCGTGCAGGCGGAGATCAACCGCCAGCGGCACATGGACCGGCTGCGCTTCGTGGGCCAGCTATTGCAGGACTTGAAGAGCAGCGCCGACGGGTCGATCGCCTGGTTCGAGGTCACGCCGGAGCTGTTCGCGCGCTACCACGTGGACGGCTCGGACACCGAAGGCCTGGTCGACTTCCCGCGCACGGTCCCGGGGGTGGAGGCCGTCATGATGCTGACCGATCTCGGCGACCACCGCGTCAAGGTGAGCATGCGCTCCTCGGGGCGGGTCGACGTCAACAAGGTGGCGCAGGCGCTCGGCGGCGGCGGGCACAAGTTCGCCGCCGGGATCACGCTGACGGGCTCGCTGGAGGATGCGCGGCGGACCATGTTGGCCAGCCTCGAAGCGGCCGTGGCCGCGCTCGATCCCGCGGCGTTGCCCTATGCCGGCGCGACACCGCCGGCCGGACGCTAGGAGCGCCGGCGCTTCGTGCGCGTGCGCGCGGAGGACCTGGGAGTGCGCCTCGGAGGGCGCGTCGTGTTCTCCGGGCTCCACTTCACGTGGGAGGGGCCGGGGACGATCGCGGTCACCGGGGCGAACGGCTCAGGCAAGACGACGCTGCTCAAGGTGCTCGCGGGGCTGCTCGCGGCCGGGCGCGGTCGGGTGGCGTGGGACGAGGATGGGCGCGCGCTCAAGGCCGTGGACGCGCGGGCGCGGCTGGGCTTCGTCAGCCCCGAGCTTGGGCTCTACGAGGACCTGAGCGCGCACGAGAACCTCGCGTTCTTCGCGCAGGCGCGCGGCATGGCGTGGCAGCGCGCCGAGGGCGAGGCGTGGTTCGCGCGCCTCGGCCTCGGCGGTCGCGGCGATGAGCGGCTCGCCGGGTACTCCTCGGGCATGAAGCAGCGCGTCAAGCTCGCGTTCGCGCTCATGGCGCGGCCCGGCCTCGTGCTGCTGGATGAGCCGGGCTCGAACCTCGACGCCTCGGGCAAGGGCGTGCTGGAGGGCCTGGTGCGCGAGGCGTCCCTAAGCGCGCTGGTCGTGGTCGCGACCAACGATCCGGCCGAGGCGGCGTGGGCGACGTCGCGCCTCGAGTTGTCGGCCTGATGCGCGCGGCCTGGGCGGTGTTCGCCAAGGACGTGCGCACCGAGCTCAGGGCGCGCTACGCGCTGGCGGCGACGTTCGTGTTCGCGCTGTCGACGCTCGCCATCGTCAGCTACGCGGTCGGGCCGTTCGGCGGCCGGGCCGAGTTGCTGGCGGCATTCCTTTGGACCGTGCTGCTGTTCTCGGCGGCGGCGGGGCTGGCGCAGGCATTCGTGCGTGAGGTCGAGCGACGCACCTGGCTGACGCTTCGCCTGGTGGCGCCGCCGGAATCGATCCTGCTCGGCAAGTGGGCGGTGAACCTCGTGCTCCTGCTCGCCACCGAGGCGGTGGTGGTG
>JBKJJJ010000012.1:0-52850 GCA_046598045.1 Candidatus Eiseniibacteriota bacterium
GAACGGCTCGCGCTCGCGGAGCGCTTCGGCGCCGAGCCGCTCCACCGGGACGGCGACCTCCCCGGCGCGGTGCGCGACGCGACCGAGGGGCGCGGCGCCGACGCCGTGCTCGAAGCCGTCGGCAGCGCGGTCGCCTCGCGCCTCGCGTTCGACCTCGTGCGCGCGGGCGGTGTCGTGTCGATCGTGGGGGTACATCACGAAAGCGCCTTCGCCTTCTCGCCGGTCGAAGCGTACGACCGGAACCTCACCCTGCGCATCGGCCGCTGCCCGGCGCGGTCGCTCATGGATGAACTGCAGGGTTTGCTGCGCCGTCGGGCGGACCTGGGCGCGATCGTCACGCACGTGCTCCCGCTCACCGAGGGAGCGGAGGCCTACGAGCGCTTCGACCTCAAGCAGGACGGCTACATCAAGGTGGCCTTCGCTCCTTAGCCCCGACGCACCACCAGTCGGGACGCCGATGCGCTCCCTGGGCGACTACCGGTGATAGGTCGCGCGGACGCGGCCCCACGACGTCTGCTTCGCGGGCGTGAAGCACTTCGTGTAATCGATTTGGGCGGTGAAGATCGCGCCTGCGACCCCGCATCCGGCATCGCGATCGTAGACGTACAGATGATTCTTCCCGCAGCGGAGCGACGAGGTGATGTCGACGATGATCCCCTGCTCCGTCGTGTAGCCCCCGCCCGCGATCGGCAACCCGACGCCGTTCAAGTAGACGCCGAGCGGGTTCGGCCCGGGGAAGCTGCCCGAGTCGCCCAGGAGATCGTCGGCCATCCAGCAGAAGTAGATCCGCGCGTACTCGATGCAACATGGGTCCGTCTCGTCCACCGTGAACGGAATCGAATAAAGCGCCGAGCGCTGCTTCCGATTCTGATCGATGGAGATCCAGTTTGCGGCCGGGTCGCACTGCAGCGACGCAGTCCAAGCGCTGCTCGGCGTGACCGACCAGGCCTGCGGCCCGGCGTCGGCGGCCGCGAAGTCCGCGGCGGTGAAGGCTGCCGGGAACGGCGTCGTACACGAATTGTTCGGCTCGACCAGGAACGTGATCGTCGGATCTTGCGCCGGGGGCGTTACGTTGCCGCTGCGCAGTACGATACTCGTGGCCCCGGAGTCGGACGTCCCGGCCAGGAGCCAGGCGCCGGCGAGGCCGACGACGAGGGCGCGTCGGATCGAGCAAGGGGACATGATGGAGTCCTTCTTCGAGGGATGAGGAGGTCGCATCGGCGGCCGGGCCCGGAGGCAGGTCCCGTCCAGTACGAGGGCGGTGACTCTGCGGTAACTCATCCACAAATGGAAGGGGAATTCGACGGATCCAGCCGGTGTGCCTCCGCCACACGGCTGAACACGATCGTTGGACCCACGGAAGGAAGCGGACGATGCCGCCTGCCAAGTTCGATGAAGAGGCCGTCCTCGCGCGGGCGAAGATCCCAGCGGGTGTCCGGGTTGGAGTGATCGGGAGCGCGGCCTTCCGGCATAAGGAGAGCGAGCAAACCTGTGCCGAAATCGGCGAGCGCCTCGCGGCCCTCGACAGTCTGGTCCTGCTTACCGGGGGAGTCTCCGGCGTCGGCGAGTGCATAGGCCGGGGATTTGAGAAGGGCCGCCTCAACTTGGGGCTGACGTCCCGCGTGATTCACGTCCTGCCGCGCGGCTACGATGCATGGGACTACGGCAGCACGCTCTTCGCCGGCGATGACCTGAGGGAGCGCCGCGAGATTCTCGGCCGACTCGCCAGGGCATTCGTCGTCGTCGAGGGCGGGCCCGGGACGGAACACGAGGCGATGGTTGCAGCAGCGCATGGTGCGGTGCTCGTCCCCGTGGGGCGTTCGGGGGGGCATGCCGGGGCTCTCTACCCTGGACTCATGCGACCTCCCTTTGTCGATGCGCGAGCCTGGGAAACACTCGGCGATCCCGAGGCGGTCCCTCAGACGGTCGCCACGGCGGTAGCAGAAATCGTTGACTCGTATGTTCGGCACGGCGTCTAGATCGCGTCCCGCAGCTTACGGCCCGCGTTCGACGAGTGGAGCCAGGACCATCGACCGGAAAGCGCGCCAACGCGTTGCAGGGCAAGGGCCGACTCTCCTTGGACGCGGTCCGGACCGCGTCGGCAGGGGATTTGCCGAAAATTCCGTGAGCCTTTCCGCCCGGAACTATTGCTGAGATCATTGGCCGCTCCACTCCCCCGATGGCCCGAATTCGAGGTGCCGCGATGATCCGCTTCGTCCTTGCCTCTCTGCTTCTCATGGCCGTCCCCGTCTCCGCCCAGTCGATCCGCGACGATCTGTGGGTCACGAATGGCTTCGTCTACACGAACACGATCCTGGGCAGCACGATGTACATCGGCGGCCAGTTCACGCGCATCGGCCCCGCCACCGGCAACTTCATGCCGGTCGACGCCACAAGAACATACTAGAGATACGGCGCGCGCCAGCCTGGCCCCTTGACGAGTGGGTGCGGGCGCCGACGCTGGTGTACAGTCCGCCGGTGACCCTCCCATCCGGCAGTCGCCTCGGTCCTTACGAGATCCTCGCGCCCCTCGGCGCCGGCGGCATGGGCGAGGTGTACCGCGCGCATGACCCGCGGCTCGGGCGCGACGTTGCCATCAAGGTGCTGCCCGCGGACCTGACGGGCGACGCGGAGAGCCGTCGAAGATTCGAGCACGAGGCCCGCGCCGCGGCCGCGCTCAACCATCCCAACATCGTGACCATCCACTCGGTCGAGGAGTCGGGCGGCACGATGTTCCTCACCATGGAACTCGTCGACGGCCGGCCGTTGTCGGAGCGGATTCCCGCCGGCGGCATCCCGACCGGGGAGCTGCTCCCCATGGCCGTCGCGCTGGCCGAAGCGGTCGCCGCTGCTCACGTTCGTGGCGTCATCCACCGCGACCTCAAGCCCGGCAATGTGCTCGTCGACGACGCGGGGCAGATCAAGGTGCTCGACTTCGGCCTGGCGCGGCTCGTGGATCCGGTCGCGCCGCAGGGCGCCGACCTCGCGCAAACGATGACGCAGGAGGGGATCGTCGTCGGCACGTATCCGTACATGAGCCCCGAGCAGGCGCTGGGACGACCCGTCGACGCGCGGAGCGACCTGTTCAGCCTGGGGGCGGTCCTCTACGAGATGGCGACCGGCCGCCGACCGTTCCGGGGCTCGACCGCCGTGGAAGTCGTCGGCAAGATCCTCCACCAGGCGCCCGATCCGCTCGATTCCGACGCCAACTCGGGCCGCGACTCGCTGGCCCGCGTGATCTGGAAGTGTCTCGAGAAGGAAGCCGATCGCCGCTACCAGACCGCGCGCGACCTGGTGGCCGACCTGCGCAACCTCGACCGCGATCTCCGCGCGGGCAGGACCGATCCCGCGCCTGGCCGGGCGCCCGACGCGCGCATCGAGTCGATCGCCATCATCCCGTTCGTCAACGAGACGACGGATCCCGAGGCCGAGTTCCTGTGCGACGGCCTGGCCGAGAGCCTGATCAACACGCTTTCCCAGTTGCCCCGGCTCAGGGTGATCTCGCGGACCTCGAGTTTCGCGTACAAGGGCAAGGACACGGAGCCGCGCCGCATCGGCCAGGACCTGCGGGTCGGCGCGGTCCTCGTGGGGCGCATGACCATGCGACAGGATCGCCTGGTCGTCAGCGCGGAGCTGGTCGACGTGCGGGACGATCGCCAGCTCTGGGGCGGCCGGTTCAATCGGCCGCTTGCGGACTACTTCGAGATCGAGGGCGACCTGGCCGAGGTCATCTCGGGCAAGCTGGCGCTCGCGCTTTCGCCTGAGGAACAGTCGCGCCTCAAGCGTCGCCACACCGACGATCCGCAGGCCTACCAGCTCTATCTCATGGGCCGGCAGTTCATGATCGGGACCCCCGACCAGATGGCGCGCGCGCTCGAATACTTCCGGCAGGCGCTCGAGCGGGAACCCGGTTACGCGCTGGCCCACGCGGCGCTCGCGGAGGCTTACGTGATCCAGGTGGTGCATGGGACGCAGGCGCGCGATGAGGCGCTGCGGATCGCACGGGCCTCGACCGCGCGCGCGCTCGAACTCGATCCGGATCTCGCCGAGGCGTACACCGTGCGCGGCATGATCGCCAGTACGTTCGATTGGGACTGGCCCACTGCCGAGGCATCGCACCGCCGCGCCCTCGCCCTGAGCCCCGGAAGCAGTGTCGCCCGGCTCGAGTTCGCCGACTTCCTGTGCGCGATGGACCGCCTCGACGAGGCCCTGGTGGAAGGCCTCGAGGCGCAGCGCCTCGATCCGCTCTCCGCCGCTCCCACGCACATGGTCGCCTTCTGCCTGCTCTGCATGGCGGATTACGACGGCGCCATTCGCGAGTTCAAGAAGGCGCTGGCGCTCTATCCACACTGGGTGTGGGGCTGGCTCAAGCTGTCGAGCGCGTATGCGCGCAAGGGGGCGCAGCGCGAGGGGCTCGAGGCGGTCGAGCGGTCGGAGCGCGAGAGCGCGGGGAAGGCGAGTCCGCTCGCCCGGCAATGGATGGAGTACACGTATTTCCGATGCGGTGATCACGAGCGGGCCCGCGCGATCCACGAGGAACTCCTTGCGCCGCGCGACGGCGCTCTCACCGACGGAGTCATCCTGGCGGAGTCGTACGCGACGGTGGGCGATTGCGAGGCGAGCCTCGAGTGCCTCGAGCGTGCGTTTCGCGAGCGCTCGCCCAATCTCTATTATCTCAAGCTCCTGCCGCGCCTCTATCCGGATGCGCGCGCCACCGATCCCCGCTATCGATCCCTGCTGGAGCGGATGCGCCTGGCCTGACCGGGCGGTGCGGACCGCCGGCCGGAACGCAAACGGGCCCGGCGGCAATGTCTCCGCCGGGCCCGTCGCGTTCGATTGCAAGCGAGTTCAGGCGGCTTTCGCCTCCGACTCCCCATCCTCTTCGCTGGTGACGAGCGCGATCGCATCCTGCACGCTCGCGGTCATCTTCCGTTCCTCGCGCAGCCCGTCGATCATCGCCTCCGCCTGCTTGAGCAGGAAGCGCAGTGAGCTGACGCGCTCGACCGCCTGGTCCACGAGCGTCTGCTGCCCCTGCAGCGACTCGAGGCTCGAGCGCACGTCGACGAGAAATCCCTCGGCGCGCGCGAGGCGGTCTTCCGCCCGCGTCATCTGGCGCTCGCGCTCTTCCAGAGCGCCGCCGATCTCCTTGATCTCCTGCAGTCGGCCCTGGACCTCCTGCAACAGCGTGCGGCTCTCGGCGATCTCCCGATGCGCCGAGGTGATGGTGCGCACGTCGGCGCACGTCGTCTCGGCGATCGTGAACATGCGGTCGAGGTCGCCCTGCAGCGCCTGCACCGTGCCCTGGCGCGAGGCGATCTGCTCGAGCGCGCGCGAAACCTCCTGGTCGACGTGCTCCCACTTCGCGAGGCGCCCCTCGAACTGGCCGAATCGCGTGTCGACAAGGCCGAGAGTCGTGACGCGCTGCTCGAGTTGCGTGGACAGCTCGTCGACATGCGCCGCACGCTTCTCGGCGGTCGACAGCGACCTGCCGAGCCGCTTCGCGAGTTCCTCGAGCGTCTGTGCGGCCTCGGCCGCCTCCTGCCGCAGCTGGGAGGCCTGTTGCAGGTTCCTGCCCGCCTCGGTGAGCGCGAGCTGGCGCTGATCGAGCTCCAGGCGCAGCGTCTCGGTGCGGCCCGCGAGTTCGTCGATCGACCCGCAGCGCGACTCGATCGCCGCCACGGACTTCACGATCTCCTCGGTGCGGTGCGTGCTCTCGAGCACGGTGGAGCGAACGGTCGCGATCGTGGCGCCGATGCGATCCGCCTCCTCGGCGTGCTCGTTCAGGTTGAGGAACCGCTTCTCGGCGGCGTCCATGCGCGTCTTGAGATCGCGGCTACGCTCGTCGAGGTCCGTGCCCAGCGCGCCGCACTCGGTGAGGCGGCGGTTGAGGTCCTCGACGAAGTCGCGGCGCGTCTCGATCGAGCTCATGGACTCGGTGATGCGCGCGGTCTGCTGCTGCGCGAACTCGAGCGTCGGAGCGAGGTCCGAGAGCGCGCCGACCTGGCCGCGCAACTCGTTGAGCGAGCGCTCGGCGGCGTTCAGCCACGAGCGCGTCTCCGCCTGGGCCTTGAGCATGCGCGCGAGCTCGTCGTGCGCGACCCGCGCCTGCTCGAGCGTGTCCGCAACCAGGGCGTTCGTGCTGCCGAGCTGCGCGACGCCCTGCAGCACGGCATCGACGGCCGGGCGCGCCTCGGTGATGCGCGTGACCTCGGCGGCGAGCTCACGCGTCGTCTTGCCCGCCTCGTCGACGTCGCGACGGAGCGCGGCCAGCTTCTGGACCTCCTCCGCGATGTGCGAGGTCTCCTCCCTGAGGTCCTTCACCTGCGGCGAGAGCGCGTGCGTCAGCGAGTTCAGGTCCTTGACGGTCTGGCTCGACTGGCTGAGGTCCTTGAAGCGGGCCTCGAACTCGGCCAATGCGCCGCGCATGTCGGCGACCCGCTGGCTGACGGTCTCGAGTCCACGGCTCTCGAACTCGAAGCGCTCGATCGCATTCTGCATTTCGCCGCGCGAGGCCGCGAGTGCGTCGCGGATCGCCCCGGTCTGCTCGTGCGTCCGGTGCTGGAGCTCGGTGGCGTCGCTCGAGCGCTCGAGCACTTCCTCGTGCAACGCCTGGAGCGCCGCGATGCGCTCCTGCATGGCGCCGAGCGCCTTCTCGTTCGCCTCCTGCTGGCGCACGCCGGCGTCGATCTGCTTCATCGCGCGCTCGAGCAGGTCGGCCTGGGAGAGTGCGCGCTCCACGACGTCGCGCTGCGCCTCGAGCGAGGCGGTCTTCTGCGCGACCGAGTCGGTGAGCGTCTTGAGCGATCCCATCGTGCGCTTGACCTCTTCGACGGATTGCCGAATGGCGGTCATCTCGCGCACGGCGCGGTCGACGTCGAGCACGCGCCGCTCCTTGTCCTGCAGGTCCCTGCTCAACTCCTCGCGGCGCCGGTCGAGCGCCTCCATCTTCGAGGTGGCGAGCTTGTTCGCGTCCATGAGGCGGTCCTGCTGCTCGCGCAGGCGGCCGAGGTGGTCGGTCGTGCCCTCGAGCTGGCTGCGAACGGAGTCGGCCTCGCCCTGCAGGAGCTTGAACGGCTTCTCGACTTCGAGGAACGCTTCGAGGCGTTGCTCGAGGCCGGCCGCGAACTCGACCTTCTGGCTCAGGCCCTCGAACACGGTGCGGATCTGCTGGGAGTCGGAGAGCACGGTCGCGAAGTGGGTCTCGGCCTGCTGCTGGCGATCCGCGAGGCCGCCCGCGAGCTCATCGAGCGACTGCACCTTCGAGGTGAGCGTGGCGATGGTCTCGAGGCGCTGCTCCGCATCCGAGAGGCGCGTGGCCACGGCGGCGACCTGGCTCTCGGCGTTCGCCAGCGGCGCCGCGAGCTCGGTGAGGCGACCGGCGGCGCCTTCGCTGCCGGTCAGGAGCGCCTCGAAGCGCTCGCGTTCCTGGCGCATCTCCTGGAGGAGCGCGCGAATCTCGTCGGTGAGTTCCTTGTCCCGCGAGTTGTTGCCGAGAAGCCCCTTGAGCAGAGCGGCCATGATTTGCTCCCTCGACGCGCCGCCCGAGCGATCGGACCGGCTGCGTCATGAAATAGATGAGTCCGCGTGGTTGGTTCCAGGTCCCGGGGCCGCCAGTTCCCGGGGCGCCATCGGTGCACATTGCAATTTGCGAGCCGGGCGGGGGCGCCTCCGCAAGGTGCGGTATTGCAGCGTTGTAGGGATCAGCGGTGCCGCGGCCGGCCTACCGCGAGGCAAGAAAGGAGACGCTTCGGAAGCCGGGTGCGCAGGATGTGGCCGATGGTCCACCCGCCGCGAACGCCGCGGCGCGACGGCCGGACGCACAGGTCGCAGCTCGCAGCGCAGACGTCTCACGCTCGCCGCGGGCTCGCAGATCCGAGGGCCGCGCGCAGCGCGTTCCGCGCGGCGTTTCGCTGGACCCTGACCGAGCCGGGATGGTATCGTTTTTCGGATGAACTTTGCCGTCTTCAGGACCTACCCCCTGCGTTGGGTCGCGTTGGCGGCCGCACTCGCGAGCATCGGGATCACCTTCGCGCTGCGCCTCGATCCGATGATGAACCCCGACAGCATCGCGTTCATGGCGCTCGCCAAGTCGCTGCTTGCGGGCCACGGGCTTCGCTACCAGGAGCCCCTGATCCCCGGACTCGACCTCTTCGCATTTCGTGCCCCCGGTTACCCGATGTTCCTCGCGCTCGGGCTCGCGCTCGGCGGCGTCAGCACGGTCATCGCGCTGCAGGGGGCGCTCAACGGGCTGTCCGCGGCGCTCCTCGGCGACATCGCGAGGAAGCTCGGCGGGGGACCGGGGACCGCCTGGATGGCGTTCGCAATCCGCTTCGCTTCGCCCGCGGCGTGGAACCACTCGGGCCTCCTGCTGACGGAGATCCTCTACGAGTTTGCCTGCATCCTCGCGACGTGGTTGTTGCTCGAGGGCATTGCCCGGCGGCGGCTCTCCTGGTGCCTGGCCGCGGCGGCCACTACCGTGATCGCGATCCTGTGCCGTCCCGTCGGCCTGGGGCTTGCGCTCGGGCTTGGGATTTGGCTCCTCTTCAAGTTCCCCCGCGCCGCCCTGGCCTACGGCGTGGCGACGGTCCTGCTGTGGGCCCCGTGGCCCATCCGCAACGCCCGCGTGCTCCACGCCATGATCCCGTTCACGACCAACGGCGGCGCCACGGCGTGGGCCGGCACGACCGACGGGGACGTGCGGCCGGCCTATGACTGGATGGGGGCGAACGTGCAGCTCGGCGAGGTGGGATTCGATCGGCACTTCCGGCAGCTGGCGCTGGAGAACACGCGGAAGGATCCAGGGGCCGCGGTCCGGGCGATCCTCGGCCGGGGGCTGGTCTACCTGGGGCCGATCCGCGGCCGCTCGGCAGATCTCTGGGTCCAGCGATTTGCCATGCTGGGGGCCCTCGCGGCGCTTGCCCTGGGTTTGTTCCGGAGCCGATTGCTGCTGCCATCGTTGATCTGGGCCGCGCAGGGAGCGATCATGCTGCCCATCTATCTTATTGAGCGCTATCGCTTCCCGACGGACTGGTGCGTCATACTCGCGGCGGCGATCGGATTCTCCGGCCTCGCCGACCGGATCGGGCCAAGGCGCGGCAGCCTCGCGGTGGCGCTGGCGCTGCTGGCTTGTATCGCCTTTTCCTTCCTGCTGTCCCTGGGAATGGAGACCCGCTGAGGCTGGCCCCGTCCGCGGCGTAAGCCGGTCCATGTCCACTCGCCCGGCCGGGGCGCGGGAGTCCCTGTGACGCAGGAAGCCAGGTTCGATTCCATCATCGTCGGGGGCGGCTTCTTCGGCGCCAGTCTCGCGGTGCACCTTCGGCGCGACCTGGGCCAGCGCGTCGGTCTGTTCGAGATGGGACCCGAACTGCTGCAGCGCGCGAGCTATGCGAACCAGGCGCGCGTGCACAACGGCTACCATTACCCGAGGTCGTTGCTCACCGCGCTGCGCTGTCGCGTGAACTTTCCGCGCTTCGTGAAAGATTACGGCGACTGCATCGTCGGGGATTTCGAGAAGTACTACGCGGTCGGCAGGACGTTTTCCAAGGTGACCGCCCTGCAGTTCCACCAGTTCTGCGAACGCGTGGGCGCCCCGATCAAGCGCGCCCCGGCGCACATTCGCAACCTGTTCGACTCCGACCTGGTGGAGGACGTGTTCTCCGTCCACGAGCTGGCCTTCGATGCCGTCAAGCTCAAGGAATGCATGGTCAGAGACCTCGCGCGCTTCGAAGTCGACGTGCGCATGAACCGGGAAGTCGATTTGGTGAAGGCGGCGGGGGGCGGCGGGCTGGAGGTGACCTGCACGGGTCCGCAGGGGCCGGAGCGGTTCGTCGGGACGTCGGTCTACAATTGTACGTACTCGCGGATCAATGGCTTGCTCGTCCGCTCCGGGCTTCCGCCGATCCGACTCAAGCACGAGTTGACCGAGATGCCGCTGGTCGAGGTGCCCGACGAGGTGAGGGGTCGCGCGTTCACGCTCATGTGCGGGCCGTTCTTCTCGATCATGCCGTTTCCGTCGCGCGGCCTGTACACGCTGTCGCACGTGCGCTACACGCCGCATGCCGAGTGGACGGACGATCCGAGCCTGCCCTGGCGCGATCCCTATGCGCTCCTGGATGCGGCGTCGCGACACTCGAACTTTCCGCATATGATCCGCGATGCAAGCCGCTACATGCCGGCCCTGCGCGCGTGCCGGCAGGTGGACTCGTTGTGGGAGGTGAAGACGGTGCTTCCGCGGAGCGAAGTGGACGACAGCCGGCCGGTGCTCTACCGACGGGATTGCGGCCTTCCCAACCTGACCAGCGTGCTGGGGGCGAAGATCGACAACATCTTCGACGTGCTCGAATTCGTCGGCGCGGCCTCTGGCGCCGCGAGCGGGCCCTTGCCCGGCGAAGTGAGGAACTGAGCGATGGCGTCCTCGGATTGCTTCGCCTCGGTCGTCGCGCCCCTTTACAACGATGCCGACATCGCCGAATCGTTCGTGCGCGATGTCCTGGCCGTCCTGAAGGAGCATTACGAAAACTACGAGCTCGTGCTCGTCGACGACGGCTCCACCGACGATACGGCGGACCGGGTCACCGCGATGCTGCAACAGGAGCGTTGTATCCGGCTCGAGCGCCTGTCGCGCCGATTCGGTCGCGACGTGGCCATCTCCGCGGGACTCGACACGGTGATCGGCGACTTCATCGTGGTGCTGATCCCCGAGAGTGATCCGCCGGAGCTGATCCCGGAGTTCATCGACCGGTGCCGCAACGGCGCCGGGATCGTCTACGGCATTCGCGCGCGGCGCCCCGCCGAGCCCCTCTACCTATCCCTCGGGACCCGGCTGTTCTACTGGTACTTCAACCGGATCATCGGCGTCGACCTGCCCCGGAATTCCACGGACTACCGCGCCTACAGCCGGCAGAGCGTCAACGCCATCAATCGTATCAAGGATCGTCTGCGCTACCTGCGCACGTTCGGCGCCTACGTGGGCTTCGGCGGGCAGCCGCTGGTCTACGAGCCGCGCCCCCGGCGGCCGCGCACGCGGGGCCGGGGGCCGGGCGAGGCCCTCGCGCTCGCGATCAACATGACGGTGGCGAACTCCACGCAGCCCTTGCGGCTCATGAGCCTGTTGGGCCTGACGCTGAGCGCGCTGAGCGGGCTCCACCTGGTCTACGTGCTGCTGGCCCGCCTGCTCTCGGCGCACCTGGCCGAAGGCTGGACCACGCAGCAGGTGTACGTCTCGCTGATGTTCATGGTCCTGTTCCTCATCCTCGCGGTGCTCTGCGAGTACGTGGGGCGGCTGCTCGGCGAGGTCATGGATCGGCCGCTGTACTTTGTTCTCGAGGAACGTACGAGCTCGGTCCTGCTGGTGGACGATCAGCGCAAGAACGTGGTGACGCAGTCCGACTGAGCGCACGGGAGGTCGTTTTGGCTGGTACCAGGGAATACTGCAGGATCGCGGACGATGTCGAACTGGGCGAGGGCGTCCAGATCCACGCCTTCGTGAACCTGTATGGTTGCCGCATTGGCGAGGGCACGAGGCTGGGGACGTTCGTCGAGGTGCAGAAGGGTGCCACGATCGGACGACTCTGCAAGATCTCGAGCCACACCTTCGTGTGCGAGGGCGTGGAGATCGAGGACCACGTGTTCGTCGGCCACGGCGTCATGTTCACCAACACCGTGCTCCCGCGCGCGGTGAACGCCGAAGGCGCGCTACAGAGTGAATCCGACTGGCAGATGCTGCGCACGCGCATCGAGCGCAACGTGTCGATCGGCTCGGGTTCGGTGATCCTGTGCGGCATCACGATCGGGCACGACGCCGTCATCGGAGCGGGGGCGGTGGTGACCCGGAGCGTTCCCGCCGGCGAGGTCTGGGTGGGCAACCCGGCGCGCTTCCTCAAGAAGGTCACGCCCTAGCGCCATGCCACCGCTGACCGCGCAGGGCCCGCTCGCCGGGCAGCCCGCTTCCTCCGTCTACCCGGGACACCGCGTGATCGCCATGTTCCCGTTCCACAACGAACAGGACAAGCTCGCGCTCCTGGTCGGGAAGATCCGCCCGGGGCTCGTGGACCTGTGGTTGCCGGTGGACGATGCCTCGACCGACGGCGGGCCGGCGCTGCTGCGCCAGCACGGGATCGAGCCGCTGACGCAATCCGCGCGGCGGGGCATCGGCGCGGCCGTGAAGGCGGTGGTGCGGCATGCGCGGGCGAACGGTTACGATATCCTGGTGGTGATGGCCGGCAACAACAAGGACGATCCGGCCGAGATCCCGCGCCTGCTGGCGCCGATCGTCAATGACGGCGTGGACTACGTCCAGGGGAGCCGGTTCCTGGCGGGGGGCTCGAGCCCGCACCTGCCGCTGTTCCGGCGGGTCGCGATCCAGATGCTGAGCCTGATCTTCCGCATCTACTCGCGGCGGAAGTGCACGGACCTGACGAACGGCTTTCGCGCCTATCGGCTCGCGCTGTTCGACGATCCGCGCATCGAGATCGAGCAGGATTGGCTGGATGAGTACGAATACGAGTACTACGTGCACTGGAAGGCCTACACGCTCGGGTACAGGGTGGCGGAGGTTCCGGTCACCAAGACGTATCCCGGCGTGAAGGGCGTCGAGTACAGCAAGATCAAGCCGATCACGGGCTGGTGGCGCATGCTGCGTCCCTTCGTGCTGCTGGCCCTTCGGATCAAGAAATAGGAGCGAGCATGACCGAGCCACACGACGCCCCGGCTACGCGTGTTCCCTTCTTCGACCTGCGCCGGCAGATGCAAGCGATCCGCCCGGATATCGACCGGGCGCTTGCCGGCGTGCTCGAGGACGGGGGCTTCACGAACGGTCCCGCAGTCGCGGCGTTCGAGGAACAGTTCGCGGCGTACTGCGGCGTGCCTCACTGCATCGCGGTCAACAACGGCACCAGCGCGCTGCAACTCGCGCTCGGATGCTTCGAGATCGGACCGGGGGACGAGGTCATCACCGTCTCCATGAGCTTCATCGCGACGGCGTGGCCCATTCTCTACATGGGCGCGACGCCGGTGTTCGTCGATGTGAGTCCCGATCGCTTCACCATGGATCCCGGCGCGCTCGCCCGGGCGATCACGCCGCGCACCCGGGCGATCATCGTGGTGCACCTGTATGGCCAGATGGCGGAGATGGACCCCATCCTGGCGCTCGCGAAGGAGCACGATATCCCGGTGATCGAGGACTGCGCGCAGGCGCAGGGAGCGGAATCCAGGGGCCGCCGCGCGGGTTCGTTGGGCACGCTTGGCTGCTTCAGCTTCTATCCGAGCAAGAACCTGGGCGCGTACGGCGAGGGTGGCGCGGTGACGACGCGCGATCCCGGGCTCGCGGAGCGCTGCCGCCGCGTGCGCAACCACGGGCAGAACGAGCGCTACCTCCACACCGAGGTCGGCCACAACTTTCGCATGAACAGCTTCCAGGGCGCGATTCTGTCCGTGAAGCTGAAGCATCTCGAGGAGTGGACCGCCCGGCGCAACGAGCTGGCGCGCGAATACGATCGCACACTCCCGGGCGTGGCCGTGATCGCGCCGACGCCCTGTCCGGATGGCCGTCACGTGTACCATCAGTACGTGATTCGCCACCCGCGGCGCGACGCGCTGCGCGCATCCCTGCTCGAGGCGGGAGTCGAGACCGCCGTGCACTACCCGCTACCGATCCACCTGCAGCCGGTGATGGAGCGTTACGGGTACCGACCGGGTTCCCTCCCGGTGACGGAGTCGATCGCGCGCGACTGCATCAGCCTTCCGCTCTATCCGGAGATGCCGGACGGCGACGTCGAGTGCGTCGTGGAAGCGCTGGCGGCTTCGCTCCGGCCGGGCGTGCTCGAGGCGCGCTAGGGCCCGGAGGCCGGCTCGCCCGACTTCACCGCGTACACGGCAAACCCGTCGCGCGCGTATTTCCGCGTGAACAGGTCGGGACGCGCGTCGAAGCGCGCTGCCGGCGAGGCGGCGCGGTCGACGGGCGCAGGCCGCAGGAGCACGTACACCGGGCGTCCCAGGGCGGCGAGCTCCGACACGTCGCGGTCGAGCGAATCCGCGTCGCCGAAGAGGTCCGCCATCACGGCGCGCCGCCTGCGGACTTCCTCGAGCGGGAAGGCTGCGAGCTCCGGGCCCAGCCGGCTTCCGAGCAGGAGCTGGCGCCGGCCTTCCACCATGATGACGTCGCGGAAGTCCTCGTCGACGAACACCGTCGTGGGCCGGGTCGCGGTGCGAATCCACTCGTAGAGGGCCGGTTCACCGGGCAGCATGGGATGTTCCGGTGCGGCGATGCCGGAGCGGTCGAGCAGGTAGCCGCGGAGCGTGAGCAGGGGCGTTCCGAGCAGGAGGAGCGCGACGATGATCGCGCCGGCGAGGCCGAACCGCCGTCGCCAGGCTGCGACTTCGTCATGGAACGCCACGCCGCCCAGGACCACGATGCCCGCGAAGACCTCGAACACGAACTTCGCATGGCTGCCGATCGGCAGCGTGACCACGCAGGAAAACGCCAGCATGCAGGCCACGTAGAGCGCGATCATCGCCGCGGCAGCGCGCCGCCCGGCGACGAGCGCCCGGATGGATCCGCGGGCGAACCACGCGGCCACGGCAAGCGCGGTCAACAGCGTGGCCCATTGCATCCAGTCCAGCTGCAGGTACGAGTGGTGCAGTCCCGACTGGGATGCGGGCCATGCCCGGGAGATCTCAATCGTGTAGGGGGCGGCGACCAGCGATCCCCCGACGGTCGCGGCCGCGAACGCCACCAGGCGCGCGCGCCGTGGCAACCAGGCGTAGCGCCAGGAGAGCAGCCACGCAAGCGCGAGCGCCGCGAGCGAGACCGGCACGACCGAGAGCCCGACCACGCCATGGAAGAAGAACATGCCGCTGGCGGCGAACGCGCCCCAGAACAGCGCGGGGACGCGCTGTCCCCGCATCGCACGCACCATGGACCAGAGATAGACGAGCATGAACGCGTACGCGACGTTGATGGCGGTGCCGTGCAGCGGCTTGTCGAGAAAGTTGACCATGTAGGTGGAGATCGGGCTCAGGGCGTAGATGACCGTGGCGTCGTTCCAGTGCTCGCTCATGAGAATGCGGTGGATTTCCGCCGGGCCCTGGACCGCCCCGCTGACTGCCCGCAGCAGCCGCAGCGGCCACAGGATCCACACCCCGGCGTTGAAACTGAGTCCCATCAGGAGTGCGGAACCCGCCGCGGCGCGGGACGACTTCCACACCTGGCGTCCGATCAGCCAGGCCATGCCCATCGTGGCGAACATGCTGGCCACGTTCGAGAGCGCCATGAGCGCGAACGGATCGCCCCCCCGGAGCGAGCTGAGCAGCGCGATGAAGTAATTGTAGAACCAGACGTAATTGAGCGTGAGGCCGGCGAAACGGGGATCCTGGGGCGGGATGCCGCGGCCGAGGATCTCGTAGATGATGCCACCGTGGATCCAGGCGTCGGCCCGCACCTGCAGGTAGGGATTCACGAACAGGACGAAAGCGATGAGTGCTGCGCTGCCGATCGCCCAATTCCAGGCGAATCGCGTCCCGGCGGAGCTCCTCGGGCCGGCGTCGGGGCGGCGCGCGTTCCACCATTCGGCCACCAGCCAGCACGCGCCGGCGACCACCGCCACGACGCGCGCCGCCACGGGCAGGGGCAGGCCAGCGTTCATGAGCGCCCACGCCGAGATCGCGGCGATCAGCGGGGACGCCGCGACTCCGAGCGTCCAGCGCGCGATGGGAGTGCGCTCGAGCGGCAGGACCGTCGCCAGCGCGACGCCGGGAAATACTCCGAGCAGGGGGAAGAGGCCCCATTCGCCGAGCACGCCGGGCAGGAGCAGCCCCGCGGCAGTGCACGCGGCAAATGCCGGCACCGTGAGCGGGATCCCGGGGGACCGGCGGGAGGGGTTCACAGCGGGCGGGATTCTCCTCGATGGGGCCTGGCCCCCGGGGGGCTTCGTCGGGCGACTCCCGACCCGCATCGGATCCTGAAGGCCGGTCCGCGAGGAAGGAAGGTTAGCTGGCAGTCCACGACCGCGTCAAGGACCCAGCCCCTTGACCCGACGAACCCGCCGCGCAATGATCCGAACTCCCTTCACAGCGGAGTGACGCATGCGCCGAACCCTGATACCGATCGTCGGAATGCTCGCCCTGGCCGGCTGCTCCTCCGGAGTCGGCCGCCCGGTGCGCGAGGTGGTCGTCGTGCCGGCGGCGGACGGCATCCAGCGCGTCGAGGTGACCGCGCACACGTTCTGGTTCGAACCGAACCGGATCGTGGTCAAGGCCGGCCTCCCGGTCGAACTGCACATGAAGAACGGGTCGTTTCTCGTGCCGCACAACTTCAGTTGCGTCGCCCCCCAGGCGGGCGTCCAGATCGATGCCGGTCTCGGCATGTTCAAGGACTCGGAGAACGCGCGCTTCACGCCCACGACGCCGGGCGAGTACCCGTTCTTCTGCGACAAGGACCATCACAGCAACAAGGGCATGACCGGCACACTGGTCGTCGTGCCCTGACCCCCGGATGCCCCATCCCATCCTGGAATGGCATTCCCGGCATCGCCGCAAGGTCTCCGGCACCTTTGTCGGCCTGCTCCTGATCGTCATCGCCGCCGAGAGTTTCCTGCTCTAGGAGCAGGCGGCGGTGAACAAGGCGGTCAACGCCCGATCGGCGACGCTCCTGACGACGTTCCTCGAAGCGGACACGCTGCAGACCCCGAGCGGGGGCGGCGTGCGCATTCGGCTGCGCAACGTCCGCTTCCGCTGGTCCGAAAAGGTCTACGTCGACAATGCCGACCTTACGGTCCGGGCCGTTCCAGTGCAGGGGAGCGCAGTCGATTTCGACGACCCCGGGTCATTCGTGCTCGGGATCCAGCACGCCGTGGTCGGGATCCGGCCGGACGTGCTCGAGGGCATGTTCAACGAGAGCGTGTTCAACTACCCGGAGTCCAAGCTGCGCGACCTCAAGGTGGAGTTGTTGCACGAGGGGAGTGCCGAGAACCTGCGTGTGAAGGGCAGGGTCAACGTGGTCCTGTGGATGCCCTTCACGATGGACACGCACCTGACCGTGAACACTGCCAGCAACGCGCTCGCCATTCACGTCGACAAGCTGAAGCTCCTGGGGTTCCTCCCGGCGACGAAACTGATCCAGTTCGGGCCGTTTCACCTCGACAAGATCATTCCCCTGCCGCCAAACCAGAGCCTGATCGTGGCGGGGAACCAGATCCTGGTGAAGCCGTTCGGGCTGTTTCCGCCGCCGCGCATCCGGGGAAAGATGTCCGGGGTGAGGGTGACCGGGACGGAGATTCGGCTCGCGTTTGCGGGGGACGCCGTTCCGGGCCCCGAGTCGTCCGCGCGGAACTACGTCTACCTGCAGGGGGGGTCGGCGCGCTTCGGGCGCTTCGGCATGGTCGACACCGACATCGTGATCGAGGACGGGGACCCGCGCGATCCCTTCGTGTTCTCGCTGCTGCACTACGCGGACATGATTCCGCGGAGCCGCATCGAGATCCACGACACGAAGTCCGTGCGGGTGACGATGCCGGACTACGGAACTCCGTAGAACGAAGAAAGGCGGCGCCCTTGCGGACGCCGCCCCTTCTTACGTGATGCGGTACCCGAGGGCCTTAGGCCTTACGGACGTTCGCAGCCTGCAGACCCTTCGGTCCACGGGTCACGTCGAACTCGAGCGCCTCGCCCTCGGCCAGCGTCTTGAAACCGTCGCCGGAGATGGCCGAGAAGTGAACGAACACGTCCTCGCCGCCATCCGCCTGGGAGATGAACCCGAAACCCTTTGCCTCGTTGAACCACTTCACAGTGCCACTAGCCACTTGAAACTCCTGTTGTACCCGGGCCCGAAGGCCCGCACTTTCCGCGTTTGCGCGCGCGGTCGCGTCCGGTCGCTGTGACCGGCGCTTCGATCGATGGAACAACGGTCGACCTACAAAAAAAAGCCACCCGGGAGGTCCCTGGCGGCTCTCAACGTCGACGACTCATCGACCCACTACCGAAGACTGAGCACAATATCGGCCATCCCGCTCCCGGAGCCTAGTGAAATCCACGTGCACCTCGCCCCGGCGGGAAGAAAACGTCGATTTGCCAGCTAAAGCGCGGTCTTCCCGGCCAGCGTCGGGGTGAGAGCGGGGGCCGGTTCCCCCATCACGACGATCAGGCGGTGGGTCGCGCCGTCGTCCACGAGCGGGATCGCCCGGGGGTTGACGGCCGCGCCGTCGAGCAGGGCACTGACCAGGCCGCGGTTGCGGCGAACGGGATTCTCCACCGTGATCTCGTACAGGCTGGTGCCGTGCCGCCAGCGAATCGTGAAGCGCGGCCACGAGCCGGGGATACAGGGCGAGATCGCGAACGTGCTGCCGTGGCGCGTCAATCCCAGGATCGACTCGAGTCCGAGCCGGTGCATCCAGGCGGCCGATCCCGTGTACCAGGTCCAGCCGCCGCGACCGATGTGCGCTGCGTGCGTGTAGACGTCGGCCGCGACCACGAACGGCTCCGCCTTGTAGCGGTCGACGTCGGCGAGAGTGCGCGTGTGGTTGATCGGGTTCAGCATGTGGAAGAGCTCGACCGCCTCGTCGCCGTTGCCCTGCTGCGCGATCGCCATCACCGTCCAGAGCGCGGCATGCGTGTACTGGCCGCCGTTCTCGCGCACTCCGGGCACGTAGCCCTTGATGTAGCCCGGGTCGAGGTTCGACTGGTCGAACGGCGGCGTGAGCAGCTGGATCACGCCCGTGTCGCGCCGAATGAGCTGCGTGCGCACCGCGTCCATCGCGCGCTCGGCCCGCCGCGGCGGCGCCGCGCCGGAGAGCACCGCCCAGCTCTGCGAAATCGCGTCGATGCGGCACTCCTGGACCTGCGCGGAGCCCAGCGGCATGCCGTCATCGAAGTACGCGCGCCGGTACCAGTTGCCGTCCCACGCCTGCTCGAGCATCGCGCCGAGTCGCGCGCGCTCGTTGCGCCAGCGCGCGGCGCGCTCCACGTCCCCCCGCGACTCGACGATCAGGGCGAAGTCGCGCAGGATCTTCGAGAGGAACCATCCCAGCCAGACGCTCTCGCCGCGGCCCTCGACGCCGACCCGGTTCATGCCATCGTTCCAGTCCCCGGTCCCGATCAGCGGCAGGCCGTGATTGCCGATCGTCAGGCCGCGGTCGATCGCGCGCAGGCAGTGCTCGTAGAGCGTTCCGCCCTGCGCCGACACCCCGGGCTGGCTGTAGGCCTCGAGCTCGCCGGGCGCGAGGACGGGCGCCTCGAGGAAGGGCACGAGTTCGTCGAGCACGGACACGTCGCCCGTGGTGTCGACGTAGTGCGCGACCGCGAACGGGAGCCACAGCAGGTCGTCGGAGCAGCGGCTGCGCACGCCCCGGCCGGTGTGATCGTGCCACCAGTGCTGCACGTCGCCCTCGGCGAACTGGTGCGCCGCGCAGCGCAGGACGTGCGCCCGGTAGACGTCCGGCCGCGCGAGCGCGAGCGCCATCACGTCCTGCAACTGGTCGCGGAAGCCGTACGCCCCGCCTGGCTGATAGAAGCCCGTCCGGCCCCACAGTCGCGAGCTCACCGATTGATAAAGCAGCCAGCGGTTCATGATCAGGTCGAACGAATCGTCCGGCGTCTCGACCTCGACGGCGCCGAGGAGCGCGTCCCACTTCTGCTCGACCTCCGCCAGCGCCGCGGTCGCGGCTTCGGGGCTGCCGAATCGGCCCGCGAGCGCGAGCGCGTGTGCGCGGTCTTCGCCCTCGCCGAGCAGGAGCACGAGCTCGCGCGTCTCGCCGGGGGCGAGATCGACGCGCACCTGCAAGGCCGCGCACGGATCGAGCCCGGCGCCGAAGCGGCCGCTCAGCCCGTCGCGGCCGAGCGCGGCCGGCCGCCTGAGCGAGCGGTTGCGGCCGAGGAACTCCAGGCGGTCGCCGGTGGCCGACGCCGGCCTCACGCTTGCGTGCGCGAACGCCACCCGCCCGGCGAAGTCGCTGTTGTAGGGATTGCGGGCGAGCACCGCGCCGGTGGCCTCGTCCTGTTCGGTCACGACGAAGCGGTGCTCGCCGGCGCGCGGCGGGCAGAGCGCCCACTCGTTGTAGGCGAACACGCTCAGGCGCCGGGGCGTGTCCGCGTGGTTGGTCAGGCGGATGCGCGAGAGCTTGACCGTCTCCTCGGCGTGGACGAAGACCGCGAGCTCGCAGGTGACGCCGTGCTCGCGGTGCGCGAAGTGCGTGACGCCGGCGCCGTGCCATGTCACCCAGCGGCCGCCGTCCTCGCGGCGGGGCAGCGGGCCCGGGGTTGCGCCCCACACCTCGCCCCGGTCCTCGTCCCGCAGGTAGAGCGCCTCGCCGCTGAACTCGCTCACGGGGTCGTTGGTGAACGGGGTGAGGCGATTCTCGCGGCTGTTCGAGTCCCACGTCCACGCGGCCCCGGTCGCGCCGACCACGGTGCCGAAGCGCTCGTTCGCGATCACGTTCACCCACGGCATGGGCGTCTCGGCGTCGCCGGTGAGCACGATCGCGTACTCGCGACCGCCGTTCGTGAAGCCGCCGAGGCCGTTCTCGTGGCTCAGATGCGGCAGCTCGACGTCGGGCTCGCGCTCCGCGGTCGCGTCCTGGGCGCGCACGGCGCGCGTGGCCGGCCAGTGCGGCTCGGGGTAGGGCAGCGCGAGCTGCTCCGCCAGCTCCCCGCGATCGCCGTTCAGCACCGCGCGTGCCGCGGACATGAGGATCACGCGGTCCGGCTCGGCCATGCCGTCGCCGCGCAGCAGGAACGCGCCCCCGGGACGGTTGCGCCACGCCGCCCACGGCCCCTGTTCGAGCAGGCCCTCGAGCTGGTCGTGCATCGCGTCGAGATAGCCGGTCGGATGATCGTTGAGGATCACGACGTCGGCGCTCAGTCCCTTGAGGCGCCAGTACTCCTGTGCGCGCAGGCCCTGGCGGACGAGCGCGAGGTCGTTGTGCTCGACCACGCGCAGCACGAGGATCGGCAGGTCGCCCGAGATCCCGTGCGCCCACAGCCCGGACTGGCCGAGCGTGTTCGCGGCGAGCACCTCCGGGGCGGCGCGCAGCGAGGCGTTGGACCAGAGCACGCGTGACGCGAGCCGCTCGTAGAGCTGCGCCTCGTCGATCGACATGCCGAGGTGGCGCATGCGCATCTGGGTCTGCGTGGCGGCGAGCGCGAACGTGCGCGCCGCCGACGCGGAATCGTCGTACTTCTCCGCCAGCGCGAGCGCGGCGGTGCGGCTCGCGGCGACGCCGGTCGCGAACGCGAGGCGCACCCGACCGCCGGGGGCGATGCGCACGCGCGCGCGCAGGCTGAGGACCGGGTCGAGCACCGCCCCGGTCGTGCCCGAGAGCGCGCGGCCGTCGAGCGCGACCGGGTTCTCCGGGGTGCGTCCACGGCCGAGGAAGCGCACGCGGTCGGTCTCCCACTCGACGGCCGCGTGGAGCCCGCGTTCGGAGCTCAGGACGTGCACCGCCCACGGCGCGAGTTCCTCGGGGGAGCGGGGGCGCCGGCCGCAGAGCAGCGCGGTGTACTCGGGACGGTATTCGGTCTCGAGGAACAGCTTGAGGAACGCCGGGTGGGAGAGATCCTCGAGGTGGGGCGCGAGCACGATCTCGACGAAGCTCGTCACCTCGATCTCCCGGGCGCGGTCGCTGTGATTGACCAGCGAGACGCGCCGCACCTCGACGTCGTCCTCGGGCGACACCGTGATCTCGAGCCGGCTCTCGATGCCGTCGTCCGAGCGCTCGAACAGCGCGCCGTCCGCCTGGAACGTGACGCGGTAGCGCTCGGGCTCGTGGCACACCGGTTGGTGCGTGGCCGACCAGAGCAGGCCGCTGCGCACGTCGCGCAGGTAGATGAACTGGCTCCCCGGGTCGCTCGTGGGATCGTCGCGGCGCCGCGTGACCGAGCGTCCGCGCCAGGAACTGCTGCCGCCGCCCGCGTTGGTGACCACCGTCGTGTACTGCCCGTTGGAGAGGAAGTGCGCGCTCGGGTAAGGCGTATGCGGCGAGCGGAAGCGCCGCGGCGAGACCGCGGGCACGAGCGGCTCGACGCGCGTCGGCTCCGCCGGGCGCGGGCGGATCACGGGCACATAGCGAGGCACGCGCTCCTGCAGCAGCGGCTCGGTCGCCTGCACGCGCGGATCGGAGTGGAAGCGTCGGACCATCGGGGCGTCGAGCACGACATTGGCCAGCGCGACCATGCTCATGCCCTGGTGATGGGCGAAGAACGCGTGCACGCGGTGAAGGCGCCCCGGCGCGGGCGCGGGCTCGCCGTCGGGGGCGGGGACCTTGCGCGGCGTGTAGTCGAGCGCCTCGTCGAACCCGAACGCGCCGGCGGCGCCCTCGCGCTCGAGGCGGCGGAAGTTCGCGGCCGCGGCGGTGGGATCGACCATCGCGGCGAGCGCGGTCGCGTAGGGCGCCACCACGAGGTCCTCGGCGAGACCGCGCTTGAGGCCGAGCCCGGGCACGCCGAATGCCTTGTACTGGTACGCGCCGTGCGGGTCCGCCACGTTGTAGGCCGACTCCGAGATGCCCCACGGCACGCGCTGGCGCCGACCGTAGAGGATCTGCGCGCGCACGGCGGCGCTGCACGTGCTCTCGAGCAGGGTCTGCGGGTGGCTGCGCAGCATCAAGAGTGGCATCAGGTACTCGAACATCGATCCGCTCCACGACACCAGCGTGGTGCAGCCCTCGACGCTGATCAGCGCGCGCGACAGGCGGAACCAGTGCTCTTGCGGCACCTCGTCGCGTGCGATCGCGATGAAGCTCGCGAGTCGGGCCTCGGTCGCGAGCAGGTCGTAGTACGAGGGGTCGAGGCGCCCCGGCCCCTCCGCGTCGGCGAGACGGAACCCGATCGCGAACACGCCGCGCGGGCGGTCGTAGAGGAACTTCCAGTTCATGCCGTCCGCGAACGCGCCCGCGCGCTGGGCGAGCTCGAGCAGGCGTTCGCGCAGTGCCTCCGGCGCGACCCCCGGCGCGGCCGGCGGGACGAGCGCGTCGTGGAGCAGCGCGCACCACGCGATGACTCTTGCGGCTCCGGCGTCCCCCGGGGCGACGGCCTCGAGCTCGGCGAGCGCGGTACGCACGCGCCCGACCAGCCGCGCGGCCGTCTCGAGCCGCGTCCGCGCGGGCGCATTGCCCGCGAGCGCCGCGCGCAGGGCCCCGAGCTCCGTGCGCGCGAGACTGCAGCAACCGTGCAGCGGTGTCGCCGGATGCGCGTCCCGTACGATCGCGGACAGTGTGTCGGCGAGGACGCCGGCGGTGTCGGTCGCCCCGGCGCAGCGGCGCTCGTCGTCGAGGCCGGGGTCGGTGTGTTCGGCAACCTCGCGCAATCCCGCGGCGAGCGCCATCAACGAGCCCGCGAGGTTGCCGCTGTCGACCGTCGAGACGTAGCGCGGCGCGAGCGGCGCCAGGCTGATCGTGTCGTACCAGTTGAGCAGGTGGCCTTCGTGCCGCTCGATCGCCTCGGCGGTCGTGAGCGTGCGGTCGATCTGCTCGACCAGCATGGGTGTGTCGACGTAGCCGAGGTCGTGCGCGGCCAGCGTCGAGAGCAATCCCATGCCGATGTTCGTCGGCGAGGTGCGATGCGCGACGCGCAGGTCCGGAGCTTCCTGCACGTTGTCCGGCGGGAGGCCGTGATCCTCGTCGGTGACGAAGCGCTCGAAGTAGTGCCACGTCCGGCGCGCGATCCGCCGCAGCTGTTCCGTGTCCTCGGGGCCGAGCGCCTGGCGCCTCGGTTCCACCGGACGGCTCAGCCACCACGCGACCCACGGCGAGAAGGCCCACGCGGCGAGAAACGGGAGTGCAACCGGCAGCGCGCCGCGCGTGAGCGGCAGCAATCCGAGCAGGACCGCGAGCGCGGCCGCCGGCCCGGACCACATCTCGGCGAGGAACGCGCGGGGCCCCTGGTCGGCGAGCAGCCCGGCGGCGCGTGCCGCGGTCGCCGCGGCGGTCTCCCATTCGAGCAGCCGGCGCTGCGTGATCAACAGGCGCACGAGCGTGAGCACGATCGCGTGCAGCATCTGGAAGGCGTGATAGGGCAGCAGCACGACCTGCAGCACGACCTGCGCGCCGGCGCCCTCGAGCTCCGACCACACGTCGTGCAGGAAGACCATGCCCGGCTGCTGCGGGCGCGGGCCGCCCGCGAGGTGCACGAGCGGCGGCACGAGCGGGAAGCCGAGCACGGCGAGGGCGGCGAGCGTCCAGGCGAGGGGCGCGCCCGGGAGCCAGGTCCACGCGGAGGCGAGCAGCGCGACCATGGCCGGAGCCACGAGGCTGCGCCGCAGGTTGTCGACGATCTTCCAGCGGCTGATCAGCGGCAGGTGGCTCGACTCGAACCCGCGGCGGGTGGGGATCACCGGCAGCAGGTGCGACAGGACTTGCCAGTCGCCGCGCACCCAGCGGTGCTGGCGGCGCGTGTGCGCGAGCACGCTCGAAGGGAAGTCGTCCACCAGCTCGACGTCGGAGACCAGCGCGCAGCGCGCGTACAGGCCCTCGAACAGGTCGTGCGAGAGCATCGCGTTCTCGCCCACGCGCCCTTCGAGCGCGGCCGCGAACGCGTCGACGTCGTACAGCCCCTTGCCGACGAAGCTGCCCTCGGCGAACAGGTCCTGGTAGGTGTCCGAAACCGCCGTGGTGTAGGGATCGACGCCGGTGTGTCCCGCGTACGCGCGGGCGAACAGCGAGCCCGCGGCGCTCGCCATGGTCACGCTGACGCGCGGCTGGAGGATGCCGTAGCCCTCGACCACGCGCCGCAGGCGCGGATCGAAGCGCGGGCGGTTCAGCGGGTGCTCGCTCACGCCGATCAGGCGCCGCGCCGTGTCGCGCGGCAGGCGCGTGTCGCTGTCGAGCGTGATGCAGTAGCGCACGTGCGGAAGGATCCGGCGCTCGCCCACCTGCGTGGTGAAGCTCGTGTCCGTCGCCCCGCGCAGCAGCCGGTTGAACTCCTCGATCTTGCCGCGCTTGCGCTCCCACCCCATCCACACGCCCTCGCTGCCGTTCCAGCGCCGGGCGCGGTGGAACAGGTAGAAGCGGTCGCGCGCGTTCGGGGCGTAGCGCGCGTTCAGCGCCTCGATCCCGGCCACGGCGGCGGCGAGAACCTCGGCCTCGCCGGGCAACGCCTCGGTGCGCGCGTCGGGGAAGTCGGTGAGCAGCGCGAAGTGGATTCTCGGATCCATGTTGCCGAGCGCCTGGACCTCGAGATGGTCGACCAGCGCCTGGGCGCCGTCGACCGAGGAGATGATCGTCGGCACGATCACCATCGTGCGGGCGGAATCGGGAATGCCACCGCGGAGGTCGAGTCGCGGCAGCGGCAAGGGCCGGGCGAGCCGATGGACGAGCCGCTGCACGAGCGCGACCGCGATCTCGCTCGCCGGGAGCAGTGCGATCGCCGCCGCGCCGAGCTCGACCCAGCTGGTCGCGCCCTGTGCGCGGACCGCGGCCACCGCGGCCAAGGTGCCGAGACCCGTGAGCAGGGCGAGCGACCCGAGGTAGAACGGGGTGGCGTGCGCGAACAGCAGGCGTTTGAGGCGCTGCCCGAGCGGTGGGTGGTAGGCGACGTCGGTCTCGAGTTCGCGGCGCCCGCCGCCGATCAGGTGCTCCCCGACGTGCGCCGCCCGGAGGTCGTGCCCCGCGCTCTCGGCGGCCTGGCGCGCGCTCTCGATCGCGCGCAGCGCGACGCGCACCTGGGCCTCGCCCGTCGGCTCCGCCAGCTCCTCGACGGCGTGGCGGTAACGGTCGCGGCTGGCGAACGTCATGCGCGCGTACACGCCGGCCGGATCGCGGCGCAGGATCTGCTCGATCAGGCTTGCGCGCTCGACGTATTCGCTCCAGTCGAGCGTCGCGCACAGCCGCAGGCTGGTGATCGAATTGCCCATGGAGACGTGGTTCATCGCGAGCCGCTGGTGCTCGGCGCGCACGGCGTCCTCGACCGTCACGCCGGCGGCGTCGAGGCGGTCCTCGAGCTGCTTGCGCAGGCCCGAGGCGCCGGCCCCGTACTCGCGCATGCGCTGCAGGAGCTGGTCGACGAACGCGACGTGCAGGACCTCGGGCAGCGGCGGCGTGCGCCCGCTCGCCTGCGCGCTCTCGAACCCGGCGAAGAAGCGGTCGGCGACGAGCCGCCACGAGCGGCTCTCGAGCAATTCCTCGGAGAGGCGCCGCAGGTGCTCGATGAGCGCGAGCTTGAGCATGCTCGGCCACGCCCACAGTTCGCCGATGCTCAGCGGCGCGACGGTCTGGTAGGCGTTCATGAAGCGGTCGAAGCGCTGGGGGTCGAGCCGGGCGTCGCTGAAGCGGAGCAGCTCGACCGCCATCGCGTACACGCGCGCGACGCCCGCGAGTTCGCGCGTGGCGAGCTTCGGCAGCTCGCGGTAGTAGCGCGTCGGAAGGTGGCGGCGGATCTCGCGGATCTCGCCTTCCACGAGGTGGAAATTGTCGAGCAACCACTCCGCGGCGGGCGTGGTCACCTCGCCGTTGCGCACGTCCCCGGCGAGCGTGTTGTAGGCGTTGCGGAGCGCGCGCGCGTCGACCAGCAGGCTGCGGGGGACGTGCGCCGGGCTGCGGCGCGAGTTGCGGGCGAGCGTGAATTCCGCGGCCAGGGCGCGCGCGCGTTCCTCGAGGTGCTCGACGCCGAGAAGTTCGCCGTGCAGCGGGCTGGTGTCGAGGCCGATCAGGCGCAGGCGCGCTCCGCCCCGGGAAACCTGGGATCGGGATGGCGGGATGCGAGCGCTGGTCATCGGCGGGCCTGCCTTCGGGAGTGGGGCCGTGGAGAGTCCGCGGCCCGTTCAGCGCGGCCCTCGCATGATAGCAGGCCCCGGCCGTCGTCGAATGCCGTTGATCGCCGGTACCCGACCCGGTCCCTATGAGATCCTCGCACTGCTCGGTTCGGGCGGGATGGGCGAGGTCTATCGGACCAGGGATGCGCGCCTCGGTCGCGAGGTCGCGGTTAAGGTTCTTCCCGACACGCGAGCGGCGGATCCGGAATCACTCGCACGCTTCGAGCGCGAGGCACGCGCAATCTCCCGGCTCGCCCATCCGACCTCTCCTACATCGAGAACCGCCCGGCCGGACCCCGCGCTTGGAACCTCCCTAGTGAGCGGAAACGGATCGCCCGCGAGCCTGTTGCCGGCCGACTTCAACGTTGGCGACGTGCGCTTCTCGCCGGACGGGCGCGCGATTGCATTTCTCTCCGACGAGTCGGGACAGTTTGAGGCCTACCTCACGCCCTGTCGGCACGCCCGCGCTTCTGTTCACGATTGCGGGCGGGGCCTCATGGCGGAATTTCAACGTGACGGCGAACGGCGAGCGCATTGTCGCAATCCTGCCCGAGGTGAGCGGGAGCCAGGTGTCGTTGCAGGTGGTCGTCAACTGGCCGGGAGCCGTGGGACGCTAGCGGCGCCTGCGCGCTATGTCGGGGTGGCGATGGAAGCTCAGGGCGCTGCTGTGAGGTGCGCCTCCGCGATGTGCCAGCGCAATTGCTCCGGTGTCGCCCCGGGTACGTCGTTCACCCGCCGGAGCGTGTACGTCCCCGTGAAGCGCTGCGCTGCGCCGGCCGTCGTCGTGGCGGTGACCACGACCGGTACGGTTGCGTAGATCGATCCCGCCGCGCCCTCGGTATCGACCCCGCCTGTGATCTCGACGCCCGAATGCGCCGTCTGCGCGAAGCCGGCTGCGAATTGCTCGTAGGTTTTTCCGCTGGCCCCGCCGCCCGGGCCCCAGAGCGTGTATGCGGTGTGGTAGTCGCGCGCGTCGATCGCGGCGTAGTAGCGACGGACCAGGTCCGCCGCGGCGGCCGGAGAGCGCCCGTCCGAGACGGGCGTGGGTGCGCTCGAGTCCGCCACGGCGGCGTGCGATGCGGGCGGCGACGACGCGGGAGCGCTGCGCTGCGGACCGCATCCGAAGAGCGCGAGCGTGAGGAGCAGGAGCGACCCGCGGCGTGCAGCCGACTTCATCGCGCCGCGCCGGACTCCACGGGCGCAGCCAGGAACTCGAGCAGCGCGCGGTTGAGCTCGTCGGCGTGCGTCCAGTTGAGGCCGTGCGGCGCCCCCGCAATCTCGACGTAGTGGCTGCCCTTGACGAGCGCATGCGTGCGGCGACCGCTCGCTGCCACCGGGACAAGGCGGTCGGCGTCGCCATGCACGATGAGCGTGGGCAGCTCGACCCTTGCGAGGTCGGCGCGGAAGTCCGTACCCCAGGATGCGACGCAATCGTACGAGGCCTTGGGAGACGCGCCCACGGCGACCTGCCAGCATGCGCGCACCGCCTCGTCGCTGATGCGCGTTCCGCCGAGCACGTCCACGTTGAAGAAGTTCGCGAGGAAAGCGGCGAGGAACGCGGGGCGATCCGCAGTCAGCGCAGCGCGAATCCCGTCGAAGACGGAGAGGTCGACGCCCTCGGCGTTGTCCGCCGCCTGGAGCAGGTAAGGCGAAACGGCGGCGATGAACGCGAGCCGGCTCACGCGCTTCGTGCCGAACTTCGAGGGGTAGCGCGCGACCTCGCCGCCGCCCATGGAGAAGCCGACCAGCGCCGCGTCCTTGAGTTCGAGCTTCGTCAGGATGTGGTCGAGGTCGGCGGCGAGCGTGTCGTAGTCATAGCCCGACCACGGCTTGCTCGACGCGCCGAAACCGCGGCGGTCGTACGTGATCACGCGGTAGCCGGCGGCGACGAGCGCGCCGACCTGCTTCTCCCACGATGCGCCACTCAGCGGCCACCCGTGGATCAGCACGACCGGCCTGCCCGCGCCGTGATCCTCGTAATAGAGGTCGATCGATCCGGAGTTTTCCTGGCCTACGGTGATGTACGGCACGGTGTGCCTCCTGCAGCGCGTGAGGTGGGCAATCGGATCCTAGGAACGATGCAAGTCCGTCCAGTAGAGCAGGGATGCGAGTTCGTCGACGGCGACGTAGATCTCGCCGCGATCACTACGCGGCGTGGTGAGCGCGGAGCGCAGCGTCTGCACGTGCGCAGCCGCCCAGGGCGCCGGGAGTGGTGTGTCTCCGAGAACCTCCAATGCCGCGCGCACATCGAGCAGCGCAGCGGCCAGCGCTCCCGAGACGCCATCGGGGTGGGACTCGAACAGGTGTCGACGGGCGCGGCTCAGGTTTTCAGACGCGTGACGAAGTCGGTCCATGACGGGGATCTCCAGATTGGGTCCATACGAGGGAGTCCATGCGTGACGGATGGCCGGGGACGCGGAGGGACCCGCCTGCGTCGCCGATGCCACACCACGACCGTCCCGCCAACGAGGGTTCCCGGTCAAGCGGGATCTGGCCCATGGGCGCGCGGCAACCGCTGGAGGGGGACAATCCGTTGTGCGTCCATCTGTAAGGCAGAGGATGAATTGCGACGAATCTTCTGGCCCAGCCCCTCCGGGGACCAGATGATACGGGGCGGGTGGCGGCAGAGTAGAACGGCGATCGTTTCGCCGTGTCGTGCAGCCTGCTCGAGTGCTCTGCCGATTGGCTGAAGTCGCGACGCCGGTATTCGCAGAAGAGGAGTAAGACAATGAGGCCCGTACAGAGTTCCAAGGCGGCTTCTCTGAGCGTGATCCTATATCTGAGTCTGGTTGCTTTCGCCGGGCTGACCCTCGCCACAACCGTCCTACCCCCCAGCTATGTGTTGTCCTGGGGCTCACTATTGACTCCTGCATAACCAATGTCCCATATTCCTGGACGGGAGGGAAGCCATGCGCCCGTTCGGAAGTCCTGCCGAGCTGGAGCGCCGCCGACTGCGCGCGCTCGACCTGCTGAAGGAAGGCTGGTTGCCCGTCGAGGTCGCTCGACGGGTGGGTGTGGATCGCCGCTCCGTGAGGCGCTGGCGTGCGAGCTTCGACGCCGAAGGCCGGGCGGGAGTCCGTGCGCGCCCCGCGTCGGGACGTCCCACCAAGCTGACGGAACCGCAACGCACTCGCCTCGAGAAGGCCCTGTTGCGTGGCGCTCTCGCCCACGGCCATCCGACCGACCTCTGGACGTGCCCCAGGGTGGCGGATCTCATCGAGCGCAGGTTCGGGGTCGAGTATCACGTCGACCATGTTGGCCGGCTCCTGCACGCGCTTGGGTGGAGCCCGCAGAAGCCCGAGCGGCGCGCCCGCGAACGCGACGAGGACGCCATCCGGACGTGGATCAAGACCGTGTGGCCGCGCGTTAAAAAAAAGCCCGCGCGCTGAAGGCCAGCCTGGTCTTCATCGATGAGACCGGGCTGCTCATGGCCCCTTTGGTCCGGCGCACCTGGGCGCCGCGCGGGCAGACCCCGATCCTCTACCAGCGCACGCGGGCGCACGACAAGGTCACGGTGATCGGCGCCCTCACCGTGTCGCCCGGACGGAACCGGGTAGGACTTTACTTTGCGCTCCTGCCGGATGAGAACGCCAAGGCCGGCCACTTCCGCCACTTCCTGGCGGATCTGCGCCGACACCTCCAGCGCCCCCTCGTCGTGGTGTGGGACCGTCTCCCGGGTCACCGCGCGAACGAACTTCGGGACGCGCTCGATCGGTCGGGCCGCGTGCATCTCGTGTTCCTGCCTCCCTACGCCCCCGAGCTCAACCCGGTCGAGATGCTTTGGGGCTACATCAAAACCAATCCGCTCGCCAACCACCCGGCCACGGACGCGCATCGCCTGGCCGATCGAGCGAGGCGCGCGTTCCGCAACCTGCGCTCAAGACCCCAACTACTCCGATCGTTCCTGCGGGCAACGCCGCTCTTTTCACGTCTTAGATAGGACGTTAGTTATGCAGGCGTCAGTAGGTACCGGCAACGGACAATTCGGGCGGCCATCTGGGGTTGCGGTCGGCACGGGGGGCATTGTCTATGTCGTCGAGTTGTTTCAGGGGCGCGTTCAGGCGTTCGATAGCACCGGAAATTTTCTATTCAAATGGGGAACGCAAGGCGGAGGCGATGGGCAATTCGTGGGGACAGTCGAGGGGATTGCGGTCGGGCCAGGGGGAGATGTGTTCGTCGTTGACATGGAAGGCGCCCGGGTCGAGGAATTCACCCCGAGCGGTGTGTTCGTTCGCAAGTGGGGGAGCACGGGAACCGGGAATGGCCAGTTCAAATCGCCTACCGGAATTGCCGTGGATGCGTCAGGCAATGTGTACGTGACGGATACGGGCAACCATAGAGTGCAGAAATTCTCCGGCGACGGCATATACATCACGCAGTGGGGGAGCAACGGTACTGGTGACTCGCAGTTCGGCGACCCGTGGGGGATCTGTGTTGGCCAGACAGGGGAAATCTATGTGACCGACGCAGGCGCTGGAAACTATTGCGTGCGGGTGTTCGATGCGAACGGCGCGTTCCTATCCCGATGGGGCGGACCTGGGTCTGGTGATGGGCAGTTTACATTCCCCGCCGGGGTCGGAACTGACAACAATGGCTACGTCTATGTAACGGACTCCGGCCTGAATCGAGTGCAGATATTTTCTGCCACCGGAAGTTATCTTGCGCAGTTTGGCACGACTGGTTCCGGAGCGGGGCAATTCAACGGTCCGGACGGGATCGCGATAATTTCGGGGAGCGCGATGTTCATCGGCGATACTCTCAACAATCGGATCGAGAAGTTTGGCGCTCCTACCACACCAGCGGCGAGCACATCTTGGGGCAAGGTGAAAGCAATTTACCGCTAGGCTTCTGCCTCTGTCGCCAGAATTGGTGCCGGAGTACGACGAAGCGGGATTATCTGCGGCGCTCCTGCCCCCGGCTCGAGCGGGATACGGCGGTCGCAGCATCTGGTGGCATATTGCCCCGGACCGCCATGAACCCGCTCCGGAGGGTCGCGCCCGCTTTCGGAGCGTTTGTTCCAAGCCCGCAACTGCCTCCACCTGTCTCACCTCCCGGAGGTTTCACCAAGCTTCGGGTCTGGGATGGAGCGGCATGGAAGAGTATCGCGCTGACGTAGCCAGCGCCATGGTCGGAGCCAAGCTCGAGTTCGGGGAGTTCCGGTCGCGTGAGCACGAAGAATAGAGGAGGAACCATGAAGCACACGAGAGGTCCATGGACCGCCACTCTCGGCATGCTGCTGTGTCCCAGCATTCTGGTCCTGAGCCACCTGGCTGTTGCAGCAACCGTCACGCCACCCAGCTATTTGTCATCTTGGGGCTCTCTGGGCAACGGAAATGGTCAGTTCTCGCGTCCGACAGGGGTCGCGGTGGGTTCTGGCGGCAACATATACGTCGTTGATGTCTTTCTAACCCGCGTTCAGGTGTTTGACAGCTCTGGGGCATTCCTCTTCAAGTGGGGAACGCAGGGCGGAGGAGATGGTCAGTTCGTGGGCTATCTGGAGGGGATTGCTGTTGGGCCCGGGGGCGACGTCTTCGTGGTCGACAACGAAGGCGATCGGGTGGAGGAGTTCACCTCTAGCGGCGTGTTCGTCCGCAAGTGGGGCACGACGGGAGCCGGGAATGGCCAGTTCGAATCTCCCACCGGTGTCGCGGTGGATGTGTCCGGCAATATCTACGTCACCGACACCGGCAATCACCGAGTGCAGAAGTTCTCGAGCACGGGGACCTACCTCAATCAGTGGGGCACCAACGGCACGGGTGACACAGAATTCGGCTCTCCTTGGGGGATTTGCGTTGGCCAATCCGGGCAAATCTACGTCACCGATGCGGGTGCGGGAAACTTTTGTGTCCGGGTGTTCGACGCCAACGGCGGGTATCTATTCCGTTGGGGTGGGCCTGGATCAGGAGACAGTCAGTTCACTTTTCCAGCCGGGATCGCAACCGATTTCAGCGGATATGTCTACGTGACGGACTCTGGAACGAATCGCGTTCAGATATTCTCGTCGACTGGCAGTTACCTCGTACAGTTTGGCACGTCGGGGTCTGGTGCCGGCCAGTTCAACAATCCGGAGGGAATCGCAGTTGTCTCGGGGAGCGCGATCTACGTGGCGGATGCGCTCAACAATCGTGTCGACAAATTTGGCTCTCCTACGACGCCAGCGGTAAACACGTCGTGGGGAAAAGTGAAGGCCACCTATCGGTAGAGTTGTGCCCCTGTCGGGGGGGCGAGAGGTGGAAGGCGGCAGCCTTCCCGTGAAGGTGGGCTACCTCACGCAGTTTGGCACGACCGGATCCGGATCGGGCCAATTCAACGGCCCGGACGGGATCGCGGTCGTTTCGGGAAGTGCGATGTTCATCGGCGACACTCTCAACAATCGGATTGAGAAATTTGGTGCTCCAACCACACCAGCGGCGAGCACATCTTGGGGCAAGGTGAAAGCAACCTACCGCTAGGCTCCTGCCCTGTCGCCAGAATCGGCGTCGGAGTAAGCCGAAGCGGGATTGTCCGCGACGCTCCTGCCCCTGGCTCGAGCGGGATATCGCGGTCGACCGCAGCATCTGATTGCGGATTACCCCCGGACCACCTGGACTCGCTCCGGAGGGTCGCCCCCGCTCCCAGAGTCTTAGTTTCAACCCCGCTTTGCCTCGTCGCGGGAGGGCGGCGGACGAGTTGTCAATCCCGGGGCGTGACCATTGAAATTCCGAGGCCGTACGAAGCGTACGAAACGTACGTTTTGTACGCCCCCGAGAAGTGACATGCCTCACCCCCGGCGTGACAGCTCACCGCGCATGCCGCTTCAACCCCCGAACGCTTCCGGCTATCCCACCTCCCGGGTGAAGGTCGCGTTGCCGACGCTGCAGAGGGAACCCGCCGCCACCGTCACCCGTACACGCGAGCGGCCCGTGCTAGGATTCTTCGTGTCTCGCCCGAGGTTGGGATGTCGTCTCGCGCCGCGGAGATCCCATTGCGAATCCGTTCTCGATCCGGATTGTCTCGTGCACGCGTCATCCTGATTGCAGCGGCGATCCCGGCTGGCGTTGTGTCGCCGCCGACCGCTCACGCGGGCCCGGCCTCGAACGCGAGTATTGTGGGCACCGTGCGCGACGCGCGCACGGGATCGCCGCTTGGCGGAGCCCTGGTTGCGCTGCCCGCGCTCAACCGCGCGGCGGCGACGGATACGGGAGGTTGGTATGCGTTGCGGGCGGTTCCGCCCGGACCGCAGCATCTCTCCGTCCGCCTGGTGGGGTACGCCTCCCACACGCTCGATGTGCTGGTGCCCCGGGAGGGAGAAGTCGCGATCAACGTCGCAATCGAACCGCGGCCGATGCGGCTCGAACTCGTCGAAGTTCGAGCGCCGGTTGCGGTGCGCGGGCTCGAGACCCCCGATTCGGCCGGGTTCCCCGATCGCGAGACCTCGATCGAGGCCGTGCGCAATCATCCGCTGCTTTCTGAACCGGACGCGTTCGAAGGGCTGGGCGGCGGAGACGTGGTCCTGAACCCGGAGACGCCGAGCGGAGTCCATATCCAGGGTGGCGCGTCGGATCAGACTTCGTACCTACTCGACGGCTTCCCGGTGTTCAACCCCTATCACGCGGCGGGCATCGCCAGCGCGTGGAACCCCGACGCCCTCGCGCGGCTCCGCCTCTGGTCGTCGCAGCCCGTTGCGGGCCAGCCGCTCAGCCTTGCGGGGACGGTCGAGGGCGTGACGCGCGCGCCGGGAGCGACCTGGCAAGGGCAGTGGAGCCTGAGCACCACGCAGGCGCGGCTGACGCTCGATGGGCCGTTGGGCCCGCGCGGCGCAGGCGTCCTGCTCGGCGTGCGCTCGGGCTTGCACGACCTGGTCGCGCCGCGGGATGAAGCCTCGTACCTCAGGGGCGGGACGGGCGATGCGCTGGCCGTCTTCGAGGCGCCCGTGGTCGGCGGCCGGCTGCGAGTGCTGGGCTACGCCAACGGCAATGAAATTGGCGCCACCGCGGCGCCGGACAGTGCATCCCGCACACGCCGGCACTCGTTCGAGTGGAACAGCGTCACGCTCGGCGGCGCCTGGGGGCGAGCCTCCAGGGACTTCGACCTGCGCATCCTCGGCTGGAGTTCGCGCAGCGATGTCGTGGCGCGCTGGTTGCCGCCCGGGAGCGTGGCCGCCCTCAGCTCCATGCGCCGGGATCTTGGGGTGCTCGCCGCCGCGGAACACCGCTCGCGGCGGATGACATCAACCTGGGCGCTGCGTTTCGATCAGACCCGGACCTCTTATCGCGTCGATCCGGAATCGAGCGCGACCGCTTCGTTCCGGTTGCGCGCGGTCACACCCGTTGCGACGCTCGGGGCAGGGGCGACACGTCGACTTGGTGGGCGTACGGAGGCCGAGCTCGGGACGGCGTTGACGATCAGTGCGGGCGCGGCGCATCCGGGGGGACGTGCGCGCCTGTCCTGGCGCGCGTCGACCACCGTCACCCTGTCCGCACGTTATGCGCGCGTGCACCAGTTCACGCAGTCGCTGCGCAATGTCGAATCGGTCGTGGGGGCCGTGTTCCCGGTGGACGCGTTCGTCGGGATCGGCGCCTCCGGCGTGCCGTTGGCGCGCGGGGAGCAGGGGAGCCTCGCGGCGGAGCTCCGGCCCGGGTCGGGGATTCGGCTGGGGCTCCAAGCCTATGCGCGACGATCCACCGGACTGGTGCTCGTGGCGCCGCGCGAGGAGGGGCCGTTCGCCACCCGTGGTTTCGTGACCGGAGCGAGCACGGCGCAGGGCGTGGCGCTCGACCTGGCCGTGCAGTCGAAGCGCTACGCGATCCTCGTGAACTATGGTCTCGAGCGCGTGCGCTTGAAGCATGCGGACAGCAGTTATGTGCCCGAACACGCCGCGAGCCACCGGCTCGAGGGTGGCGTGATCGTGTTTCCCAGCGCCAGTGCCTCGGTGCGCCTGGGCGTGGTCGCGGCCCTCGGGCGGCGTACGACCGTGGCCCAGGGCGGTCTCGAGTGGGAATCCTGCAACCTCCTCGACCGGGGCTGCGAGTTCATCGGGAGCCCCCGCTACGAAGGGGAGCCGCTCGGTGGCCAGGCACTCCCGGCGTACTTGCGTATCGACCTGGGCCTGCGCAAGCACTGGCATGTCGCGCCATGGGGGCACGACAGCTTGGTCGCGGTCTTCGGGGCCTTCACCAATGTGATGGGGCGCAAGAACCTGCTGACGTATGCGCGCGATCCCGCAACGGGACAGTTGCGGGGCATCGAGTTGCGCCCGTCCGCGCCGCTGGTGGTTGGCATCGACGGGCACTTTTAGGACTGGTTTCAAAACTCCGGACGACCCCCAGGGGTTTTGAAACCAGCTCCAGGTTGGGTGCGTGTCACAGACTGGGCCGCTCGCAGGTTCCAGTTCGAAGAGGAGGGCCCGGGCACGCTGTCTGATCCGCCGACGTCGTTCCACGACCAATTCGGGGAGCTGTTCCAGACCCGCTATTCGCGGCTCTACCGCTACCTCCATCGCCTGTCGGGCGACTCGGAGTTGGCGGCGGACGTTGCGCAGGAGGCGCTCGTCCGGCTCTACCAGCGCGGCGCGCTCCCCGAGTCGCCGGAGGCGTGGCTGATCAGCGTGGCGATGAACCTGTTTCGCAATGAGCGAACGACGCGCTCGCGACGTGAGCGACTGCTCCGGCCCGCGCACGGCGAACGCATCCTGGGGGATCCGCCACCGGCGCCGGACGAAGCGGCAGAGGCGTCTGAAACGCGGATCCGCGTGCGTGCCACGCTCGATCGCCTCCCCGAGCGCGATCGCCAGCTCTTGCTGCTGCAGGCGGAGGGCTTCGGGTACCGGGACATCGCGGTCGCGTTGCAGCTCAACGAAGCCAGCATCGGGGTGTTCCTCGCGCGGGCGCGAAGGGCATTTCGAAAGGCGCACGAGGAAACGCATGACGCATCTTGACGAGGAGCATCGCGAGCGATTGCTGCACGGTGAACTCCCGCGCGACGCGGAGGATTCCGCGCGCGCGCACCTCGCCGCGTGCCCGGATTGTCGGCGCGGGCTCGAGGATTCCGCGCGCGAGCTGCAACAGGTCCAGGCATTGCTCGAGGCGCTGGACGACGCGCCTCCCGCGGTCGATCTCGCAGTCGTGATCCGTCCGCGGCGATCGACGCTGCGCCGCGCCGCACCCGTTCTCCAGTGGGCGGCGGGTCTCGCGCTCTTCGTCGCCGCCGCCGCAGGGGCGTACGCCTGGCCGGGCTCCCCGGTTCCGGCGTGGTTGTCCGCGGTCAATGCGCGGTTCGGCGGAGGGCCGCCGCACTCCACGCAGCCTGCGTCTCCGCCCCCCGCCCCCCTCGCGGAGCCACCCGAGTCAGGAATCGCCGTGCTCCCCGGGCGGGATTTCCTGATTCGATTCGCCGCACCGCAGGTCGTGGGAGAGGTTCGCGTGACGCTGGTCGAGGGCCGGGAGATCGAGGTCCGCGCCCCGGTCGGCGCGGCCCGGTTCACCTCGAATGCGACTCGCCTGCTGATCGACAACCATGGGTCGCAGGCCTCGTTCGAGGTCGCAATCCCACGCGCGGCTCCGCGGGTCGAAATCATCGTTGGCGACGAACGAGTCCTGCTCAAGGAGGGCGCCCGGGTCACCGGCGCTGCAAACGCCGACGGGAGCTACCTGATCTCTCTCCCACGGTAGTTTGGGATTCGCCTGTCACAAGGCGAGCGGTTCGTCGGCTCCTCTCCCCGGAAGTTCCCGCAACCCAACCGAGAGGAGAGTCAAGAGATGAACCTGCGAACGCTGAACGCAAGGCCGCTGCTCGCCCTGTGCATCCTCCCAGCCCTGGTCGGCTGCGGAGGAAACTCCGGCTCCGCACTGCTCGCGCCCACTGGACCCGCCGCACGGGCGGCGGCCGTGTCCGGCGCGTTTCCGATCGTCGACCCGGCAAGCGCGAGCGCCGTGGTGCTCCCGTTTGATCCGGGCAATTTCGTGGCAGTCGTGGACCACCCCTACTTCCCGCTGCCTGCCGGGCGCGTGACGACGTTTCGGGGCGGGGCGGAATCGATCACCGTCGAGGTGCTGACGGAGCAGAAGGCCATCCTGGGCGTCCAGGCCACGGTGGTGCGCGACCGCGTGCACGCGGACGGCGTGCTGATCGAAGACACGATCGATTGGTACGCGCAAGACCGCCAGGGCAATGTCTGGTATCTCGGCGAAGACGTGAAGAACTATCAGGGCGGGCAGCTTGTGAGCACGACCGGATCGTGGGAAGCCGGCAAGAACGGGGCGACTGCGGGGTTGATCATGCTCGCGCACCCGGCGGCGGGCGACAGCTATGCGCAGGAGCACGCTGCGGGAGTCGCCGAGGACATGACGCGCGTGAAGGACACCGACGTGGCCGTCGTCGTGCCGAAGGGCTCGTTCGCGCATTGCATCCAGACGCTCGAATGGACGCGGCTCCAGCCCGGGAAGCGAGGGTACAAGTACTTCGCCCAGGGCGTGGGGCTGGTGCTGGAGTCCTCGACGCGCGGCGGGAGTGAGCGAGTCGAGCTGATCTCGGTCACAGGATCCTGAGGAGGATTGGCATGAACGGACCCAAGTTCTCAACACCAATGTTGCGACTCGCGGCCGCACTGGCCTGCGTCATGGCTGCGAGATACGCCTCGGCCGGCCGTGCGGACTACCACCCCGCGATCAACGCCGCGGATTTTCGGGAGGGCGTCGACCATCGCTTCTTTCCGCTCCCGCCCGGTACGACATGGCTGTTCACCGAAACGTTGGGCAAGGACGTCAGCGAGAACGAGGTGACCGTGATGCCCGAGACCAAGGTCATTCTCGGCGTAACCTGCGTGGTCGTCCACGATGTCCTGCGAGCCAAGGGGGGAATCACGGAAGACACCTACGACTGGTATGCCCAGGACAAGCGGGGGAATGTCTGGTACATGGGTGAAGACACCAGGGAGTTCCACGCGCATGGCAAGGTGAGCACCGAGGGATCGTGGGAGGCGGGGGTCGACGGCGCCCAACCGGGAATCATCATGCCGGCCGAATCGAGCGTCGGCAAACCCTACCGCCAGGAGTACAAGCGGGGTGAGGCCGAGGACATGGGCCAGGTCGTGGCCCTGAACGAAACCGTGCGCGTTCCCGGCGGCAGGTTCACCGGCTGCGTGCGCACGCGTGAGTGGTCCCTGCTCGAATCCGGCAGCGAAAAGAAGTGGTATGCACCTGGCGTCGGCTTCGTGCGCGCAGAAGCCGCAGATGGTGAAGTCGAGGAGTTGGTCTCGGTGCGCCATCCATGAAGCGTCCGCGGGCACGCCTCCTCGCGGGGCTGCTGCTGCCGGTCGTGATGGCCGGGGCCGCGGCCCCGGCCGCGGCCCGGATCCTCAAGACTCGCCGGCCCGGCGAATACAAGGAACTCGCGCTCGTCATCGGTTCGGGCTTCGAGTTCGAGTCTGACGCCGAGGAATCGGAGTACGGCCTTCCATTCTTTGCCGAGTACGGCATCACCCCGGCGCTCGAGCTCAGTGTCGAGCCAAGCTACGTGGTGATCCGCAAGCGGAGCGGTGGCACCATCCAGGGCCTGGGCGACCTCGAGACGAATGTCAGCTACGAATTCGTTTCCGAGAGGCGCAGCCGTCCCGCGATCGCGATGCTCGGGGGAATCAAGTGGCCGACCGCACCCGCAGGCGCGATCGGCACCGGTAAGCTCGACGCCTCGCTCGGCGCGGTGGCGAGCAAGGAACTTCCGCGATTCGACCTCGAGTTCAACGCCATCTACACGTTCACCGGCAATCCATCCGGCGTGCAGCTGCGGGACACTTTCGAGGCGTCGGCTGCCACGGAAGTCCACCTCGGCCGACGACTCGACCTGCTCGCCGAGTTCGTGACGGCGTCGGGTGCGGGCGGACGATTTCGGGCGGGCTTGGGGGGGCTCGGCGGGCTGGGCAATATCGGCGGTCCCGAGCAGGGACAGATTGAGTACGAAGCCACGCTTGGGATCGCTGAACACCCCGGGTCCCACCTCAAGTTGGAGCAGGGGGGCATCTTCAAGTCCGACGGGGCCTGGCAGGTCGTGTTGGGCTGGGAGTACGATTTTGGCGAGGGAAAGTAGTTCGGTCTACCCCGGGCCACGCCGAGGTCATGCTGCGCGCCCCGTCCGGTCTGCTCTACCGACCTTCGGACCCGTCGCTGGTCGCGGGGGCGGCGTCGCTCGCGCTGCCGGCCCGGCGCGAAACCTCGCGCGCCTGCGCTGAGCGATCCACCGTCCCCCGCGGGACGGCACCGCCGGGCTTCCCGGTTCCGAAACCCCAAGCTCGCTTCCTGAATTCGTCATGAAATCGTGCAATCGTTCTATTTCGCCCGCAGGATCGAGCCCTCCGTTGCATCGAACACTCGACGAGAGCGTCCCGATCGGGGACCATGCCGGGACCCATCCGATCGAGTGATCCATTGCCGATCGCGCCTCCGGCGCCGGAGGCGGCGGGATCGCGCAACCAGACCCACCAGGAGACACCGTTCCATGGCCAGGCGAATGTGGCTGATGTTGCTTGTGGTCGGGCTGTTCATCGCCGCCATCGGCACGTACAAGTTCCTGCAGATCCGCGCGGCGATCGCGTCGGGTTCTTCCTACTCGCCGCCGCCCGAGGCGGTCACTACCGTGGTCACGAAGTCCGAGAACTGGTCCACCAGCCTCGCGGGCATCGGCAGCGTCGAGGCCGTGCATGGCGTGACGGTGAGCGCAGACCTCGCGGGCGTGGTGCGCAGCGTCGAGTTCCAGTCGGGTCGCAACGTGGCCGCGGGGCAGACGCTGGTGCGGCTCGAGACCGGGCAGGAGCAGGCCGGGCTCAGGCAGACCGAGGCGCAGCGGGACCTTGCGAATCTCAACCTCGAGCGCGCGAAGAAGCTCCTCGCGAAGAGCCTGATCGCGCAGGCCGAGTTCGACCGGATGCAGGCGGAGGCGCGCGTCGCCGACGCGAACGTGGCCGCGATCCGCGCGACGATTGCGCGCAAGACCGTGCGCGCGCCGTTCTCGGGCGTGCTCGGGATCCGCCAGGTCGACCTCGGGCAGCGCGTCAACGAGGGCGACCCGATCGTGTCGCTACAGGCCATCGACCCGGTGTACGTCAACTTCTCGCTGCCGCAGACGGACGTGGCGCAGCTCAAGACCGGCACGCCGGTGCGCGTCACCGCCGACAGCGGCCGCGGCCTCGATCTGCCGGGCACGATTACGGCGATCAATTCGGTGATCGACGAGAACACGCGCAACATCCAGGTCCAGGCCACGCTGCGCAACCCGGGCGGCCGCCTCAAGCCCGGCATGTTCGTGGATGTCGCGGTCGAACTGGCCGGCACCGAGCAGGTGATCGCGCTGCCCTCGTCTTCCATCAACTTCGCGCCCTACGGCAACTCGGTCTACGTGGTCTCGGAGCTGAAGAACCCCAAGGGGAAGGCGTACAAGGGCGTCAGCCAGCGCTTCGTCAAGACCGGGCGCGGCCGCGGCGACCAGGTCGCGATCCTCTCGGGCCTCAAACCCGGGGAGGAGGTCGTCACCTCCGGCGTGTTCAAGCTGCGTCCCGGCGCCGGCGTCGTGGTCAACAACAAGATCCAGCCGTCGAATTCGCCCAACCCGCGCCCCGAGGACAGCTAGATGCGCCTGACCGACCTGTTCATCCGGCGGCCGGTGCTCGCGGTCGTCGTCAACCTCATCATCCTCATCGCCGGGCTCCAGTCGATCCGCTCGCTGAGCGTGCGGCAGTACCCGCGCACGGACATCGCGCTCATCACGGTGACGACGGTGTACGTGGGCGCGAACGCGGACCTCGTGCGCGGCTTCATCACCACCCCGCTCGAGCGCGTGATCGCCAGCTCCGACGGCATCGACTACCTCGAGTCGTCGAGCGCGCAGAGCGTGAGCACGATCACGGTGCACCTCAAGCTCAACTACAACACCAGCTCGGCGCTGACGCAGATCCAGGCGAAGGTGGCGCAGGTGCGCAACGACCTGCCGCCCGAGTCGCAGGCGCCGGTCATCGAGCTGGTGTCGTCCGACGTGCAGTTCGCGGCGATGTACCTCGGCTTCTCGTCGAAGGACCTCGACCAGAGCCAGATCTCCGACTACCTCACGCGCGTGGTCCAGCCCAAGCTGAGCTCGGTGCAGGGCGTGCAGCGCGCCGACATCCTCGGCGGACGCACGTTCGCGATGCGCGTCTGGCTCAAGCCCGACCGCATGGCGGCGCGCGGCATCTCCGCGTCCCAGATCCGCGACGCGCTGGCGGCGAACAACTACCTGTCCACGCTCGGCCAGACCAAGGGCACCATGGTGTCGGTCAACCTGGTCGCGAACACCAGCCTCAAGACCGCGGACGAGTTCAAGAACATGGTCATCAAGACCGACAAGGGCACGGTCGTGCGCCTCGGCGACGTCTCCGACGTCGTGCTCGGGTCGGAGAACTACGACCAGGACGTGCGCTTCAACGGCGAGTCGGCGACGTTCATGGGCATCTGGGTGCTGCCGAACGCGAACTCGCTGGACGTGATCCGGCGCGTGCGCGCGGCGCTTCCCGGCATCCAGGCGCAACTCCCGGTCGGCATGAAGAGCGGCGTGCCCTACGACTCGACGATCTACATCCAGGACGCGATCAAGGAAGTGCTCAAGACGCTCGCCGAGACGCTGCTGATCGTCATGATCGTGATCTTCCTGTTCCTGGGTTCGGTGCGCGGCCTGATCATCCCCGTGGTGGCGATCCCGATCTCGCTCATCGGCGCGGTCTTCCTCATGAACACGTTCGGCTTCACCATCAACCTGCTGACGCTGCTCGCGATCGTGCTCTCGGTGGGGCTCGTGGTGGACGACGCGATCGTCATGGTGGAGAACATCGAACGCCACATGCATGAGGGCCAGAATCCGCTCCAGGCGTCGCTCGCCGCGGCCCGCGAGCTGATCGGGCCGATCATCGCGATGACCATCACGCTGGTGGCGGTCTATACCCCGATCGCGCTCCAGGGCGGCTTGACCGGATCGCTGTTCCGCGAGTTCGCGTTCACGCTCGCCGGCGCGGTGACGGTCTCGGGCATCGTCGCGCTCACGCTCTCGCCCATGATGGGGTCGAAGCTGCTGCGCGCCGGCGACACCGAGAAGGGCTTCGCGGGCTGGATCAACCGACGCTTCGAGAGCGTGCGCCAGACCTACTCGCGCACGCTCGCGGGCACGCTCGACTACCGCCCGGTCGTGCTCACGCTGTGGGGCATCGTCGTCCTCTTGACCGTGCCGTTCTACCTGTTCTCGCAGCGCGAGCTCGCGCCGACCGAGGACCAGAACGTCGTGTTCGGCATCGTGCAGGCCGCGCCCAACGCGACCCTCGACCAGACGACGCTCCACACCAAGGAGATCAACGACGTCTACGAGCGCATGCCCGAGCACAAGAACACGTTCCAGATCATGTTCCCGAGCGGCGGCTTCGGCGGCATGGTCACCAAGCCGCGCAGCGAGCGCAGCAAGAGCACGTCGCAACTGCAGGTCGAGAGCTCGATCGGCATGTCGCAGATCGCCGGCCTGCGCGTGATCTCGGTCGTGCCGCCGGCGCTCCCGGGCGGCGGCAGCTTCCCGGTGGACCTCGTGATCACGAGCACCGCCGAGCCGGACCAGCTCGCGGCGTTCGCGAACCAGCTCGTCGGCAAGGCGTTCGCCAGCGGCATGTTCATGTACGCGGACACCGACCTCAAGTTCGACCAGCCGCAGACCGAGGTCGTGTTCGACCATGACAAGGTGCGCGCGCAAGGCGTGGACATGGCGCAGGCGGGCCGGGATCTCTCGACCATGCTCGGCGGCAACTACGTCAACCGCTTCAGCATCCAGGGCCGCAGCTACAAGGTGATCCCGCAGGTCAAGCGCGCGGAGCGCCTGACGGCCGACCAGCTCTCGGACATTCGCGTGCTGGGCGCGGGGGGCAAGCTGGTGCCGCTCTCGACGTTCGCGACGCTGCGCACCTCGACCGAGCCGCGCGAGCTCAAGCGCTTCCAGCAACTCAACGCGGTGCACATCCAGGGCGCGATCCCGCCGGGCGTGCCGCTCGACAAGGCGCTGAGCTACCTCGAGGGCGAGGCCAAGAAGATCCTGCCGCCGGGCTTCACGCTCGACTACGCCGGCGAATCGCGCCAGCTGCGCACCGAGGGCAGCGGGTTCCTCGCGATCTTCCTGCTGGCGGCGATCCTGATCTATCTCGTGCTGGCGGCGCAGTTCGAGAGCTTCCGCGACCCGTTCGTCATCCTCGCCGGGTCGGCGCCGCTGGCGGTGTGCGGCGCGCTCATGTTCTCGTTCCTCGGCTTCACGTCGCTCAACATCTACAGCCAGGTCGGGCTGATCACGCTGGTGGGGCTGGTCTCCAAGAACGGGATCCTGATCGTCCAGTTCGCGAACCATCTCCAGGAGACGGGCATGGCGAAGCTGCAGGCCGTGATCGAGGCCGCGACGACGCGGCTCCGGCCGATCCTGATGACCACGGCCGCCACGGTGTTCGGCCACCTGCCGCTCGTGTTCGCGCGGGGTCCCGGCGCGGGTGCGCGCAACAGCATCGGCATCATGCTGGTGTCGGGCATGATCATCGGCACGCTGTTCACGCTGTTCATCGTGCCGTCGATCTACATGCTGGTCGCGAAGACGCACAAGGCGGTGGCGGAGGACGAGGAGCCGGAGGCGGTGGCCACGCACTCGGTGCCGACGCCGGCGTAGTTCCGGGGCTGGCAACGGAAAGGGCGGCGCTCCGCGGGGAGCGGCCGCCCGTTTTCGTTAGCGCCTGTTGGCTACGCACTCGGCGCGGGCACGGTCCCACGCGTCGACGACCAGAACACGCCGAAGCACAGGACCGCCAACGCGCCGGCGAAGAAGAACGCGGCGCCCGGCAGGTACGGCCGGGCGGCGGTCGCCGAGAAGTGCCCGAACAGCTGCGTCATCACCACCGGTCCCACGATCGAGCTCAGCGAGAACAGCCCCGCCACGGCGCCCTGCAACTCGCCCTGCGCGTTCGGCGGGACGCGCCGCGACATCAGTGCGTTCGTGTTCGGCATCACGGTCGCGCCCAGGAACCAGGTCGCGAGCCACGCGAACATCATCCAGCCCTGGGTGGCGAGCCCATAGCCGACGTACCCGACCGCGGCGACCGCGATGCCGAGCAGCGCCGAGCGCCGCTCGCCGAGGCGCGGGGCGAGCATGCGCAGGAACACCACCTGGCTGATCACCATGACCAGCCCGGCGAGCGCGAGCGACGCGCCGATCATCGCCTCGGACCAGTCGAAGCGGAGCTTCGTGTAGTAGGACCAGGTCGCGGGCATGACCTGGTTTGCGAGCTGCCACAGGAACAGCGCGGCGAGCAGCCCGAGCACGACCGGGTAGCGGCGCATCTGGGCGAGCGTCCCGACCGGGTTCGCGCGCTTCCAGTCGAACGCGCGGCGCTTCCCGGGCGGCAGCGACTCGGGCAGCACGAAGAACCCGTAAACGAAGTTGCACACGCTCAGGATCGCGGCTGCGAAGAACGGCGCGCGCGGACCGAGGCTGCCGAGCAGCCCGCCGATCGCCGGGCCGAGGATGAAGCCGACGCCGAACATCGCGCTCACCATGCCGAAGCTCTGCGCGCGCTTCTCGGGCGGGGTGATGTCGCTCACGTAGGCGTACGCGGGAGTGAACGACGCGCCGGCGATGCCTGCGATCGCACGTCCGACGAACAGCCACGCCAGCGTCGGCGCGAATCCCATCACCAGGTAGTCGATGCCGAGCGCGCCCACGGCGAACAGCAGCACCGGCCGGCGCCCGAAGCGATCGGAGAGGTTGCCGAGCACCGGCGCGCACAGGAACTGCGTGAGCGCGAACACGAACGCGAGCCACCCGCCGTCGAGCGCGACATGGCTGACCGTGTCGCCCGTCAACTGGACGAGCAGGCGCGGCAGCACCGGGATGATCAGCCCGAACCCAATGGTGTCGAGCAGGACCGTGATCGCGATGAACCACAACGCGTTCTTGCCGGGAGTTCTCGGGGGCATGGACGTCCTAGGACCTGCCTGAACGACGATCGACAGTAGGTGTGGTGACTTGAAACCTGCGCGAAATCCTGACGGGCTTCATGGGCTCCCTCTCGTTTGAAATCGATGAAGTGCGGACCATGGGGCATTCCGCGCCGACGGTCAACCCGCAGGGAAATCCCCGCTTGCGCGGAAACGGACTTGAGCATTGCCAGCGCCGCCGGATTCGACCAAGCTCCCGCCATGCAATACACCAATCTGGGCCGCACCGGTCTCGTCGTCTCCCGCCTGGCGCTCGGCTGCATGAGCTTCGGCAGTTCGAAGTGGCGTCCGTGGGTGCTCGACCCGGACGACGCGTTGCCGTTCTACCGCCGCGCGTTCGAGCACGGGATCAACTTCCTCGATACCGCCGACATGTACTCCGCGGGCGCGAGCGAGGAGGTGACCGGCCGCGCCGTGCGCGAGTTCGGCAAGCGCGACGAGCTGGTGGTCGCGACCAAGGTGTTCTTCCCTTTCGGCGATCGCCCGAACATGGGCGGCCTCTCGCGCAAGCACATCGTACAGGGGTGCGAGGACAGCCTGCGCCGGCTCGGCCTCGACGCGATCGACCTCTACCAGGTGCACCGCTTCGACCCGAAGACGCCGATCGACGAGACGCTGTCCGCGCTCGACCAGCTCGTGCGCCAGGGCAAGGTGCGCTACCTGGGCGCGAGCTCGACCGCGGCCTGGCGGCTGATGCAGGCGCTGAGCGTTTCCGAGCGCAACGGTTGGGCGCGCTTCGTCTCGATGCAGAACCACTACAACCTGGTCTATCGCGAGGAGGAGCGCGAGATGATCCCGCTCTGCCTCGAAGAGGGGCTGGGCGTGGTGCCGTGGTCGCCGCTCGCGCGCGGGATGCTCACGGGCAGCCATCGCCGGGGCGAGGCGCCCGCGACAGCGCGCGGGGGCAGCGACGACTACACGCCGCGGCTGTACGACACGCCGGGGGACTGGGACGTGGTCGATGCGGTGCGCGCGGTCGCCGAGGCGCGGGGCGTGTCCATGGCCGAGGTCGCGCTGGCGTGGCTGGTCTCGCGGCCCGGCGTGACCGCGCCGATCGTCGGGGCGACCAAGCTCGCGCACCTCGACACGGCGGTCAAGGCGCTCGAGCTCACACTCAGCGCGGACGAGGTCGCGCGCCTCGAGGCGCCGTACCAGCCCCATGGCGTGCGCGGGTTCACGGGATGAACCGCGCCGGGGCGGCGCTCGTGCTCGCGAGCTCCCTCGCGGGCGCGCTCGGCCTCGCGGGTTGCTCCCACATGCCGCGGCCCGACGGGCTGCCCGAGGTTCCCGGCGAGCCGCACGCGTCGGATTCGTACGAGCCGTTCGAGAAACCCGTGGTGGGAGAGGCGTCGTACTACGGCAAGGAATTCGAGGGCAAAAAGACCGCGAGCGGGGAGCGCTACCACGGCGATGAACTGACGGCCGCACACCGCACGCTGCCGTTCGGGACGCGCCTCAGGGTCACCAACCTGGCGAACGACAAGAGCGTCAAGGTGGTGGTCAATGACCGCGGCCCGCATCGTCGGCACCGCGTGATCGACCTGTCGCGCCGCGCTGCGAAGGAACTCGGCATGCTGCAGAGCGGCGTCGCGCGCGTGCGCGTCGAGATCCTCGAAGAGGACTAGCCGCGCAACCCTGGCCCGACCCGCGCCCGACCCCAAGCGCAATCTTCGGGACGCCCGATTTTGGATCCGCGAACAGCGGGGGATGCGCGTGGTATCTTCCCGCACATGAATCCCCGCCGACTGCTCCCCGCCATCGCCGTGCTGGTGCTGTTCGCCGCCGTGGTCGCGCACAGCGCGACCTCGCTCAAGGACCCCGAGGCCCGGCGCTGGCTCGAGCACGTGCGCTTCCTCGCGAGCGATGCCATGCGCGGCCGGCAGACCGGAAGCCCGGAACATCTCAGGGCGGCCGAGTACGTCGCGGCCCGCTTCAAGGCGCTCGGCCTCGCCCCGGGGGCCAATGGTTCCTATCTCCAGCCCGTGCCGTTCGTCTCGCGGCGCGTGCTGGAGGACGGGTGCCGGCTCTCGCTGGTGTTCGCGGACCATGTCGAGCCGCTCATCCTCGGCCAGGATGCGACGCTCCAGATGTCGTGCGAGCCGACGGACTCGATCGAGGCGCCGCTGGTGTTCGTCGGCTACGGGATCTCCGTGCCCGAGCAGGGCTACGACGAACTGGCGAAGGCCGACCTCAAGGGCAAGATCGTGGTCTACATCCAGGGCGGCCCCGCGTCGGTCACCGAGCCGCGGCGCTCGCAGGCCCAGTCCTCGGGCGAGCGCTGGGCGCGCCTGCGCGAGGCGGGCGCGCTCGGCGTGATCGCGATCCGCAATCCGCACCGCGGCGACTTCCAGTGGGACCGCTCCGCCGCGCAACGCTTCGGCCCCGCGATGAGCCTGGCCGATGCCGATGTGGACGAGCGCCAGGGCCAGCGCTTCGGCGCGAACTTCAATCCGGAGCGCGCGCAGAAGCTGTTCGCCGGCTCGGGACACGACGCCTCCGACCTGCTCGCGCTCGCGGACAGCGCGGCCGCGATGCCCGTGTTCGCGCTCCTGCCGCGCCTGCGCGCCAGGACCACGTTCGAACAGCACCGCATCGAGTCGCAGAACGTCGTGGCCGTCCTGCCCGGCAGCGATCCCGCGCTGCGGGACGAGTACGTCGTGCTGACCGCGCACCTCGATCACCTCGGCGTCGGCGCGCCGGTCGCCGGGGACTCGATCTTCAACGGGGCGATGGACAACGCGTCGGGCGTCGCCTCGCTGCTCGAGGTCGCGCGCGCGCTCGCGCCTGCCGGCCGGCGGCCGGCGCGGAGCCTGCTGTTCGTGTGCGTGACCGGCGAGGAGAAGGGCCTGCTCGGCTCGTACTACTTTGCGCACCGACCGACGGTCCCCATGACGAGCGTCGCCGCGGACGTGAACGTGGACATGGTCCTGCCGATCGTCCCGCTCCGGTACATGATCGTCCATGGCGAGGCCGAGTCCGACCTCGGCGACACGGCGCGCGTGCAGGCCGCGGCCGTCGGCATCACCGTCGTGCCCGATCCCGAACCGCTGCGCAACCTGTTCATCCGCAGCGACCAGTTCAATTTCATCCGGGCCGGCGTGCCCTCGATCGCGCTCTCGGCTGCGGCCTTGCCGGGCTCGCCCGAGGATTCGCTGCTGCATGCGTGGACCCGCACCCGCTACCACGAGCCCTCCGATGATCTCGCCCAGCCGATGGATCCGGGGGCGGCGGGAGACCTGATCCGCTACGTCACCCGACTCACCGCGGCGGTCGCAAATGCCCCTGCCCGCCCGCGCTGGAAAGACGGCAGTTTCTTCCGCCGCTACGCTGCCGGAACCCCGTAGAAACCGGTTTGGCCCGCATCTGGCGCGGGTTTGTGGGGCATTCCGCGGGCCCCCGGGGCCGTGCTAGACTTGTTGCCGGACTTTCATCGTGGTTTCGATTCGGGCCCGCCCGCTCTCATTGGAAACCGGCACACCATCCCTGCTCTGCCCGGGAGATCCATGAACCGACTCCTCCGACGCGCCGCCACCGCGGCGCTCGCGCTCGCCGTCGCGGCCGGATGCGCGATTTCACCGGCCCACGCCTCGATCCCGGAGCGGACCGACGCCGTGCCGGCGCCCGCCATCGATCCCGGATTCCCGATCGTGACCGGCGGCGCCGGGTTTTACCTGCCGCCCCAGTTCGTCGACCTCGACCTCGACGGCAAGACCGACATCGTCGCGGTCGACAACCTCGGCCGCATCTATGCCGTGGGCTCGGGCGGCATCGCGCTCGGCGGGTGGCCCCGCTTCCTCGGCGAGCCCCTGAGCGGCGCTCCCGCGGTGGGCGACCTCGACCAGGATGGCGTCCTCGACCTCGTCGCCGTGACGCAAAGCGGGAAGGTGCGCGCGTTTAGGAGTAACGGAACGAATCTGTTCCCACCCAAGCAGCTCCCTGGAACTCCGATCGGGGCCCCCGTGCTCGCCGAACTCGACGGCAGCGGACGGCAGGCGGTCATCGTCGCCACCACCGACGGCAAGCTCCATGCGGTCGACTCCAGCGGGCAGTTCGTGGCGGGATGGCCCGTGACCGGGCCGGGTCCGGCGATCGGCGGCGCCTTCACGTTCATCGCGGGCGACAACTTTCCTCGGGTCGGCTACCTCGCCTCGCCAGGCGGGGCGGCAATCTTCTTCACCTACGCCGCGATCGACAATCCGTACTCCTACGATCCCCTGGTTCCCCTTGGCCCGGCCATGCCGGTCTCGGGCGCGCACCTGGAACCGTCGCCGCTCTCGGACATCGACCAGCTCTACCTGGCGGCCCGCGGCGGACAGCTCTACCGGTTCGACACCGACGTCATCAGCCAGGGCGGCGATCCCGTCGCACTCTCCCCGATTCTCGGCGACAGCATCGTGGACACGCCGGGGTTGGTCGACCTCACGGGCGACCTGATCCCCGAGCTCGCGCTGCGGAGCCTGCGCGGCGACACGCTCAGCATCACGGTCGTCGACGGGCTGGTGGGCACGCCGCTGGTCGGGTTCCCGCGGCGCTACATCAATTCGTCGCCCGGTGGCGCGATCGTCGCCGCGGACCTGGGCGATGGGGCGACGCCCGAGCTCGTGTTCAACCAGGGCGGCGACCGCGTGACCTGCATTTCGAGCAACGGCACGCTGCAGTGGACGCTCACGGGGCTGCCCGCCGTGGCGGGTCCCGCGATCGGCGACCTGCAGGGCGACGGGGCGCTCGACCTCGCGGTGGTCACGACCGATGGCCGCATCGTGGCCTACACGCTCGGCAACGCGGGCATCGGGCCGCGCGGAGTCGAATGGCCGAACTCCGACGGGCTCGCCGACCATGCACGCCGCCACCATGTGCGCGACCGCGCGGCGCTGCGCGCGCAGTGGCCGGCCCCGCTCACGCCCCCGTCCGCGTTCACGAAGCGCGCGGCGTTCGGCGATCTCAATGGCGACGGCTTGCCCGAGGCGGTGTGGAGCGACTACGCCACGGGCCGGACGTTCGCCTGGAACCAGGCCGCTGGCGTGGCTCCCGGCTGGCCGCAGGATTACGTGCTCGGCGCGAACACCGACGCGCCGGCGATCGGGGACGTCACGGGGGACGGCATCTTCGAGACCGTCCAGTCCACGTCGAACGGGTTGCTGGTGTGGGGCGACAAGACCGGCGTCACTGCGTCGCTCCTGGTCGACAGCGGAAAGATCCTCACGCCGCCGGCGCTCGCCGACATCAACGGCGACGGCACGCTCGACGCGGTCGTCGGCTCGAACTCGGGGCGGCTCTATGCCGTCAACCTGATCACCAGGACCGTGATCCCCGGGTTCCCGGTCACGACCGCCGGCGCGATCCTGCTGCCGCCCGCGCTGGGCGACGTCAACGGCGACGGACAGACCGACATCGTGGTGGTCGCGAGCCAGCGTTACATCTACGCCTACGGCCGCACCGGTGTCGCGCCGCTCGCCGGCTGGCCGCGGCTATTCCCCTCGGGCAGCTCGCTCACGCAGCCGATCCTCGTGCCGGTTGCCGGCAACACGGGCCTCGCGGTCGCGTTCGGGCAGGCGCGCGCCGACTCGGTGGTGGTGAACCTCGTGGGCGCAAACAGCATGAACCGGCCCGGCTGGCCGCGCGTGCTGGTCGGCACGGTGATCTACGGCCCGGTGGCCGGCGATTTCAACAACGACGGCGCCCCCGACTTCGCCTACTCGACCGGCAACCTGATCGCCTCCAACCCGGGGGCGGATTCGATCTACGTCTTTGTGGCGAACGGCAATCGCGCGCTGACGAAGTACTACCCCTCGCCGGGCAACGTCGAGGTCGCTGGCATCGTGGACGTCGATCTCGACCAGCGCCCCGACGTGATCGCGGTCTCCGACCTGTCGACCGTCGTGGCGGTGCGCTTCAACGGGCTGATCTCGCGCGCATTCGACCGGCTGCTGTTCTTCTTCGAGACCGGGCAGCCGCCGTCGTTCGGCGACATGGGCAACGACGGCACCATGGAGATGGCGCTCTCCGACCTCGGGCTGCCGATCCTGTACACGTTCGGCTTCGGCTCGTGGAACCCGGCCTACGCGCCGTGGCCCATGAAGGGACACGACAGCAAGCGCACGAACGCGTTCTCGGGGCTGACCGTGGTCGGCGTGGGCGATCCCGGCCCCGGCCCGGGCGTGGTCGCCGGCTGGGCGCGCGCGCTGCCGAACCCGGCGTCGGGCCGCGTGGCGCTTTCGCACTCGCGTCCGCTGGTGGGCCGCTTCGAGGCCGCGATCTTCGACCTGCGCGGGCGTCTCGTGCGCCGCATCGCCGCGGGCGAGGCGCGGCCGTCCGATGGAGCGCCGACGTGGACGTGGGACGGCGCGGATGAGTCGGGCCGGAGCGCGGCGGCGGGCGTGTACTTCTACCGCGTGGTCGACACGCGCGGGGCGATGGCGACGCGGGTGGTGCGGCTGCGGTGACATCTGGGCAGCGTGGTCCAGTCACGGGGTGTCCCACTGTACGGGGCGCCCCGTACTGCTTTACGGGTCGATGCGGTGCCCCTAGAATGGCCCCGCTCTTCCCACGGACAGGAGGCCACCGATGACCCGCCACCGTTCCATGCTCGCCGCGCTCGTGATCGTCGCGACCGTCGCCCCACGGGCCGCGCTCGCCCATCATGTCGCCGCGCAGGCCCACGACGTGCCGCACTCGGGCGGCGCCGCTGCCGCGCGGCTGCCGCTCTACACCGACCTCGGTTCGTATCACCACGCGATCCGCACGCGCTCGCCCATGGCGCAGAAGTACTTCGACCAGGGCCTGCGCATGCTCTACGCGTTCAATCACGACGAGGCGATCGCCGCGTTCGAGGAGGCGGGGCGGCGCGACCCGCGGTGCGCGATGGCGCCGTGGGGCGTGGCGCTCGCCTATGGGCCGAACATCAACCTGCCGATCGACCCCGATCGCGAGCAGGCGGCGTACGCCGCGATCGCCCGCGCCCAGCGGCTGGCTTCGCGCGCCACGCCGATCGAACGCGAGCTGATCGCCGCGCTGGCAAAGCGCTACTCGGCGCGGGGCGACGGCGACAGGAAGCAGCTCGACCTCGCCTACGCCGACGCGATGCGCGCGGTCGCGCAGCGGCACCCGGGCGACGA
>JBKJJJ010000126.1:0-46484 GCA_046598045.1 Candidatus Eiseniibacteriota bacterium
TGGACGGCGACGAGCGCCGCGCGCCCGACGACGCCACGGCGGGGCTGCTGTTGCCCAGCAGCTGCCGGGTATCGATCGATGCCACCTTGGAGGTGTCGACGTCTTCGGGATTGCGCAGGGTCAGGTGGATCTTGCCCTCGTGCATCGCGAGCGCCATGCGCTCGGCCGAAGGCGGATCGACCAGGAGCGTGATCGTCTGCTGGTCGGTGTTCGGCTTGTTCTCCTGGTCCCGCTGCTCGGTCTTCACGCCGGCGGCGAGCACTTCGATGTTCTGCAGGATCGTCTTCGTGGTCGCGATCTGCTGCTGCGCCGTCTGGTCGATGGTCACGAGCACGTCGACCTTGTCGCCCGGCACCACGAAGCCCGACACCGACGACACCAGCGTGACCGTGACCGACGAGGCGCGCATGTTCGGGCGCACCATCATCGAGAGACCGCCGCCGATGGTCGAGAGCTTGCTCGCGAGCACCGGCTCCTTGCCCGCCAGGAAGATCTTCGTGGTCTGGCCCACGACCGAGTCCAGGCTCGAGTACGAGTTCGCCGGGACGCTGTCCTTGGGGTAGTTCACGACCTTGAGCATGTTGCGATCGAGCTTGGTGCCGAACGGCTGGTCGGTGGCGGCAACCACGACGGGGCGCGTCGAACGCGTGGTCACGTTCGCAGCGCTCTGCTGGTTCAGGTAGAGGAACACCACCGCGGCGGCCGCGAGGCCGAGCACGATGGCCAGGATCAGAAACGGCCCTCCACGATTCTGTGCCACGGACAACCTCCTGTGCGCCGGACTTCATGTCCGGCTGGTAAAACACGCCCGCGAACCCCTCCGCCCGCGGAGGGCGGTTAGAACGCCTCCGTGTGCATGATGGATTCCGCCGTCAGGTTCAGCGAGCTCTTCGAGACCGTTCCGCCGCCCGTCATCTTCAGTGGACCGTTGAAGGCCCAGACAAAGGGTTTAACGGCACGAACGCTCAGCACCTTAACCCCTTGCACCCCGCCATAGTTAGGGATGATCCGGACGGTCAAGGTGACGTCCGAGGGATTGATCCGGCCCAGGGTCAGCACCGCGTTGGTCCGGTCCGTGGCCACGCTCACCGCCGTCGAGGAGCTGCGCACGACGCCCTCGCGGGCGCCCTCGCGGACCGCGGTGGTCATGGCGTTGTACTGGTAGAGCGCGCGACCGAACTCGGTGATCATGAACATCACGCCCAGCATGAGCGGCAGGATGAGCGCGAATTCAACGAGCGACTGGCCCCGGCTGTCTTGGACAAAGTTCTTGCGGTTCTTCATGAGGCACCTCGCCACAGATACTGCGCCGTCACTCCCAGCGCGATGGCCAGTGCGTAGGGCATGTAGTCCTCGCGCCTGGCGCCCAACTCTTCGGCCTTCGGCAACCGGCCGGTGAAAACGATGTGCCGGACGAGCACCCATGTCCGGTGGGCCATCCGTGGCAGTGAACCCTGGCCCAGACTGTAGAGGATCGCGAGCACGCCACCCATGACCGCGGTGAAGAGCCCGATCCAGAAGACGTTCCCGACACCGAGCAGGGCCCCAAGCCCCGCCATCAGCTTGACGTCCCCAGGCCCCATCGCCCCCAGTGCCATCAGGAGGAGAAAGAACACGAGGCCGACTGCGAGTCCGATCAGCGAGGAGACGAACCCCGCCCCGCCGCCGGCGACAGCGTTGCCCAGAAGCGCCACCGCTGCCAGCGGAAACGTCAGCAAATTCGGGATCCGGCGCGAGCGCCAGTCGATCACGGAGGCCACCGCGACAGCGGCGAACGCGATCCACCAGCCCAGGTTCATCCCGGACAGCGGCGTCCGGTCCAACCCCACCAGCGCGTCCATCCCGTTGGACCCCCTCGGGCTGGGGCTCCGCGTGGGGGCCTCCGGCTCCGTCTCAAGGCTGGGAACCGGACCTCGTGTCCGGTTCCATACCCTGGAGTCATCGACTGCCACGGCTCAGGGCTTGAGGCCCCCGGGCCGGTTACGGATTACAGGGCAGCTTCGATGTTGCCCCAGACGAGCGCGATCTTCGGACCAAGCAGCTTCAGGGCCGCGATCGAGACGATCGAGAGCAGGGCCGCGAGCAAAGCGTACTCGACGAGATCCTGACCTTCTTCACGAGCGATGAAATTGCGAACCGTGTTCATTCGTCGACTCCTTTGGAGGAAAGTGAGGCGATTGCAGAAAGACCGGACCCCCGGGGTGGAGCCGGGCCGGTCGAGGGCCCAGCTCCTCCGGAGATCCAGCTTCGGGTTCGGACGCTCCCCCCTTGCAGGGTGAGGTCCGCCCCGAGGTTGATCGAACTACAGAGCCGCGTTGATGTTCGTCCAGACCAACGCGATCTTGGGTCCGAGCAGCTTCAGCGCGGCGATCGACACGATCGAGAGCAGCGCGGCAAGCAACGCGTACTCGACCAGGTCCTGGCCTTCCTCAGCGACGACGAAGTTCTTGATGGCGTTCATGTTGACTCCTTAAGTGCGGTATCCCCGTCGACCCTTCCGGGAAGCCCGGGGGCGGTCATCGGGTGACCCTGGTGGCTGAAGCAACGGACACGGGGCCACTTCTGACACAGAAAACAGGTCGCAAGCCCCTCGCGACCCACGTCCGGATCTCGTCCAGGCGCGCGTCAGGCGATTCCCACCTCTGCAATCGGCGTGCCCAATTTTACCCAGGCTCGCGTAATGCAGTCCCCGACAGTGAAAGTCCTTCCACTGGTCAGGTTTAGGCCGGGTTCACGCCCGTCGTCCTGGTCCACCGAGCCGCCTGCGGAGGAGGGCTCGTTACCTCGGATTCGGGGCAGATTCCCCAGTCAGGGGGGAAATAACGCAAACTTTAACCTTGGGGAGAGATACGACGGGCCCACTGGCTGACGCCATGGCGAGTTGAGAACGGGGCCGGCCCTTGTCTCTCCGCAAGAAACCCAAGGGCGCGCGCAATCCATGCCGCGCTTACCTTCATGCATTGCATGAAGGCGAAGCCAAGCTAGCAGGCCATCACGCAACTTGCAATGGCCTGCTCCAGAGTTTTCCACATCTCTGTGTCCAGCAATCGTGGCACCAACGGCCAAGCCGCGCTGCGAGCGTGCGAACTGCCGCTTCCTCACGTGCGAACTGCGTGCTTTCGGGGAAATTCGACCGGGACGGCGAGATCCGCGGGAAAAGTCGCGTCCCCGGGCGCCTCTGGTCGCGCCTAGCCGCGTTGCGCGCGCCGGCGGGCGGCCGGGGTGGACTTCGGCAACTTCTTTTTCGGCAGCGCGTTACGCCGGAACGCCTGGCTGATCGGCAGGCGGCGGTCGCGCCCGAACGCGCGCGGGGTGACCTTGATGCCCGGCGGCGACTGGCGGCGCTTGTACTCGTTCCCGTCGACCATTCGCACCACGCGATGCACCAGTTCGGGCAGGTGCCCGGCGGCGATCAGCTCCTCGGGCGACTGGTCCTCCTCGACGTAGGCCTCGAGCAGGGGGTCGAGCACGGCATAGGGCGGCAACGAATCCTCGTCCCGCTGGTTCGGCCGTAGCTCGGCGGTGGGCGGCCGGGTGAGCGTGGGCTCGGGGATCGGCGGCTCGTGGCCGGCGATACGCGCGCGTTCGTTGCGATGGCGCGAAAGCGCGTAGACCGACAGCTTGGGCACGTCCTTGAGCACCGCGAAACCGCCCGCGGTGTCGCCGTAGAGCGTGCAGTAGCCGACCGAGACCTCGCTCTTGTTGCCGGTCGCCAGCACCAGCCAGCCGAACTTGTTCGACAGCGCCATGAGCGTGTTGCCGCGGATGCGCGCTTGCAGGTTCTCCTCGGTCACGTCGGCCCGGGTGCCCTTGAACGCGGGGGCGAGCGCCTGGTCGAACGCCTTCATCATCTCGCCGATCGGGATCGTGAGCAGGCGAATGCCCAGCCGCCGCGCCAGCTCGGCCGCGTCCTCCTGGCTGCGCTGTTCGGTATAGCGCGACGGCATCGAGACCCCGACCACGCGGTCCTTGCCGAGCGCGTCGACCGCCAGCGTCGCCGTGAGCGCCGAGTCGATCCCGCCCGAGAGCCCGAGTACCACGCTCTCGAACCGGTTCTTGCTCACGTAGTCCTCGAGCCCGCGCACGAGGGCCCCGTAGAGCTCGGATTGCTCATCGAGCAAGGGCGCGATCCCGGGCGTGATCCGCGGGCGCCGCCGGCCCGCCGGCCGCTTCTCGCGCGCCAGCTCGATGCGCCGGACCGGCATCAGCTCGCGCCCGGCGGCACCGGGCGCGAGCTCGTCCCGCCGCCGCGGATCGTGCAGCCGCGCGCGGAACACGGACTCGAGATCGAGGTCGGCGACGATCAGGTCCTCCTCGAACGCCCGCGCGCGCGCCATCGTCTCGCCGTGCTGGTCGAGGATCACCGAGCTCCCGTCGAACACCAGCTCGTCCTGCCCGCCCACCTGGTTGACGAACGCCACGACGGCCACGTTGTCCGCGGCCCGCGTGGCCAGCATGCGCTCGCGATTGCGCGTCTTGCCGCGGAAGAACGGCGACGAGGACAGGCAGATCAGCAGCTCGGCACCACCCTCCCCCGCCTGCGCGACCGCGGGGCCATCGGGGTACCACATGTCCTCGCAGACGTTGACGCCGAATGTCACCGGGCCATAGCCGAACACCAACGGCTCGTTGCCCGCCTGGAAATAGCGCTTCTCGTCGAACACGGAGTAGTTGGGCAGGTGGTGCTTGCGGTAGACCCCGCGCACCTCGCCGCCTTCGATCACCGCGGCAGCATTGAAAACGTCGTCCTGGCGGTCGGCGAATCCCACGACCACCACCGAGTGGTGCACGTCCCTCGCGAGGTCGGCCAGCGCGCGCCGATTGGCGTCGATGAACTCGGCCTTGAGAAGTAGGTCCTCGGCGGGGTAGCCGGGGATGGTCTGCTCGGGGAAGGCGACCAGCTCGGCGCCGAGGGCCTCGGCCCGGGCGATGGCGGCGCGGATGCGGGCGAGGTTGCCGTCGAAGTCGCCGACGGTGGTGTTGATCTGGGCCAACGCGATCCGAAGCGTCCTCATAGGGGTATCCTACCTTGTGCGCCGAAGATTGGGTATGAGCCCGGAACCGACGCCAAAGCGCCCCCTCCCTGACCGGCCGTCGACCGTGGAATCAGGACTTAAGAGATCCGGGGCGGCCCGTACCCAATCTTCAGGCCACAATGGAAAGGGCCCGGGACTGGCCCGGGCCCGTATTCCTAACCGAGTGTCGCCCATCGTCTTCCCTGACGAACCGCCTTCCCTGGCGCCGCACCATCCGTGGTCGGCATCGGCATCGTGGGCCGCAATCCCTGCGCACTCACCCGGCGTTACGCCCGGCCCCCCCTCCAGGAGACTCTGGCGTTCCGGCACAACGCCAGACTCGTGCCAGCCGGGACGCTTTCGGCGCGCTCCCTGGGCAAGCGGCTTTGCTGCAATCGATTGAACGTGCGGCGACGGGCGCGGCGACGGCGCGGCGGACGGGTCGGTGGGGCCTCGGGTAGGCACTTCGCACGGGCGGCTTGCGGATCGCCCTGCAATCCGCAACGCCGCCCGCCTGCCCTCGATGCTAGTGCACGATGTTCTGCCGCGCGGTGACCACGGCGCGCAGACGGGTGAGCGTGAAGTCGCCCTCCAGCGGCGGACCGACCGCCGAGTTGAGCGTCACGCGGATCCCGAGTTGCGCCTTGTCGCCGAGGAACAGGCCGGCGAGTTGGGAATCCCCGTTGATCGTCACCGCCACGCTGTCGGTCGTCGCCGGGGCGAGCGTGATCGGCAACACGATGGGGCTCGTATCCGTGGTGAAGGGGTCGGTTCCGGCCCCCGAGACGAAGATCTTGACCGTTCCCGTGCCCGAGCCGGTGGCATTGACGAACTTGCCCGCGGCGTCGATCGAGACGGCGCTCACGGTCGTGATGTCGCGAATGCCGGGCAGCAGGTTGATCTGCCGGGATGGGGTCACGGTCACCGAGTCGCTCACGCCGCCGGGGATCGGACCGTAGTGCGCCTGCGTCTCCGCGCTGGTCAGGAACGACAGCAGGTCGACGCGCAGGATGAGGTTCTTGTCGCCGCAGCCGGCGAGCGCGAGGGCGATCAAACAAGCGATCGATCCCCCGGCGATCAGGCCGGGCCGGCGAATTCGGGGTGCGGGCCGCATGGACGCCTCCATCAGTAGATCGCCAGGGACGCCGCGAGTTCAACGCCGCGTTGGGTCGAGATGCCGCGGCTCTGGGTGGCCAGCGCCACGTCGAGGCCGAGCTTGCCGAACTTGATTCCGCTGCCCGCCGTGAACTGCAGCAACTGGTACGAGTCGAGGTACACGCCGCCGCGCAGGGGCGTCGGCCCCATCCAGATCTCTCCGCCGGCGCGCGGGATCCAGCGCTCATTCGCGGTGCGGTCGAGCGTGCCCGCGACGGTCGTCCGGCCCCAGCGATACGCCAGGTTCAGGCTGCCGGTGACCGGGAACTGGCTCTTGAACTTCTGGCCGCGCGCGACCGCGGTCTTCACATTCGTGTTGGTGACCGTGTCGTAGGTGTAGTTGTCGACGTCGGTCTTGTTCCAGTCGATGGTCGCGCCGAGGTCGTTGACCCCGAGCCCGATCTCGAGCCCGTGGACGAAGAGCGCGAAACCCGCGTCCGCGGCGTAGCCCTTGCCGCCGTTGAACGAGGCGTCGGGCGTGTGGCGCACGTTCGCGTCGTACTGCGCCTCGAGCTGCGTGCTCGATCCGAAGATCGTGTCGCCGGTCGTGAACTGGGCGACCCCGTCGCCCTGCCAGAGCGCGATGCCGCGCAGGTACTTCGCGCGCGCGCCGGCGTAGAGTGCCACGCCGCCCTTGCGCGGATCGCCGTCCGGTGCGCCGATCGCGGGCACGATCGGGAGCGCGGTGCCGACCATGAACGCCAGCGCGCCCTGGGCTCGGGCGCCGTCCTTCGCGCCGTAGCGCGTGTTGGGGGCGAACGGCTCGGCGTCACCGAGGGCCGCCTGCAGCGTGGGATCGAGCCGCATCGTGTTCTTCACTTCGACCTGCGGTCGAACGCCGCCGAAGAAGTTCTTGATGCCGAACTCCAGGTTGGGCGACGCGAACGTGCTCCCGAAGCGGAGGTCGCGATCCGGAAACAGGCGCTGCAACTCTCCGAGATCGATCGCGAGCCCGTTCTGCGCCACGTCCACGATGATGTCGCTCGACAGCTCCTCGGGCTTCACGAGCTGCAGAGTGTACGGCGTGCGGGCGATCAGCTGCGCGATTTCGAAGGCATTGAAGTTGGGACTCGAGGAATCGAACTCGGGATGGCTGGCCAGCAGCTGGATCAATCCGAGAGGGAGCGGGATCGAGCGGTAGCTGTCGCCGCCCTTGCCGCGCGGCACGGCGCGGTAGGCGACGTTCTGGGTCGCCGACTGCGAGACTTCCGAGAGGATCACGCCGCCCATGCCCAGCCTTCGGGCGTCGGGGACCTGCGCGTGCGCAGGGGGCGCGACCAGCAGCAACGCGGCGCCCATTGCGCCGGCGATCACGAGGCGGGTGTGCACGCTGTGGGCCCTCCGGTGGCCCCGTCAGCGACGGGGCGAGATGCCTTCGCCACGACGGAAGTCGCGATGGTACTCGCGCAGCGCCTTGCGGTGGGAATGAAACGCGAGCTCCGGCATTTCGGTGAGCCCGAACCATTCCGCCTCCTCGGCGTCGTCCCCCGGCCGCAGGCGACCACCGAGGATGTGCGCGCGGTAGACCAGCAGCAGGATCCGCGGGCCGCCCGGGCCGCCGCCGCGATACGCGCCGTGCAGGCGCTCGACCTCGATCCTGAGGCCGGTCTCCTCGAGCGCCTCGCGGCGCGCGGTGTCCTCGGGGCCCTCTCCGTATTCCATGAAGCCGGCGGGCAGCCCCCAGAAGCCGACCTGCGGTTCGTAGCGCCGGCGCACCAGCACGACCTCGCCCTTCTTCTCGAGGATCACGCCGACCGCGGGCGCCGGATTCTGGTACGCGATGAAGCCGCACATGGCACAGGTCGGGCGGGGCGTGCCGTGATCGTCGAGCGGGACGAGCGGCGTTCCGCAGTGCGGACAGAAGCGGGCGGTGGGCGGACGCGTGCGCGCGGGCGGCATGAGGCGAAGGTAGGGCCGGGTTCACGTCCGGGCAAGTGCGCGTTCCGCCAGCGGGGCATGCGAAAGGGCCCGTCCCCCTTGCGGAGAACGGGCCCCGGGACTCGCGCGGCGTCCGTCAGCGCGAGTTCTTCATCTCGCGACGCATCTCCTGGAGGTCCTTGCGCAGCGCGTCGAGGTCCTTGCGCAGCTGCTCCTGGTCCTCCGGCTTCATGTCGCTCATGCCGTTCATGCCGTGGAGCCCGTGAATCATCGGGCCATTGCCGTCGTCCATCCAGCCCATCCAGTTGCCGTTGCCCTTGCCCATCAAGCCGTGCATGGACTCGGCCTTCTCGAGCGCGGCGTGGATCGTGCGCTCGGCGCCCTTGCGGCGGACCCTGAGCTCGACGTCGCCCGCGTCCTGCTTGCGCAGGGCGGCGCGCAAGGCGTCGCCGTCGGCCACGTCGGCGCCGTCGACCGACAGGATCACATCCCCGGCCTTGAGCCCGGCCTTGGCGGCGGGCGTGTCCTCGAGTACGCGCAGAACGAGCACGCCCTTGCCGTCGGACGCGCCGAAGTAGTCGCCGAGATCGCCGTCCAGGTCCTGGGTCTCGACGCCGAGGCGGCCGCGGCCCAGGTTGCCGAGCACCTTGAGCCCCGGCGCCATGTTCTGCCCGTGGCCGCCATACGGCGCCTCAGGCGACTCCGGCGCTTCCGGTGCGTCGGGAGCTTCCGGCGCACGCATCGCGCGCGGGGCCCGCGGGGCTTCCGGAGCACGCGTCCTGCGGCGGACGCGCAGCGTCCGCGTCTCGTTGTTGCCCTGGTCGGACATGTTGCCGAGTTCGACACGGCCGAGGTCGACGCGCTTGCCGTCGCGCCACACGGTCACGCCCGCGAGCGCGCCCGGCGCGAGCGCGCGCACGCGACTCGTGAGCTGCTCGGCGCCGTTGACCGACTGGTCGTTGAAGCGGGTGATGATGTCCCCCTCCTCGATGCCGACCTTCTCGGCCGGGCTGCCGGGCACGACGCTCGCGACCACGACGCCGCTGCCGTCGTAGTCGTAGCTCTCCTTCAGGTCACTCGAGAGGTCCTGCAGGTTGACGCCGAGAAAGGCGGCGTGATTCGAGGCGGTCTCCCCGGAGCGATCCGAGTAGACCCGCACGCGCGGACTGCGGGCGGCCGAGGCGGCGGCGAAACCGCCGGCGGTGACCGCGGTGGCGAGGGCGAGGGCGATCACCGCCCGAGAGCGTAGCGACATGGGAGATTCTCCTTCCGGGGTCCGATGCGCGGGGGTCCGCCCCCCGCCGGGGTCAGGCACAGCCCTGCGAGCTGGGCGCTCCCATGATACCGGCTCGGGCCGGGCGGGGTTCCGGGTTGAAACCGACTTTGCACTTGCCCCCTGGCTGACATGCGGTTGACCCCCGGGAGCGCGGCCCCTAGGTTGCGGGGGTGGACGCCCCCCCGGTCAAGAAGGACGCGGTGCTCGAGCTGACGATCGACAGCCTGGCCCTCGGCGGCTCCGGGGTCGCCCGGGCCGGCGAGTTCGTCGTCTTTGTCCCCGGCGCCTATGCCGGTGAGCGGGTGCGGGCCCGCGTCGTCAAACGACGGTCGAGCTGGGCCGAGGCGGCCCTGCTCGCGGTGCTCGAACCCTCGCCCGAGCGCGTCTCCGCCCCGTGCGCGCACTTCGGCGGCGAGTGCGGCGGCTGCCGGATGCAGGACCTCGCCTATCCCGCCCAGGTCCTCGCCAAGACGCAGCAGGTGGCGGAGACGCTCGCCCGGATCGGCCGGCTCGAAGGCGTCGCGGTCGACGCGTGCGTGCCCTCGCCCGCGCTCTGGCGCTACCGCAACAAGATGGAGTTCTCGTTCCACCCGGGGCCGGACGGCGTCCCGTTGCTCGGCCTGCACAAGCGGGGCCGCTTCGACGAGAGCTTCGACCTGGGCGATTGCCTCATCGCGTCCGAGCTCACGAACCGCATCGTCGCCGTGACCCGCGCGTTCGCGCGCGCCGAGGGCTGGGTCGCGCACCATGCGCGCTTCCACACCGGGGTCGTGCGCTTCCTGACCGTGCGCCACCTGCCGACCACGAACCAGGCGGCGGTGAACCTGATCGCGATGAAGGAAGCGGTGCCGGGCGTGGAGCGCTGGGCCGGGGCGGTGCGCGCGCTCGACCCCGCGGTCAAGAGCGTGGTGCTCAACGTCAACGACGAGCGCGCGAACATCGCGATCGGCGAGCCCGCGCGCGAGCGGGTGCTCGCCGGCGCCGCCACCATCGAGGAGCGCCTGTGCGGCCTCACGTTCGAGGTCTCGGCGCACTCGTTCCTGCAGACCAACAGCCTGCAGGCCGGGGCGCTCTACGCCGCGGCGATCGAGGAGGCGCGCCTGACCGGCGGCGAGAAGGTCCTGGACGTGTACTGCGGCGCGGGCACGATCTCGCTCGCGCTGGCGGCGCACGCGCAGGAGGTGGTGGGCATCGAGTCGGTCGAGCCGGCGGTCGCCGACGCCCGGCGCAACGCGGTGAGGAACGGAGTGACCAACGCGCGCTTCGCCTGCGGCGATGCGCGCGCGGTGCTGCGCATGTGGGCGCATGCGCGCGCCGGCAAGGCGCCGACGCCCGAGAGCTCGCGCGTGCGCGACCACAAGGCGCCGCACGACCCCGAGGCCTATCGCCCGTTCGATCCCGACGTCGTGCTGGTCGACCCGCCGCGCGCGGGCCTGCACGAGCGCGTGATCGAGCGCGTCGCCGAGCTCGCGCCCGCGCGCATCGTGTACGTATCGTGCAATCCCGCGACGCTGGCGCGCGACCTCGCGCTGTTCGTGCGCCAGGGCTACGCGCCGACGCGGGTGCGACCGTTCGACATGTTCCCGCACACGCCGCACGTCGAGTGCGTCGTCGGGTTGTCTAAGGTAGCTACTGCGCCTTCTGCCAGTCGCGATACCCCTTGAGCCCGCCATCGAGCGCGCTCACATCCCTGAAACCCTTGGTCACCAGCAACTGGCTCGCGCGCGTCGTGCGCGCGCCGAGGCGGTCGTAGACCAGCACCGCGCCGCCCTTGTAGCGCTCGAACTCCCCGAACCTCGATTCCAGATCCTCGACCGGCACGAGCACGGCGGTGTCGAGGTGGCCGAGGTCGTCGTTCCACTCTGCGGCCGAGCGCACGTCCAGAATCAGCCCGTCGTAGTGAATGCCGCGCCAGCTGTCGACCTGGTCCGCCGACAGGTGCTGGACGTAAGCGGCCGACGTTCCGGCGTCGGGATGCGGCCCCGTGGCGCAACCGCCCCACAACAGGGCCAGCATGGAAATGACAAAGATGGCCCTGGTTCGCGCCCGATGGGTGCGATCGATCATGGTAGAATCCTCCCCGCGGGCCCGCTCCGGGGCCGCGCTCTCGTTCGAGCATGCCACGAAGCCGGGCCTCGTTCCCACCCGATCGTGGCCCCCGTCACCCGCCCAGGAGTCCAAGTGAGCCGTCTGCTCCGCGCTTTCGCGTGCGCCGTTGCCGCCGTTTCCGTGCTCGTTCCCACCGCCCCGGCCCGCGCCCAGATCGTCGCCGGCTCGCCCAACGGGCCGGTGGTCGCGACCTACGAGGTCCGGCAGCAGGCGTCGTTCGAGATCTGGTCCGGCGAGCGACGGCTGGGAACCGAGATCTTCCGGATCTACGCCACGCACGACACGCTGATCACGGCGTCCACGGTCCGGCTCGACGGCGCCTCGCCCCAGAGCACGCTGCCGTTCGAGAAGCGCACGACGTTCCTCCAGCGCGCGTACGACTCATACCCGCTGCTGTTCCAAATCACCGAACAGCCGCGCAGCGACACCATGTCGACGATGGCGCTCAACTGCGTGTTCCGCGACACCGTGGCGACCATCTACAAGGAGACGCGGGAGCGCGGCGTGGGCACGTCGGTCGCCCTGCCTCCGGGGCGGCTCTACATCCTCGAGCCCGGCGTTTACCTCCAGGTCCAGTTGCTGCTGGCCGACTTCCTCGCGGGCTCGCAGGAGAAGCGCAAGCAGGCCGTCCTGATTCCCTCGGCCGAGCAGGTCGTCGACCTCTACCTGACCCGCGGGCCGATGGAGGCGATCGTCGTGCGCGGCAAGCGCGTGGACGCGCAACGCGTCGATTTCACCGACAAGCTCACGAACCTCGTGGGCTGGGTCGACGGGAAGGGCCGCCTGTGGAAGCTCGAGGCCCCGGGCGCGGGATTGCGCGTCGAGCGCGGCCCCGACCTCGAGTCGAAGCACGCGGACGCGGTCGCGAAGGCTCCCGCCGGGCAGGCCACGCGCGCCCGGCAGCGGGCGCCGAAGTCCGGCAAGGGGCGGAATTAAGCGCTAAACCAGCGCGAATGGACCGAAAAAGCGCTCCGGAGCGCCGAATAGACCGGGACTCTTGATTGACAACCTCTTAACAACTGACCCAAGCTGATAGTAGTCCCACCCCGGGACTTGGGTTCCTCGCGGGTCTATTCAAACCCCCCTCCGCACGAGGAACCGTACCTGCCATTCCGTGCCTTCCCCACAGGCACCCGGCACAACGAGGTTTCTATGAATCCCTCTCGACTCCGCTTCTATTCCGCCTCAGTCCGCATTCTGGCCATGGCGGCACTTCTACTCACGATCGCCTCGGCGCCCGCGCTGGCTCAGACCTGCCAGTACAGCGGCCGCGCTTACGGCGCTTACGTCAACGTCCTCGGGTTCGGCCCCATGTACTTTGCCGATACCGGCAGCCTTCCGGCAACAGGCGGGACGCTGTCGTCGTTCCTCCTGAACGTCAACGCGCTTCCTTTCATCGCGGCCAACAACCTCGTCACCAATACGAGTGGCGCGAATTGTCAGGCGAACAGCGATGCGACCGTGCAGGACCTGATCGTGCTCCAGGGCAATCCAGCGCAGGTCACCGCCACGACCGTGCGCAGCACTTCACACGCCGACTGTTCCGGCGTCTCCGGAGGGAGCACGATCCTGGGTCTCACATTCGGTGGGGTTCCCGTGACCGTGACCGGCGCGCCCAACCAGACCGTCACGATTCCGGGCGTGGCCACGCTGATCATCAACGAACAGATCGTCGGACCGGGCGACATCACGGTGAACGCGCTGCACTTGATCCTGCTGGGCGGGACCCAGGAAGTGATCATCTCGAGCTCGCACAGCGACGTGCACTGCGTGGTCCCGGTGCGCAGCAGCACGTGGGGCTTGCTCAAGGCGGTGTACCGCTGATCTGGTCTAACCGACAGTCAACGTCGTCGGTTGGCGGCCACCCTCTTGGTCATGGGGGTGGCCGTTTCTCTGGCGAGGCCTAGAGTGCGACGAATCGCAGCGCGGTGGTTCCGATGGAAGTGCGCAACTGCACGAAGTAGGTGCCCGGGCGAAGCCGGTTTCCCGCCTGGTCGCGCCCGTCCCACAGCAGCGGCGTCGACCCCCGATAGAGCGGCCCCGACTGCAGGACGCGCAGCGTGCGGCCCCGGAGATCCACCACCCGCGCGTCGACGGTGACCGGATCGGCGAAGCGCGAGCCCGGAAGCGTCAACTCGACCTGCGCGTTTGCGCGCACCGGGTTCGGCCACAGGCGCACGCCGAGCGGAGGGTTCGGCACCGTGACCGCGAACGGCCCGTAGCTCACCCGCGAGTCGTCCGGATAGTAGAGATCGAAGCGGTAGTAGTAGGTCTGGCCCGGGTCGGCCCTGAGGTCGACCGTGTAGCATTCCCCGGTGCACAGCGTCGTCTGGGAATCGAGCGGGTCGAACTGTCCCGCGAGCTCGCCCGAACGCCAGATCAGGTACCTCGCGCCGGCATACGAGCCCTGGAGGGAGACGCGCAGGAAGCCGTTGTTGTAGGTGACGTCGACGCCCGGGTCGGCGTGGGCCACGCCCGCGCCCAACCCCGCCGCCGCGATCAGCACGACCAGCCATCTCTTGAGGTTCACGGCTCCTCCTCCTGGGCCACGCCCGAATAAGGCGACGGGCGGACCCGTCCCCCAAGGGTACGAGCCCGCCCGCGCCGTGTGAACGCTTTTTTGCTACTTTTTCGCCGCCATCCGCTCCGTGAAGTCCACCAGCAGGCGCACCCCGAAGCCGGCCGAGCCCTTGGGCGCGTACGGCTTGTCGCGATCGTTCCACGCCACGCCGGCGATGTCGAGATGGCACCACTTGTAGCCGTTCGCGAACTGGCCGAGGAACATCGCGCCCGCGATCGTGCCCGCCTCGCGGCCGGCCGAGTTCTTCATGTCGGCGACGTCGCTGCGCAGCAGCTCCTTGTACTCGGGCCACGTCGGCAGCGGCCACATGCGCTCGCCGGTGCGCTCCCCGGACTCGATCACGAACTGCCGGAGCTCGTCGTCGTTGCCCATGATGCCGCCGCACTGCGAACCGAGCGCGACCACGACCGCGCCCGTGAGCGTCGCCAGGTCGAGCACCGCGTCGGGCTTGAGCCGGTGCGCGTACGACAGCGCGTCGGCCAGCACGAGCCGCCCCTCGGCGTCGGTGTTGTTGACCTCGATCGTCATGCCGTTCGCGGCCGTGAGCACGTCGCCCGGCTTGACCGCGCGGCCACCCGGCATGTTCTCGGCGGCGGCGACGAGGCCGACCACGCGAATGCCCGCCGGACGCAGCTTGCCGATCGCGTGCAACGCTCCCATGACGGCTGCGCCACCCGACATGTCGTACTTCATCTTCTCCATGCCGTCGGCCGGCTTGAGCGAGATGCCGCCGGTGTCGAACGTGATGCCCTTGCCGGCGAACACGATCGTCTTCTTGATCCGGCCCTTCGGCTTGTAGTCGAGCACGATGAAGCGCGGCGGCTGGGCCGAGCCGCGGCCGACGCCGAGCAGCGCGCCCATCTTCAGGCGCTTGAGCTCGACCTCGTTGTAGATCGTGGCCTTGATCAGGGGCGACGTCCCGGCGATCGTCTTCGCTGCGGCCGCCATGTCGGCCGGCGTCATGTCCTGGCTCGGCGTGCTCGCGAGGTCGCGCGCCAGGCACACCGACGCGGCGATGCTCTCGCCGCGCTTCGCGCCGCGCGTCACGGCCAGGAGCTTCGCGCGGTCGGACTCGACCAGCGTGAACGTCTTGACCTGGCGCTTCCGGTCCTTGTCCTGCGTCAGGTACTCGCCGAACACGTAGTTGCCGAGCATCGCGCCCTCGACCACGGCCTGCGCGGCGTCGTCGGGATCGATCCCGCCCTTACCGGCGCCGAGCACGACGCACGCGACGCTCTTGAGACCCATGCCGCGCGCCTGCGTGATCGCGCGGCCGGCGGTCTGGCGCAGGCGATCGAGGTTGAGATCCTTCGCGTCGCCGAGCCCGACCACGAGCAGGCGCGTGAGGCGGCCGGCCGTCGGGTAGAGCCCGAGGAGCTGTCCCGACTTGCCGGTGAAGTCCCCGCTCTTCATCGCCTTCGCGATCACGCCACCGGCGGCCTTGTCCACGGCCTGCGCTGCGCCCGAGAGCCGGCTTGTTCCCTCGAACACGCCGAGCACGAGGGCATCGGCGACGACTCGTTCCGCCGCACCCGCGCGGACCTGGACTTGCATGGATCTGCCTCCCTGGATGAATCGGGTGGCGCGCCCGGAGGAACTGCTGGCCGCGCCGAGATACCCGAGAACTGGTATAGAACACAACGAGTTGGCCGCGAAGTCAAGGCCGCTCCTCGGGGCGCTTGTGAGGCCTTCGCGGGTGCCGCATCATGCGGGCATGACCCCTGCCGTGACACCCCGCGCCCTGGTGACGGGCGGCAACGGAAACCTCGGCCAGGCGGTGGCACGGCTGCTCGCCACCGCCGGTTACGAAGTTCACGTCACCGTGCTCGACGAGGCCACGCGGGCTTCGTTCGCCCACGGACAGCTCAAGGAGGGGCTCACCGTGCACGTCGGCGACCTTTCGAAGGACGAGGACGTGCGCCGCATCTTCGAGGAGGTCGGCCGCCCGCTGGCCGCCCTGGTTGCGACCGTGGGCGGGTTCCACGGCGGGCCGTTCGCCGACGTCGACGAGTCGACGATCGACTTCCAGTACCGGCTCAATCTCAAGAGCGCGATCCTGACGCTGCGCCACGCGCACCCGGGGCTCGCCGCGAACCCGGGCGGCGCCGCCGCGGTGCTGGTGGCGAACCGGCCGGCGCTCTCGTCGGGGCCGGGCGTCGCGGTCACGACCGCGATGAAGGCGGCAATCGTGAGCCTGGTCCAGAGCGTGGCCGAGGAGTGGAAGAAGGAGGGCATCACGGTCAACGCGGTCGCACCGGGCGTGATGGACACGCCCGAGAACCGGCGCGCCATGCCCGATGCCGATCCCACGCTGTGGCCGACCCCCGCGCAGGTCGCGGACGCGATCGCATTCCTGCTCTCGGCCGAGGGGACGCTCATCACGGGCGCCACGATCCCCGTGTTCGGACGGTCCTGAGCCGCCCGTTGCCGCACGCCCGCTCGCTGAGCGCCCCGCTGGTCAGCGTCGTGGTCAGCCACTTCGACCGCCGCGCGTGGCTGCCCGAGGCGCTCGACTCGATCGCCGCACAATCCCTGCGCGACTTCGAAATCGTGGTCGTCAATGACGCCGGGCCGGATGCCGCCGCGCTCGTCGCGGCGTGGGGCCGGGGTCGCCCGTTCGGGACGCACTACGTCCATCGCGCGCACAACGGCGGCGTCGCGGCCACGCGCAACACCGGCGTGCGCGCGGCGCGCGGGGCGTTTCTCGCCTACCTCGACGACGACGACCTGTGGCGGCCCGATCACCTCGCGGGCTTGGTGGAACTGCTCGCGGCGCGGCCGGAGTGCGCGCTCGCCTACGGCGACGCAGAAATCCTGCGTCTCGGCACTCCTTCCGATCCGGCGCAGTTCCCGGGCGCGTGGCCGGTGCGCGATCGCCTCACGCTCGCCGTGCCGTTCGATCTCGCCGACCTCGAGCGCGATGATTTCATCGTGCCCGGGGGCATGGTGCACCGGCACGCGCTCTACGAGGCAGTCGGTCCGTTCGACGAAGAGCTGTTCGTGTCCGACGACTGGGATTGGCTGTTGCGCGCCGCCTTGTGGACGACGTTCGCGCGGCTGCCGCGGGTCGTGGTGACGGTGCGCATTCGGGAGGACGGCGCGAACCTCTCCGCCGACCAGGGCGCGCGCCGCCGCGCGGCGCTCGATGCGATCGAGCAGCGGCACTCGACGCCGCGGCTCGAGCCCAAGACGTTCTGGGAGGTGGCGGAGACCTACGCGCGGCGCTCGAACCCCTAGATTGAACGACCCCAACCCTGCTAGGCTTCCTTCATGCGTGTCCTCCGCGTGCTCCTGCTATGCCTGCTCCTTGCCCCGTCCGCGGTGCCGGTGTCCGCGTGCTGCGAGGCGCCGGCCGTTGCGGACGCATGCCCGATCCCCGAGACATGCCCGGTCAGCCTGTGCGGCGAGTGCCGCCCGGCAACCCTGTCGGCGAGGTCGCTTCCCGACCCGCCGCCCGACGCGCCGTTGACCGCGGTGAGGCCGCGCGCGAACCCGCGGAGTGCGCTTGCGCCCGCGAACGCCGATCGGGAAACGCCAGGCACCGGCACTCCACCCCACCTGAGGTTCACCGCTCTGCGCCTCTGAGTCTTCCTCGCGCCTCGATCGATCCCGGTTGTTCCCTGGTTTCGCGATTCGTGGAGGGCCTCTCCCATGCGCAAGCAGTGGTTGTTGTTGTTGTTCGGTCTGGCACTCGGCACGTCCGCGGGGGCGGGCGAGGCGGACTCCACCGCCGCCCCCGGGGCCGCGTCCGTGCTCGCGCGACCCCGCGTCGCCGCGCCGACCTGAAGCGGCTGACCCGGTGAAGGGGCGCCGCTCCGGGGGAGCGGCTTGCGAACCACCTGGGCGGTCTCGCTGCGTTACGTGGACACCGAATTGGAGCGTCCGCGGTGGCGCACGACCGTGAACTATCGAGTGCTGCCGAGCCTGCAGGTCGGGGCCGAGTACAACTTCGCTGCCCGCGAGCTGAACCCGATCGCCACCTGGTTCTTCCTCACGGAACGCGGGCCGAGGCCGGCCGCGTTCCTGGGCACGAGCTCGGATCGCATCGGATCGCCGGCCCACACGCGGGCCACGTTCCTGACGGTGGCGAAAAACCTCGATCCGATCCCGGTCTCGGCGTATGCGAGCTTGAACTATTCGGAGTGGGACGCCGGTTTCAACGTGCCGTTCGGTGCGAACATCGAGATCGTCCCGGGCCTGACCGTGCAGCCCATGTACGACGGTCATCGCAGCCACCTGCTCGGCACGTTTGCCGTCGAGCGCTATAGCATCACGCTGATCCACGCCTGGCTCGAACGAGTTGGGATTGCGGTATCCGCCGGATTTTGACCCCCAGGGGAGGTCCTTGATGAAGATATTCGTCGCAGGGAGAAGTCGCGGACTCGCCGCCTGGGCGCTGGCCGCGGCGCTCACGCTCGGCCCACCCGCTGCGCGCGCCGCCGAGAAGGCGCCGTGCGCCGTCTGCGCGGTGACCGAAGGCGCCCGCACACCGGAGCAGGTGCGGGCCTGGCGCACGCACGCAGGCGTGCGCTACGCGCTGTGCTCGGACAAGTGTGCGCGCGCATTCGATGCCGAGCCCGCGGCGTACGTTTCGCCGACCTTCCCCCGGCCGGCGCCCGAACTCGGGATGACGGACCTGGCGGGGGAAACCCTGGACTGGGAGCGCCTTCGGGGGCACGTCGTCCTGGTGGACTTCTGGGCGACGTGGTGCGCGCCCTGCCGCAAGTCCATGCCCGAGCTGCAGGCGCTGCAGGAGCTCCATGCGGACCGCGGGTTCCGCGTGATCGGCCTCGCCATCGACGAGCCTCAGGCCGCGCGCAAAGTGCGCGACTTCATCGCCGCGAAGAAGATCGCGTATCCGATCGGACTCGACACCGGTGGGAATCCCGCGTGGCGACGCTTCGGCGTGAGGGCGGTGCCGGCGGCATTCCTGGTGGACTCCGAGGGCCAGATCGTCGCCCAGTGGACCGGGGCGCCGGTCGCGCTCAAGGAACTCGAGAAGAAACTCTCCGGGCTGCTTCCGCCGCCGGCGCCAGCGCGCCCATGATCTGCGCGGCGAGCCACTCGGCCTCGCGCTTGTGCCGGATCCCGCTGCCCGCAGTGAGCGTGCGCCCGTCCGCGCGCACGAGCTTGAGGTCGTAGTACGCGGTCGTGTTCGCGGTCATGCCGATCGCGACGCGCACGTCCGCGATCTGCGCCCCCGGGATCCAGCGCTCGGGGCCGGGCTGGCCGATTCCGCTCGCGAGCCGGACGCCGTCGGCGTGGACCCGCACGCGCGCGACCTCGCACCACAGGCTGAGCGCGATCCAGCCGATCAATAGATCGAACAGCCCGAACACGATCGGAAACAGGATCGGCGCGTGCGCCCACACCAGGAACGCGATCGCGCCACTCCACCCCGCGCCGAACAAGCTCAAGCCGAACGCGATCCCCGGATTGCGCCCCGCCGGCAGGTCGATCACGACGCCCTCCCCGTCGTACGCGACCGTGATCGCCGAGCAGGGCTCGGGGCGCGGCGTGTCGATCAGCATGGATGCCTCGGGGACGGCGTACGAGGTCGGGATCGGGTCGCCGTGCTGCACCATGCCGCCGGGCGGGATCCCGCCCACCGCGCGCAGGTGCGAGGCGGCCCTCGCGGTCTCGGACCGGTCGCTCTCGTCGGTGCGGTAGACGGGCACCTCGAACACGGCGCGGTAGTCGACACCGGGCGCGTCGGCCGTGACCTCGAGCCGCCATGCCACCTCGTCGTCGGCCGTGCTGTGGTCGGTGCTGGGCGCATCGGACGGGATCCGGATCGCGACCGGCGCGACCACGCGCACGCCGCCCTCCTCGCTCACGAGCCGGCCCTCGGCGTGCGCCTCCTCCTGCCACAGCACGCGGGTCGAGGTGTCGTTGTCCGGGCCGCCGCGCGTCGTGCGCAGCGCCGAGAGCGTGAACGCGAAGCCGCCCTCGGGTGGCGCCTCGAACCTTGTGCGCACCGTGCCCGAGAGCGTGCGTCCCACCGGGACCGGCACGGCGTCGAGCACGAGCCGCGACACACCGAAGCGCCGCACGCGCAGCGCGGCGCGGACCGCCCACGCGGCGAGGCCGAGGCCGAACGCCGGGAACAGGAGCGCGACCACCGCGTAAGGCTGCCCCTCGTTCACGCCCCTGCCGAACACGAGCACGCCCGCCGGGAACGCAACCAGGTTCCACAGGATCGCGAAGGTGGTGATCCCGAGCAGGTCGTTCTTCGAGCCGTCGGTCACGTGGCCCTGGGCCCAGTCGGGCCGCCACTTCCATGGTTCGTCGGGGTACTCCCACGCCGACTTCGCCTCGAGCGCGATCCTGTGCCGCCCGAACACGGCGCCCGCCATCAGCCCGCATCCCACGAAGACGAACGCGAGCCCGCCCGCGCACAGCGCGAACACACCCCGGAGATCGCCCACCGCCCAGCGCGCGGGGACCAGGGACAGCGCGAACACGCCTCCCGCTGCGAACGGCAGCCCGAAGAGCACGAGGAACGCCAACGCGCCGAGCGTCTCGCGCCCGGTATAGGGCCGCGCGCCGTACCGGCCGGGCGTGCCCTCGGTCATCGGGCGCGGGGCGGAGCGGGGACTCGAATTGCCCTCTAGAATCGTGAACGCCATCTCGAGGCTCCGGGAAAGGGTCCGGCCCCTGTTATCGGCGGGTTTTCGGGGCGGCTTGACCCTTAGGGGCGGGGCGGTTGGGGGCTTTCCGAACACGGGTGAAACTCCCGCGGGCCCTCGCGCGTAGAGCGGTTCATGAAAATGACCCGATCGCCAATCCGGTCAGAGCAGCCCGGGCCCGCGGCCGTGCGCGACCGCATCCTCGACGCCGCCGACCGCGCGCTCGCCGGGACCGGCTACCGGCACATGCGGATCGAGGACCTCGCCCGGGCCGCCGGGATCGCCAAGGGCACGGTCTACCTGTCGTTCCCGAGCAAGCAGGAGATCGCACTCGCCTGCATCGACCGCATGGCGGAGCGGGTGCTCGCCGAGATGCGCTCGCTCGCGGCGGCGCCCGGCCCGGTCGCGGCTCGGCTCGAGCGCATGCTGATCGCGCGCGTGCTGGTGCGCTTCGACTACGCGCGCGAGCACTCGGCGAGCGTGGACGAGATCCTGCGCGCGATCCGGCCCGCGCTGCTCGCGCGCCGCGCCGCGCATTTTCGCGCGGAGAGCCGTGTGCTCGCCGGCGTGTTGCGCGAAGCACGCGCCCAGTCCGAGCTCGCCGCGCGCGAAACCGCGCACGCCATGATCCTCGCCACCAATGCCCTGTTGCCGTACAGCCTGGGAGTCCGCGAAATGGGCCGCCGCGCGGAGATCGCGCGGCGCGCCGGACGGATTGCCGGTCTCGTGATCCACGGCGCGCTCGCCCCCGCGGGCGACGCGCGCCCCCACCGCCTTCGCCTTCGCCCGAGGAGCAAACCATGAGCCGCCTTGCCCACACGTTCATCGCCGCCGGTCTTCTGCTGGCCGCGTTCGCGTTCGCCACGCCCGCCTCCGCACAATTCACCCCGCCCCCGCCCGACCAGCCCGACATGACGATCGACGCCGCCACCCGCAGGGCGGTGGTCGACAGCCTCGCGAGCAACATCGAGGCCCGCTACGTGTTCCCGGAGGTCGGCAGGCAGGTCGCGAAGACGCTGCGCGAGCGCGTGCGCAAGGGCCGCTACGAGTCGGTCACGGGTGCGATCGCGTTCAGCGACACGCTGCGCTCGGAGTTGCGCGAGCTGGCGCACGACCTGCACCTGCGCGTGCATTACTCGTACCGCGCGCTGCCGGCCCAGGGCGGGGCCGAGGGCCCGCCGTCCGCCGAGGAGCGCGAGCGCGCGGCGGTCGACGCGCGGCGGCGCAACTGGGGCTTCGAGCGCGTCGAGCGCCTCGCCGGCAACGTGGGCTACATCGACCTGCGCGGGTTCGAGGGCACCGCCGAGGCGGGGGCGGTCGCGCAGACGGCGATGGAATTCCTGGGGCGGACCGACGCGCTGATCTTCGACCTGCGCCGCAACGGCGGCGGCGACCCGAACATGATCGTTCTGCTCCTGAGCCACCTCTACGGGGACGACGACCGGGTGCACGTGAACGACTTCTTCCACCGCGGGGAGTCGCTGATCGGGCAGTTCTGGACGACGACCACGGTCCCGGGACCGCGCTTCGTCGACCAGCCGGTCTACGTGCTGACCAGCCGGCGCACCGGATCCGCGGCGGAGGAGTTCTCGTATGACATCAAGAACCTGAAGCGCGGCACGCTCGTCGGTGAGGTCACTGCGGGTGGTGCGAACCCGGGCGGGTTCGTGCGCCTGAACGAGCACTTCGCCGCGTTCATCGCCGATGGGCGGGCGATCAATCCGGTGTCGAAGACGAACTGGGAGGGCGTCGGCGTCGAACCCGACGTCAAGGTCCCGGCGGACGACGCGTTCAAGACCGCGCACGTCGCGGCGATCAAGGCGCTGCGCGCGAAGGCCACCGACCCGGAGCGACAGGCGGCGCTCGATCGCGCACTCGACTTCGCCCAGAACCAGCCGGTGGTACCGCTCAACCTGCCGGGATCGCCGCGGGCGGCCGCTCGCCCTCAGGGCTCCAGCAGCTCGGTGCGGTAGCGCTGCCAGACGGGGCGGAGGCGGTCCATGAAGGCGACGAATTCGGGCGATGTCCGGACCGGGTCGAGCCACTCGTCCCGTTCGAACACCGGGTAGCACGGGAATCCCCACCGCACCGTCTGCTCGAGCCAGCCGACCGCCGCGCGGGGGTTTCCGCAACGGCCGTAAAGCTGGGCGAGCTCGTAGGTGAGGTGGTGGTACGCCCGGTCGCGCACGAGCCGGGGCGCGAACGCGCGGGCGAGCGAATCGGCCTCCCGGCAGCGCCCTTGCATCGCCCGGGCGGCCCCGAGATCGATCATGGCAAACGCGTCTTCCGGATGCGCGCGGGCGAATTGTTCGATGTAGCGAACCGCGTGGGCAACGTCGCCGGTGGCGAACCAGTAGCGCACGTCCGGGGCCTCGCCGAGAAGGTCCTTCTGCAACTTCCGCCCGAGCTCCGGACGGTCGAGAAGGTAGGCATCGTTGACATAGTTGGTCCGGACCCGCTGGTTCATCGGATCCTGCGCGAGCGCCCCTTCGGCGGCCCGACGCCATTCCTCCTCCACTCCGAGGTGCATCGCAAGGTCGGCGCGCTCGTTGGCACCCAGGCGGGGATCGAGCGTGCGCGCGCGGCGGATCGCGGCGATCGCCTCATCGATGCGCCACCCCATGTAGCGGCTGAACAGCATCTGCGAGCGCACGAGCGGGACGAGCCCGAGGCCGGGGTCAATGCGCTCGGCCGCGTCGAGCTCGCGCTCGGCGTGTGCAATCAGGGTCGAGTCCGTATCGATGAACAGGGCGGTCCAGACGAAGGCGTAGGCCAGTTGGGCGTGGGCGAGCGCGTATTGGGGATCGAGCCGGACAGCCTCCTGGAACAACCGGATCGCCTGGTCGGAGTTTCCCCGCTGGTCGGGCGAGTAGCCGCGCTCGGAAAAGTAGTACAGCCCCTTCGCGTAGGCATCGTAGGCGTTCGGGTTCTTCGTGCCGCCGTGAGCCGGGAGAGGTGCCGCGCGGTTCGCGAGCCGCGTGCGCAATCGCTCGGCGAGCTGGTCGGAGATCGTGTCCTGGATCGCGAAGATGTCCCCGCTATTGGCTTCGAAGCGGTCGCTCCAGAGCGAGGCGCCGTCGGAGCGCCGCAGCAGATTCCCCGTGACGCGCAGCCGGCCCCCCTCCCTTTGCCACGTGCCTTCCAGGATCGCGTCGACCCCCAGCTCCCTGGCGGCCTGGGCGGCGCTCGCCTCGACCGTGGCGTAGCGGCGGACCGCGCTGGTCGGCCGCACGACCAGGCCCGTGTCCTGGCTCACGCGCGAGATGATCGCGTCGGCGATGCCGAGGCCCAGGTAGTTCTCCTCGGTTCCGGCGGAGAGCGGGTGGAACGGCAGGACGGCGAGCGTTCGGACAGCGCCGCGACCCCGCCACGGAGAGAGCGAAGTCACCGCGGCGATGACGGCGGCAAGGGCGAGCGCGCTCACGATCCAGACCGCTCGCCCCGGGCCTCGCCGCCGCGTTCCCGCCGGCACGTGTATCCCCGCGGTCGTGCCGCGGCGCAGGCGCTCAAGGTCGACAACGACTTCGCGCATGGATCCGTATCGCAGGGCGCGGTCTTTCTCGAGGCACTTGTGGACGATTCGCGCGAGTTCCCCTCCGACTCGCGGCGCCGCCGTCGCCAGCGGAAGCGGCTCGCGCAGGAGCACGGCCGCGATCGAATCGGCGGAGCTCTCCCCCTCGAAGGGATCGATGCCGGTCAACATGCGGTAGAGCAGGGCGCCGAAGCTGAAGACGTCGGTGCGCACATCGATGGGCTCACCGCGCGCCTGCTCAGGGGACATCGCCGATGGCGTGCCGCTGACCACGCCCGGCGCGGTGCGCGTGGCCACCGTCCCCTCCGGGCGATCCGCGGGGTCGGAGAGCCGGGCGACACCGAAGTCCAGGACGAGCGCACGGCCCTCGGGGGAGATCATGACGTTGCGCGGCTTCAGGTCCCGATGGATCACGCCCTGCTCGTGCGCGTGCGCCACGGCCTGCGCAATCTGGAGCGCGATCGGGATCGCCTGCTCTTCAGGGAGGGATCCGGCCGCCAGCCGCTCCTCGAGCGTCACACCAGGGACGCGCGGCATCGCGATGAAAACGCGACCTTCGTGCTCGCCCACCTCGTGAACTCCGCAAACGTTCGGATGTTCGACGCGTGCGGCGAGGCGGGCCTCCTCGAGAAGCCTTCTTCGGGCGACGGGATCGGCCGTGAGCGTGGCGGGCAGGAGCTTGAGCGCGACCTCGCGCTTGAGCCGCGTGTCGTACGCGAGGTAGACCTCTCCCATCCCGCCCCGGCCGAGCCGGCGGCGGATCTCGTACGGGCCGAAGGGGGTTCCGTCAGGAAGGGTCATGAGCGTTGCGGCATCTTAGCATCACAGGCACAAGACTCATCCACGCTCGGGGGACTGGTCAGTCTCCGAGCCGCGTAAGACGTTGGGACGACGTGGTGGTCGTGCGGGTAATGGTCCGGGTCTCGTCCGGCGAGGGCCCGAGCGGGGAGCCGGGAGCGGCGATCCCCGCCCGCTCCGAGGCGCACCACGTGGCGCCCCAGGGCCCGACCCCTATTGACCCGCAAGGCGGAAGCTCGGCCCCTCTCCGGAGCCGAACTCTTTCGTTCAGCGGTCCCCTCGCTTCGGGCCAGGAGAGTCCAACTCCAGCTTTTCTCAGGGGGAAGCATTCGGTGCGAATCACGCGGGTTCGAATCCCGCGGGGATGCCAGCAATTCGAAGATGCGCTCGCGCCCGCCAGGAACACCGAAGGCGCCTCGAATACGAGGCGCCTTCGGGTTCTTCGAGCTTCGGGCTCTGCTCGATTCAGAACAGCCTCTCGGCTGTGCTCAGGAGCCCGATTACAACTGGACGCCCTCCCCTAGTTCTGGCAATTCCCGCTGGTGCAGAGCGTGGTGAAGCTTCGAACCGTCGACCACGCGCTGGTGCCGCCGGTGTTGCTGGCGTTCACCCGCCAGTAATAGACCGTGCTCGCCGCGAGTCCGGTCACGGCCGTCGAGGTGGTGGTCACGCCCGGCCGGTCGAGGAAGAGTGTGGTGAACGCTGCGCTGGTCGAGACCTGGACGCGATACGAGGTCGCCCCCGTAGCCGCGGCCCACGACAGGGTCGGGCTCAACGAAACATTCGTCGCGGCGTTTGCCGGCGAGCTCAGCACCGGTGCCGGCGGCACCGCCGAACCGGCCGCGGTCGTGAAGCTCCGCGTCGCGGAGTAGGCACTGGTGCCTCCAGCGTTGCTCGCGCTGACACGCCAGTAGTACACGGTGCTGGCGCTCAGGCCGGTGGCGCTGGCCGACGTCGTGGTCACGGTCTGGTCATAGGCCAGCACCGTGAACGCCGAGGTCGTGGAAGCCTGAACCCGGTAGCTGGTCGCCCCCGAAGAGGCATTCCAGGAGAGCGCCGCCGGGATGGCGACTCCGGTCGCCAGATCGGCGGGAGCAACGAGCGTCGGAGCCGCGGGCGGCGGCGGCGGTGCGACTGCCGCGGTCGTGAAGCTCGAGGTCGTCGAGTAGGCGCTGGTGCCGCCGGCGTTGGTGGCATTCACTCGCCAGTAGTACACGGTGCTGGCAGCGAGTCCAGAAACGCTCGTCGAAGTGGTGGTGATGTTCGCCTGGTCGTACGCCAGCGTGGTGAAGCTGGCGCTCGTGGAGGCCTGGGCTCGGTACGAAGTGGCGCCCGAGGAAGCGTTCCAGGTCAGCGTGACCGGCACGGCTACGCCCGTCGCGCCATTGACCGGCGAGGCGAGCGTCGGGGCCACGGGCGGCGGCGGCGGTGCCGCGCCCACGATGGAATACAACAGCCGGTTCGCCGTTCCGCTCGGCAGGCTCGTGATGACGCCCGTCGTGGCATTTGCCACCAGGCCGCTCTGAACTTGCGCCGGTGTCGCCGTGGGGTTCGCTTCGAGGTAGAGCGCGGCGGCTCCGCACACGTGCGGTGAGGACATCGAGGTCCCGGAGATCGTGTTGGTCGCGGAATTCGACGTGAACCACGCCGACGTGATGTTGACTCCCGGGCCCGAGATGTCGACGACCGCCCCGAAGTTCGAGAAAGACGCGAAGCCGTCGTTGATGTCGGTCGCACCGACCGTGATGGCCTCCGCGACGCCCGCCGGCGACTGGGTCGAGGCGTCGGCCGTCGAGTTTCCGGCCGAGACGCAGTAGGTCACGCCGTCCGCGATCGAGTTCCGGACCGCCTGGTCGAGCGCGGCGTCCTTCGGTCCACCGAGGGACATGTTGGCGACCGCCGGACGGGTGGTGTGATCCGCGGTCACCCAGTCGATGCCCGCGACCACCTGGGCGTAGCTGCCCGAGCCGGCGCTGTCGAGTACCTTCACCGCGATCAGACGGACAGCCTTCGCCACGCCATATGTGGCTCCACCCACCGTGCCGGCGGTGTGGGTTCCGTGACCGTTATCATCCGCTGCCGTGCCGCCGATCGTGATCTCGTCTACACCCTTGACCGCTCGCCCACCGAACTCGGCGTGCGTGAACCGGATGCCGGTATCGATGCAGTAGGCATCGACTCCCGCACCCGTCTGGTTGTAGGTGTACGAATTGCTCAATGGCAGTGCGCGCTGATCGATCCGATCCAGCCCCCAAGTGGGATTCGCCTGGATCGCGACGGTGTGCGCGATCTGATCGTGCTCGACGTAGGCGACGTTCGGGTCTGCACGCAATTGATCGACCACGGCGGCCGGCAGTTTCGCCGCGAAGCCCTTGATGGCATGCTTGTAGCGATAGTTTGCCTTGATCGAGAACCGCTGGCCGATCTGATCGACCTCGCCGTCCACATCGGCGACTTCGTCCTTGAACACCACGATGTAGGAGTCTTGGACCCGGGCGTCCGTCGAGGCGTTGCCAAGCATCGGGGCGGGGGCCAGACGCCTCTGGGCGTGAGGCGAGATGAGCTGCGAAGCATGCTTGGAGCAACCGACGAGTCCGACGGCTTGTGCGAGCCCCAAGACGAGGAGCAGGGGGGTGGAACGCTTCATGGCTTCCTCCTGAGAGAGAAAAGCGATTGCTAGTCCACTCATTCGAACGCGCGAATCATCAGAGTGGAACCGCGTGAAGACTTGCCCTCCTTGTGCTGGTCGCGTGGCGGAAGCGTGGCGACCCTTTCGCGTGGACGCGCTGGGGCAGGGCGGCGACCCGAGCGCGAAACTTGAGGCTACCGGTACCGGGCTCCGTCACCCTGGGGATCAGGAACCCGACCCGCTGCCACGCGAACCGATAAAAACTACGCGATTTGGCAGAAACATGACATCGCCTTCTTGGGGGAGCCGTGGTCCCCAAAGGCTTCAGAATTCGGCGGGAAGGCCTGTAATCGACTCCACGAAACATCCGGACGGCGAAGGGTGGGAACTCACGGGCTCGAGGTGAGGATCCCCCCCGTTTCCTGGTGCAGCTGGGCCCTCCCTCTGAGTGTACGACGGGTGTCACATCCACTACGACGCCACCCAGGTTGAAGCGCACGAAGATCAGGTTTGTGCCAACGGTTCACGTTGGAAGATCGAAGGTTCCGACCGCGAGCGGCATCGCGCGACTTTGCCCTATCGTGCGAGGAGCTTCAGCAGCGAGTCCGCCTCCGGTCGTTCCTCGTCGTCCTTCGGGATCATGGGCGAAGCGCGCAGCAGTTGTACGCGGGCGGCCGCCGCGTCGCCGCGCACGAGCAGGTTCTTCGCCAGCTCGAGGCGCAACTCTCCTTCGGCGACGGGACTCTCGGCCAGCGTCGGCGATCGCAGCGCGCTCTCGATCAATGCGCGGCTGCGCTCGCGCTCGCCCCCGGCCTGAAGGTAGTTGACGTAGGCCCAGGTCAGCTCCGGATCTCCCTTGGTCACCTCGTAGCCCTGCTCGTACGCGCGGCGCGCCTCCGCACTGTCCCCCAGCTGCGCCGCCGAACGCGCGCTGAGCACGTAGGTCCAGGACCAGGAGTAGCGCTGGTCGCGCAGCGGCTTGAGCGTGTCGAAGGCGCGGCGGTACTGGTGCGTCGTGTAATAGCCGCGGCCGAGGAGATAGGTGAAGAAGCGATTCTCGGGATAGAGCTGCGACAGCTCCGAAGCCGCGCGAACGATGCCCGGCGCGTCCCCCGAGACCACCGCCTCCTGCAGGTCGATGCGAAGCTGGCCGCGATGGTCCGCCCTCGGGCGGAGCCGCCGCATTGCGGCGCGCGTGAGGGCGAGCCGGGGCTCGTCCCCGAGGTTCCAGTACGCGCCGGAGAGCTCGCTCTGGGCTGCGACGAACGTCGAGTCGAGCTCGATCGCCTTCTCGTACGCGGTCGCCGCCTCCTTCCAGTGCGAGGCGAGCAAGGCCTGGTGGCCGCGCAGGTAGAGCCGGTAGGCGTCGGCCGAGGTGGTCGTGATCTCGCGCAGCCAGCCCTCGGCCTCCTTGTCGCCCGTGAGGTTCACCTCGAGTGCGACCTGCAGATCGGGGATCAACCGCGCGACCACATGGAACATCCCGCTGTCCGCGGGTCCGGTCACCGTGGAGGAGCGGACGGGGCGCCCGTCGGCGGTGTCGACGATCCGGCCCAGGATCTGGAGCTGGTCGCCCGAGTGGAGAATGCTGCCCGAGAGAGCGCGCGTGATCCCATGCCTGGCGAGGAACGCGTTGTCGAGCCTGGGCGCCTTGTCGTTGGCCGCGAGATCGGCCAGGCGCTGGGCGTCGAACACGTCGAGCTCGGAAGACTGGACGAGAGCGGCGCTGACGAGCTCGGAGACTCCGCGCTTCATCCAGTCGAGCGCAGGCTCGCCGGTGACGTTCTCGAAGTCGAGCACCGCGACCGCGCGCTTCGCGCTCGCGACCGCGGGCGTGGCGGGAGTCCGCGGCGGCCTAGGTCCTTTGCTCGCCAGCGTCCAGGCCGCAATCGCGGCGACCGCGACCCCCACCGCAAGCCACGCCGCGACCGGGCGCCTGCGCCGGGTGACCGGCACGATCGAGCCGCGCAGCGCCGCGACGACCTCGCCGGCGTCCTTGAACCTCTCGGCCGGCTCCTTCGCGAGGCAGCGCAGGACGACCGGTGAGCATCTGGTAGAAGACGACGCCGAGCGAGAACACGTCGCTTCGGGCAATCGGCCAGCGTGCCCCTGTAGACCTCGGGCGCGGTGAAGCCGATCGTCCCCGAGTATTGGCCCGTCTGAGTCAGCCGCGTGTCGTTGCCGTGGAGCGCGATGCCGAAATCGACGATCCTCGGCACATCCCCCTGGACGACGATGTTCGCGGTCTTGATGTCGCGATGGACGATACCGCGCGCGTGCGCCGCCGCAAGCCCCTCGGCAATGCGCGGAACCAGCGTGCGGGCGAGTTCCGGCTCGAGGGCGCCCAACTCATCGAGCGTGCGCCCCTCGATGTAGGCCAGCACCATGAACAGCCGGCCCGCGTCCTCCTCGACGCCGTGGACCGCGCCGACGTAGGGATGGTCGAGCGCGGCGAGGGCGCGGGCCTCACGCTCGAAGCGCGAGCGCGCCTCGGGATTCGCCGCGAGGTGGGCATGGATGAACTTGAGGGCGACCTTGCGGTCAAGCTTGAGGTCATGGGCGAGCCAGACCTCGCCCATGCCGCCGGCGCCGAGCTTGCGCTCGATGCGGAAGTGACCGACCGTCGTGCCGAGCATGCGCGGGAGAATACCGCAATGGCCGAAGGCCCGGCCAGGTTTCCCCGACCGGGCCACATGCTCATTCGGCCAGCACGACCTGCTGTGTCCGATCGTGCCTAGTGGACGATAACGACGCGCATCGCGCGGGTCTCGCCCAGCGCCCGGACCACCAGGAAGTACACGCCGGGGGCCATGCCCTCACCGACCGCGAGGTCATGTGGACCGGCCTCGTACGCGCCCCTTGCGATACGAGCGACGCGACGACCAGCCACGTCCTGCAGCGAGACATCGACGTCGGCGGCCGATTCGAGCGTCAGACGGAAGCGGGCTCCGCCCCGCGTCGGCTGCGCACCCAGCAGCGCGATGTGCACGCCCGGGGGAATCAAGCTCGGCGTCTCGGGCACGCTCACGAGTCCTGAGAGCGAAAGAAACTCGGCGCCGTCGACGTTGCCGTCTCCGTTGCCGGCAGGCGCCTGCGCGAGCAGCGCGCCGCCCGGCCCCTGGGCGTATTTCGCGAGCGCCAGGTAGAGGTTGGGCGGGTTCCTTCCGAAGAGCAGTCCGACGTCCACCACGCCCTCGAGCACGGCCGCGGAGGTGTCCACGGTGACGCTCGTGAGCGGCGCCTCCGTGCCATCGGCCCAGGCCGAAGGGTCCCCGGTCGCGCGCCCGAACAGCGACGCGTTCCATGCGCCGGCCTGCCCCGCCTTGCCGAGCGGCGCCGCGCGTAACGCGCCGCGCGCGTCGGAGAGGAGGACGACCATGTCGCCGCCCTGAGCCGCCGCCGCGTTGGTCGCAAGGTAGAGCTGCGGCGGCTGGTAAACGCCGTAGAGCGTGATCCCGCCGTTCGTAGCGAGCGGCGCTGCCGCGGCATCGAGCACGCCGTTCATCACGAACTTGCCCGTCGGGCGCGGCGCCGGAAGGTTGTCGAGCACTCTCTCTTGCGCTCCATCCGGTTCGGGCAGGGACTCGGGCCCGGTGAGCATTCCGATGGCTGCATAGTCGCCGTTCGAGACGACCGCGTCGGGATGATGGAATCGCGGGGTCGAACGGAAGTTGTACTTCAGGACGTCCCAATCCGACGCGGCATACAGCGTCTGGCCGACTGACGATTTAGTGTTCGTGATGCCCTGACAATCGAGGGTGCCGTGGCCTGGCTCGTTGATGTCCACCGGCACGACCCGTGTATACAATCCGTCGCCGTTCCAGTCGACGCCGAAGCCGTACTCTGCGCGCGCCTGCCGAACCGTGTACATGGAGTCGGTGTAGGGCACCGTAATGATGGGGCCGGGGCCGGATACGAGGCCCGCCGATTCTCTCAAACCCGTCTCGTTCAGGTGGATGAATTGGGGGTCCAGGCCCGGCTTGTGCGCGTAGTCGAGTCGCCAGGCGTTCGGGGCCGCCCACTTGCGCGGAATGGCCCACGTATAGTTCATGATGCTGTAGTAGTTCGGCTTAAAATTATCTGCCTCGAGCGCTCCCCCGTGATCAAGGCCGAGCGTATGCCCCAGTTCGTGCATGAATGTGCCGGCATTGACCTGAATGTCCCCGATCAGCTCGGAATTACCACAGGGACCGGTGCTGCCGAGCCCGACGACGAAGTCGTCCGTGGCCGAAAAGAAGTCATATTCCGCAATTCCAAGACTCGTCGTGTCGCCGGTGGACGAGGTGAAGGTGCGAGCGAACATGCAGTAGCGGTAGACCAGGCGTTTGGCCGCGAGAATGGATGGACTGTTCAAGTTGTTCTTCTCGGCCTGCGTGCCGAATGTCGTCAGCTTGAGCTGATCCAGGTCCACGAATGTGTTCGCCAGGGGTTGCTGCGGGATGTCCGTCTCGTCGAGGAGGGCGTGGAGGTTGATCCCGTCGAGCCCGTCGGGATTCTGGACCTCGTCCTGCGGCGCACGTGCGAAGGCGTCGATCACCATCTGGATCGAGAAGACCGGTGGCACGTGTCCGTTCATCGCATCGATTTCGACGAAGACGTCCTTGTGGTTCGAGCGCGCGCCGCGCGCGTAGAGGTCGAGATCGCGCACGCCGTCGCTATTGATGTCAATGCCCCAGTTTTCTGTCTCCCAGCAATCCATGATGCCGTCCGCATCTGAGTCCATGAGGCATAGGCACTGGGAAAATTCGGACGTCGATCCGTCGAGGATGTCGGTCGCCGTCGCCGTGATGTAGTTCGGCGGCGCGAAAGCGGCCGGCGTGATCACGGCGAACTGGACCTTGCCCGTCGCGTCTGTCGTGACGTCCGCCGAAGCGCGCAGGGATCGACCCTCGCCAAAGTGCGCAGTGCCGCAGGTCTGGTTGTCGTAGAAGACGAGTCGATACGACCGGTTGGGACGGCTGTTCAGCTTGCCGAGGATTCTCAGCTCCGAAGGCGTGACGCGGACGGAGTCGAGGATGGGAAAATTCTGCAGGTCGTTCGCGCCGGTGTCCGCGTCGAGGATGTCGTTGATCGTCAGCCCCCGCGGGAAATTGTCGATCCCGAACTGGCCGTTCTGGAAGATCGAGTTGCCCTCGATGACGTACTTCGATCCCGTGGAATCGAAGACGCCCGCCCGCCCGTTGAACGCGATCACGTTGTCGAACTTCACCTCCGCGCTGGACGAGTTGAGCACGATGCCGTCGAGCAGGTTCCCGACCGCACCCGTACCGGAAGGATTGGTGCCGATCCGGTTGCCGTAGATCATGTTGCCGGTCGCCGCGGCGCCGCGAATCTCGACACCGTATTGCACGTTTCCGGAAACCACGTTCCCCGCGCCCAGAGTGTTCCCGATCGTGTTGTTCGGGGAGTTATTGATCAGGATTCCCTTGAGCATCGGCAGGGCCGCCGTTCCAGTCGAATCGGTTCCAACGTAGTTGCCGGTGATCGTGTTCTGGCTGGCGCCGTTGATCACCGCGATTCCGGTGAAAGACGGACTGCCGGAAACGAGGTTGCGCGCCGCGAGGGTCGTGCCCCCGATCATCGAGTTCGTGACGTTGTTGAGCACGATGCCGGTTCCGTCACCGAGGCCCACGTTCCCCGCGGCGGTCGTACAGATGAAATTGCCCTGGACGGAATTGCCGGTCCCCGGTCCGAAGAGGTAAACCCCCGGAAATTCGTTTCCCGAGATCACGTTGCGACCGGCGAACGTCCCGTCGCCGATCTTGTTGTTGGACGCTTGATCCAGGTTGACGCCGTTCTGCTGGTTTCCCCAGTCGAGCGTTCCGGACGGATCCGTCCCGATGTAGTTGCCGACGACAAGCGTCCGCTGGCACGCGAACCCGATGAAGATCCCCGGCAGCGCGTTCCCCGAGATCACGTTGCGCGCTCCGGGGACGGTGCCGCCGATCGTGTTGTCCGAAGCATTGAGGAAGATTCCGTTGCCGCCGTTCGCAAGGACGGCGGTGCCGAGCCCGTTGAGGCCGATCCAGTTCCCCTGGATCGTGTTGAAGCCGCCGTTGCCCGTCCCGATCTGGATGCCCGAGGACGTGTTCCCCGAGAGCACGTTGCGCTGAGTCGCCGTGGTGCCGCCGATTCGGTTGTTGATCGAGCCGTTGAAGATCGCAATGCCATTCACGGCGTTCGGCTGCGCGGTCGTTCCGTCCGCGCCGAGGCCGATCCAGCAACCCTCGATCGCGTTGTTACCCAGCACGTCGAGTACGATGCCGAACCCGCCCGAGCCCGTCGTCAGCCAGCGGTTGATGATCAATCCCCGCACCGTGCTGTTCCCCGCCTTGATCACGAGCCCGATCGCGTTCGGTCCGGCCGAGGTGCCGGCCAGCTCGACAATCGGAACTCCCGCGAAGCCCGGCTGCGTCGTGCCATCGATCACGACGGGGTCGACGATGTCCGGAAGCTGCGATCCCGGCGTCAGCGAGACGCTGCCGCTGCCGATCGCGAAGGTGATCAGGTCGAGGCCGGGGCTCGCGTTTGCCGAGGTGATCGCCGTGCGCAAGGACCCGGGAACATTGTCGGCGGGCGTGGTCACGGTGAACGTCGCATTGATGCGCTGGGGCGCGGATTCCGCCAGGCCAGCCTGCGATCCCGGGGCTCTCGGCGCGACGATCGCACCGTAAGAGACCTGGGCCGGGTGATCGGCCGGGTCGTTCGCCCGGCCGACGCCGTAACCGGCGGGCAGCGGCGCCGCGCCAATCGGTTGGAACGAAAGGGCCAGCGAGACGGAAACGAGGAAAACACGGGTTTTCATGGCGGGCTCCGGCGGAAGGTCGGGGGTGTGGACGCGTCTACTACCGGATAGCAACAAATCCAGACGAACTGGCTCAGTTGCTTTTTCCCGCAATCCGGGCCGATCCGCTCGTGGGGAAGCTCATCGCCGGCTTCCAGGACCTGTTCTGCACCCGCGAGATGGTCGAGATGGTTTGGGGCGAGGCCCAGCGGCTGATCGAGAAGGAGCGGCCCGAGATCGTCGCCGAGGCTGGCAAGGTCGAGCACGACCTCGCGCGGGCCGCGCTCGCGCGGCAGGGCGAACGGCTCTCGTTGCCCACGCTCGACCTAGACGAAGTGGCACGTCTGCTCGCCGACTCTGAACGCTGGTTCGAGTCCCACCTCGACTCAGAACGAAAACGCCTCCTCCACCGATTGGTGAAGGGGGTGCGGGTGCAATCGCGGGACACGGCTGAGGTCTGGTACGCCTTCCCTCGGACACCAGCCGGGGAAGGCCGGACCGCACACAGCCACATTTGGCTCGGCGCATTGGTCAGTATGCGAGCCGATCTGAATGCTGCAGTCCGCCAGGCAGGCAGCGCAGACAAGACGTCCACGAAATCGAGGTAAGCCCAAGTCGCGAACTCGAGGTCCTCGACTGCGAGCAGGAACGTGTCGGGAACTGCCGTCAGGCCGGCCCGACTTTCAGCAAGCGCGTGGCCATGAGACGCAGCTCGGACAGGCTGTGCCCGGTTGCGGATCGAATCGATCGAGCCATGTGGCTCTGGTCGGCAAAACCGACTTCCAGGGCGATACTGGATGCCGCCTTGTGGCTCCACAAGGCCGCGCCGATCGCTGCCGAGGTGCGCTGGACGAGCCGGAATGCGCTCGGCGATACGCCGTACCAGCCACGAAACGCCCGCGCGAGATAGACCGGGTGAACGCCCGCGTCCGCGGCGACGACGCTCAGCGGCGAGTCCGGGCAGTCGCTCAGTCGTTCCTCGACCCTCCGAAGCCATCGCGGCGGAACGCCCTTCCTGCGCTCCACCCTGGTGCCGAGAGCGAGCAACTCGAACGTTGCATCGCACAACCGGTCCGGCGAGGCGAACGAGGCGAGCACGTCGTTGTAGTCCCGCCTCATCAGGGGCTGCCAGTTCCACTCCGCCGAAGGCACCATCGCCGCCCAATGGTGAGGGTCGTGAATGGCCACGGACAGGGTCAGCGCGCCGTTGCGTCCATAGACATCGCTGTGGGGAACCCCGGGCGGCTTGATCGAGATGGAGGAGGCGCCGGCGGTCACCTCCGCGCGGCCGACCACCTCGTGAACCGTGCCGCTCAACAACAGGGAGACCGTCGGCGTCGGATGGCTGTGCAGCGCTTGCACCGAGCCCTCCCGATAGAAGCCGAGCGCACAGGTGACTCCGGCCGATTCGTAGAGGAGCGTGCTCCCCATCGGCCGTTCGGCGTTCTCCTCCAGGTTCGATTGATTCAAGACATGTCCCTCAGGCTCCACTAGTTTCCTTCCAACCCCAACGCGGCGCGAGGCGATTCGAGCCTCGCACGATCCCCGGAGATTGTCATGCGTTACGCAGGACTGGTGCGGACTCTTGGATGGGTGATGATCTCGATCCATGCCGCCGGCGCGACCCCGGCCGCCGCACGGGCGACCGGGTTGCCCCGGATCTTCCCGCAGCTCTCGCTGTCGAGGACCCGGATCGCCTTTGCGCATGCGGGGGATCTGTGGCTGGTGCCGCATACCGGCGGGGCGGCGGTCCGGCTGACGTCGGGGCCGGAGAATGACTCCCATCCAAGTTTCTCCCCGGACGGCGCTTGGATCGCCTTCTCGCGGGCGGTCGGGGGGGATGCGGACGTCTACGTCCTTCCGGTCGAAGGAGGGACGCCGGCTCGCCTGACCTTCCATCCCGCCACCGAGCTCGTGCGCGGCTGGTCACCGAGTGGTACGCAAATCCTCTTCACGGCCGCCCGGGGAATGAGCTGGCAGTCGCGGCTCTACACCGTCCCCGCGGATGGCGGGCCCAGCCGCGAGCTACCCATCCCGATTGCGTGGAACGGCGTCTTCGCGCCCGACGGGCGGATCGTCTACGCGCCGCGCGAAGTGATCGGGCGATACGCGACGTCGTGGCGCGGCTATCGCGGCGGCTCGATGGGAGCGCTCGAGATCGCCGACCTCCGCGCCGGCACGTTCACGCCGCTCTCCTCCGACCAGGGCAACGACCGCCTTCCCGTCTGGGCCGGAGATCGGTTGCTCATCGCCTCCGACCGGGCGGATGGTCTCTACAATGTCTACTCGCTCGACGTGACGACCGGCCGGGCAAGCCCGATCACGCGCTTCCGCGGCACCGGGATCGGCGCGCTGGCCGGCTCCCCCGAGGGAGCCGCTGCGTATGAACGAGATGGCTCACTCTTCCTCCTGGATCCTGCGACCGGACGCTCGCAGCCGGTCCCGATCGCGCTCCCAGCCGATCGTGGCGAGATGGTCGAGCGGCAGGTTGCCGCGGGCGACTACATCGACGGCGCCCAGGTCGGCGCGAACGGCGATGTCGCGGTCGTCGCGCGGGGCGACATCTTCCTCGTCGATGGCGCGGGGCACGCCCGCAATCTCACCGCCTCGAGCTCCGTGACCGAGCAGGCGCCGGCGTTCTCCGCAGATGGCCGGCGGCTCGCCTACGTGTCGTTCGGCGCCGGCGGCGACGCCCTGGTCCTTCAGGACCTGGCGCGTCCTTCCTCGCGGCGGACAATTGCCCTGCCGCGCGCCCGCGGAGGCTTTTTCGAGACCCAGTGGTCCCCGGACGGCCGCCGCCTTGTCGTCACCGACTTTCGCGCCGGGCTGTGGCTCGTCGATGCCATCACCGGCTCGAGCCGCATGATCGATGCCGGGACGCACATGAACGACTACTCGTTCGAGGTTGCGTGGTCGCCCGACGGGCAGTGGCTGACGTACGCGAGGCACCTGCCGAACAACAACCGGGCGCTGTTCCTGCAGCACGTCGCCGGAGGCCCGAAATATCAGCTCACCTCGGGCGAGGTCGACACCGGATCCCCGACGTTCGACCGCGGCGGCAGGCAAATCGATTTCATCGCCAGCGGCAATGCCGCAGCAGCCGAGGCCTTCGGCATGTACCCCGCAATTCTCCGCCCCCTCGTCCTGCGCAGGATTCAGGTGGCCGCTGTCGATCTGTCGCAATCACGCGACGCGCTCCGCCGGTCGCTCAGCCCTGCGGCATTCGCGTCGCGAATCCGGACCCTCCCATTCGAGGCGAGTGATTACGGGGCGATCGCGGTGCTGGACGACACCACGTTGTTCGCCTCGGCCAGGCAATGGCCGGCAACGCCGGGGCGCGACCGCGCGACCCTCGCGCTCTTTCGTCTTGATCGCCGGTCCCCGAAGCCGGCGATGGTCGCTTCCGACGTCGATCGGTTCGCGCTCTCGCCCGACCGCACCAGGCTGCTCGTCAACGCCGGCGACAACTGGTCCGTGCGGCCGCTGCCGTCGGGAACCGGCGGCACGACGTTCTCGCTCGCCGATGTTCGGCTGACGGTGAAGCTGCAAGAGGAGTGGCGACAAATCTACCGCGAGGCCTGGCGGGAGCTGCGCGACACCTTCTATGACCCGGCCTACCACGGTCAGGACATCGCCGCCCTGGAGGAGCGCTACGCCCGCTACCTGCCCGGCATCACCCGGCGCACCGACCTGAACGCTTTGCTCTATCTGGCGCTCGGCAACGTTTCGGTTTCGCACATTGCCATCGAAGGTGGCGACAACGGAGCCAAGGTATCGCCGCCGCCTGCGAGCGGTCTGCTCGGCGCGGATCTCGCCATCGACGCCGGCCGGTTTCGCTTCACTCGCATCCACTCCGGCCGGCCGTTCGCGGCGGAGTCGATCCCCGCCGGGGTGTTCGACGGGCTCGATCCGCCGGTCAAGGCGGGCGACTATCTTCTCCGGATCAATGGTGTCGAGGCGACGGCGGACCGGGATCTCCACTTCTATCTTCTCGGCACTGCGGGACGCCCGACCACGCTGACCGTCGCCGAGACCCCTGACGGACGCGGCGCGCGCACGATCACCGTGCAACCGCTAGCGTCGGATGCATCCCTTCGTGAAGCGGCGTGGATCGAGGGCAATCGCGCAATCGTCGACGCCCGCTCGAACGGAACGCTTGCCTACGTCTACATTCCCGATTATCAGGAGCGGGGAATGGCCGCCTTCCTTCGCCAGTGGACGGCGGCCAGCGACAAGGACGGGGTGGTCATCGACCAGCGTTACAACCCCGGCGGTTGGGCCGCCGATTTCATCCTCGATCTCGTCTCCCGGAGGCCACTCTCCTACTACACGTTTCGTGACGCTCGGGATCTGCCGTTCCCCGTGATCAGCAATGCCGGACCGCGGGCCCTGCTCGTCAACGAGCGCAACGGCTCGGCCGCGGACACGTTCCCCTGGGTGTTTCAGCGAGCCGGGGTGGGGCCGATCGTGGGACATCGCACCGCGGGATGGGGCGTCGGGCATCTCTCGCAGATCACGTTCGCAGATGGCGGCGCATTGTCCCTACCGCTCCGGGCGTTCTTCAACCCCGACGGTCGCTGGGACATCGAAAATCACGGCGTGTCCCCCGACATTCGCGCGGAGATCGATCCCGCCGGTGCACTGCGGGGCGAGGACGCCCAGCTGAACGCCGCCATCGATGCCGTCCTCGCGCTGCGAAAGGAAAATCCGACCTCGGCGCCACGCCACCCCGAGCCTCTCGTGTATCCGCCGCAAGCGGAGCATTGAGGGGCGGTCCATTCCATGCAGCCGCGCACGCATCATGCCTCCAGGACTGACTCCCGTGGCGCGTTAGGCTGCCGTCGGGCGCGGCGGCCGCGCCCGGTTCGTAGTCAGCCACAGTTGGCTCGGGGCCTTGGTCAGTGTGCGAACCGCGTTAGATGTTGGGAACACGCTGTGATCGTGCGAGTGGGGGGAGTGAAGTGTGCAATCTGTGCAGCGGGCAACTCGCTCCCGCCAGTACTCCTCGGCAATGCCCAACGCAGCAGCGACCAGCGAGGCGAACCAGTAGGGCGGATTCAACTGGCACCGTTATTGGAGAAACACCACTCTCGCAGTCGTGGCCTGATCCTTTTGCCGGATGCGCACGAAATAGATTCCCGACGTGACATCCAGCTCGTCGCGATCGCGGCCCACGACGAGTTGTCCTGCCGCCCCGGTCATGCCGTGGAACTGCGTCACGCGACGACCGCTCAAATCGTAGATTCCGCCCATGACAGCTTCGTTCGGAACCCCGGAGATCTGGAACGAGACTCGATCCCCTCGAGTGGCAGGCGAACCCAGGACCCGCAGAGACAAGCCCGAGGCTCGGCCCGGTGCAGGCACGGACACCGGGCCGCCGCCGGCAAATTTCTGCACGCGGTCGTTGAACGCATCTGCCACGTAGAGGGCACCGTCGGATCCGAGGGCCACGCCAACTGGACCATCAAACTGTCCCTGACCCGTCCCGGTCGTGCCCCAACGCAAGAGAAAACTGCCCGCCGTGCTAAACACCTGCACTTGGTCATTGAACGAGTCCGCCACGTAAACATGCCCGTACTGGTCGACAGCAAGGCCGAACGGATTTGCCAACGCCCCGTCGCCGCTCGTACCTGGAAAGCCAAATGACACTAGATAGGCTCCAGAGCTCGTGAATTTCTGAATACGACTCGCTGTCGGATCGAAGTCGCTGACATAAACAAAACCTTGTGGATCTATAGTAATGCCATATGGTTTCTTGAATTGTCCATCACCAATGCCAAGAGATCCCCACTGCGCCACGAATTGCCCCGCAGCAGTGAACTTCTGGACTCGCGCGTTCTCCGAATCGGCGATATATACGAAACCCTGAGCATCAATCGCAATGCCTTCGGGATGGTCCAGTTGGCCGGGCCCAGAGCCGAAGGTGCCAAAGGTGCCAATGTACGCACCCGCGCTGCCATAGATCTCAACTTCAGAACTGGACCCATCCAGGGCGTAGACGTTTCCGTTTGGAGCCACTGCCAATGAATATACGAATTCCCCGATCTGCCCTTGACCTGTTCCCTGCGTGCCCCACTTTGTCAGAAAGCTACCGGTCGATGTAAACTTCTGGATCTGTACTTGCGGACTAAAGACATCGGCAACGTAAACGACGTCTCCCGGACCGATGGCAAGGCAGTACGGCCGCATGAATTGCCCGTCTGCAGTGCCATTACTGCCCCACGAGAGGACAAACTGGGGCGGAGCAGCTACGGCAGAGCTTGAGACTGCGACTCCCGCGGCAAGTGTAAACAACCACAAGGCTCTCTGCCTAAGACTTGTGCGTATGCAAGTGATCATGATCGTCTCCTTGACTTGCTAGAACTTCAGCCAGTTTGTGCCATCCGAGACTTGCAAATGGCTGCTACCCGGATTTATTGTGACGACCCAGATCATTGAGCCCGGGCGAAACAGAGTTGCGCTTGGCAGATTCATTTCATTCAAGTGCCTGGGGATAACTACAGATCCCTGACTTGTTCCAAAGACTGTTAGCGAGCCCGCGGTAATTCTTGGCACGCCCGTCGTGGTATTGATATCGCGGTTGCACATTTCGACGCAGTCGCTACATCCGCTGTCAAAATTGATGATCTCGGTCTTGAATCCTTCTACCGAGTTGTTAACACAGTATCCGAAGGCACACCCGACGAATGCGATTGCTCGGTCAGGACCGCTCGAAGGGGTCTGGGGGTTCCCGGCAAGAAGGCAATCACTGATCCGCGCATTGTGAGAATCCTTGAAGCGAACGAACTGCTTACACCCCGTCGGTGGACCCTCAAAGTAACAATTTGCGACTTCTACCTTGTAGGCGAGTTGGGTATTGACCGCGACCCCCACGACCGAGAGGTCCTCGGCCACCGTATGGCCCTCATTGAGCTCGAGGGTGCACCCCCACAGCGTGACACTTCCGATACCGGTGCCGAGGGTGTCGGGAGGAATGAGCGCGTCTCCGATATTCGCGCCGATACCGCCGTTGCTGCTGATTCCACACCCCATGAATCGGATGGTCGTGGAAGTCCCGTTCGGTTGAGATCCCTGGATACGTAGCCCGTCGCCTTTGTTCGTGATGATCTCGCAGTTGATCGCGGTTAGGAGGATCGTGTCCCTAAGCAGGAGACCGTGCTTGGACGTGCCCGTGATCATCACGTTCTCGAGATAGCAGTGCTGAACGAGTCTGGTCGGTGCGATTGCGCCCGTGTACCCGTCGATGATGACCCCGCATGTTCCATGCTCGAGATCGCGGCTGGCAGCCGCTCCGTCGAACTTGAGGCGGTACAGTCGCGCCTCGGCGGCACGGATCGTGAGCAAGTCGATGGGGAGATTGGTCGGATCGTCGGGAGTGATGATCGTCGTCACCCCCTCTCCGATCAAAGTGACGTTCGGCTTCGTGATCGTGAGACCGGTTCGTAGTCGGTAGGTGCCCGTGGGGACATAGACCACGCCGCCGATCGCGGGGAGCGCATCGATGGCCTCCTGGATGCCTGCATAGTCCGTTGCATTGATCCCGTAGGGAACTGAGCTGCAGGCCACGCCTGTCTGATCCGCATAGAGCCGGATTGCCGGCAGTACCTCGACACCAATGACTCCCCAGGGCCGTAAAGCACTGAGGGTCCAGGTGACCGCGACTGACCCGCCTGCGGTGCTGAGTTTCGTTGCCCCAGCGCCGAGGGTGCGATTGAGGTTTCCTGTACTGCCGCCGCTCAAGTTCCAGCGCGAGGTGGAACCTGCATCCACTGTCGCGGTCGTGGTTCCGGTGACGGTGTTGACGCCGAGAGCCGCGAGCACGAAGCCGTTCATGATCGAATTACTGATGGTGATCGCTGCGCTCGTGCCTGTGGCCTGGGCGGTTCGCGGGATACCGAACGGTGTTTCCTGATCTGCGTCATTGAAGCTGATCGATCCGGCGGCAACACCCTTGGTCCCCGACCCCGACCAGGTCGCAACGATTGCCTGAGAACCCGTAGGCGGGTCGACCAGGTAGAAGAGGTCTACGAGGTTTGCAAATGCGAGCCGCGTCATCGCATGGCCGCCATAGGTGACCGAATCCAGAGTCTCTAAGGCAGTCGTTTCCTGCCATGAAATGGCGACAAGAACGACTCGGCCCGTGCCGCTCGCCGTGTGATTCCACGTCATTGTGTTTTGGGCCGTCGGCAGGTTCGACGATTGGACGGCGTCGAACGTGACGGCGGAGGCTGATGTGATGACATAGTCGTAAGAGCCTTCAGGGAGGAAAACGGTTGCCCGACCGCCACTGTCCGCGATGACGAGATTCCCGATGACCGCGAGCCCGAGCTCATCGGCGTAGGCGTTGGGTCGGTTGGTAAGATCGATCAGGCGTGTTCCGGCGAGCACGGTCACCGAGGCGCCACTACTGTTCGAGAGGGTGACTTGTTTGGTTGAAGGGTTTACAGAGGATACCGTAAGAACTACGCCCCCCCCCACACCGATCATGACGCTGTCGCCTGCCAGGAGTCCGCCGAGGGAATAAACGGTCAGCGTTCCCGTGAAGCTATTCGCAATCGTCGTGGATGGCGTGCTTACCGTCGCGCCTTGCCGGTAGAATTCAATCCGGCCCTGGGGCATCGGAACTTGGCCACCGTAGCCCAAGGAAGGATCGCGGATCGCAAGCACATCGAATTTTCGCAGGATTGCACCCGACATAATTTCCTCACCCAGGATCGTGCCCGACCGATCCAGTCTGGGCCGTTTCTGGGCCGAAAACAAGCCGGCGTGCCTAAGTCCTTCATTTTCATCACTCCTCTTGCGCCCCGATCCCCCGCCGTCGAGGCGATCGAGCACCCCGCGGAGATTGCCCCGATTCCGTCAACAGTTAGCCTAGGCTGACTCGGTTGCACGCGCCTTCTCGAATGCCGGCCGGCCTGACCGATCAAGCCCTCCCCCCAAAACGCAAAAACCTCCCCCGCCCGAAGGCAAGGGAGGCTCAGACCGCACACAGCCACATTTGGCTCGCGGAATAGGACTCGAACCGGCGCGCGCGACAGTCCTGACGCCGCCCAACGCACGAGCGGGGAGCTCGAGGCTGGGCGGCGCCGTCGTCACTGTGAAGCGATCAGACCAGGTCGAACCGATCGAGATTCATCACCTTGCCCCACGCTGCCACGAAGTCCTGCACGAACTTCCGCTCGGCTCCGTTGCTGGCGTAGACCTCCGCGAGCGCGCGCAGCTCGGAGTGCGAGCCGAAGATCAGGTCGACGCGGGTGGCGCTCCACTTCACCTCGCCGGTGTTCCGGTCGCGGCCTTCGAAAGTGTCCGCGGCATCCGACGTCGCCTTCCAGATCGTGCCCATGTCAAGCAGGTGGACGAAGAAGTCGTTGGTGAGCGTCCCGGGGCGCTTCGTGAACACGCCGTGCGGCGACTGGCCGACGTTCGCGTTCAGCGCGCGCAAGCCGCCCACGAGCGCGGTCATCTCGGGCGCGGTCAGGGTCAGGAGCTGCGCCCGATCCACCAGCAGCGCCTCGGCCGGGATGTTGAGCCCCGTCTTGCTGTAATTGCGGAAGCCGTCCGCGATCGGCTCCAGCGGCACGAACGAGTGGACATCGGTCTGTTCCTGGGTCGCATCCGTGCGGCCCGGCATGAACGGAACCGCGACCTCCTGCCCGGCGCTCTTCGCCGCCTGCTCGACGGCAGCGCAGCCCCCGAGCACGATCAGGTCGGCGAGCGAGACCTGCTTGCCCCCGGCCGGCGCGGCGTTGAACTCCTTCTGGATGCGCTCGAGAGATCCGAGCACCTTCGCGAGCTGGGCCGGCTGGTTCGCCTCCCAGTCCTTCTGCGGCGCGAGGCGGATGCGCGCCCCGTTCGCGCCGCCGCGCTTGTCGGAGCCGCGGAACGTGGACGCGGATGCCCACGCGGTGGAGATCAACTCCGGGACGGACAGGCCCGAGGCGAGGATCTTCGCCTTGAGGGCCGCGATGTCCTTCGCGTCGACGAGCGGCTGCTTGGCGGCCGGGGTGGGGTCCTGCCAGATCAGCTCCTCGGCCGGAACCTCGGGACCGAGGTAGCGCACGCGCGGACCCATGTCGCGATGCGTCAGCTTGAACCAGGCCCGGGCGAACGCGTCGGCGAGTTGCTCGGGGTGCTGATGGAAACGGCGCGAGATCGGCTCGTAGATCGGGTCCATGCGCAACGCGAGATCCGCCGTGGTCATCACAGGCGCGTGGCGCTTGGTCTTGTCGTGCGCATCCGCCACGAGCGTCGCGGCGGCGGGGTCGGTCGGGATCCACTGCTGGGCGCCGGCAGGGCTCTTCACGAGCTTCCACTCGAACCCCAGGAGCGTGTCGAAGTAGCTGTTGTCCCACTGGATCGGGGACGGGGTCCACGCGCCTTCGATGCCGCTGCTCGTCGCGTGGACGCCCACGCCGCTGCCGAACGCATTCTTCCAACCGAGGCCCTGCAACTCGATGCCGGCCCCCTCGGGCTCCCGGCCGACGAGCGCGGTATCGCCCGCACCGTGGGACTTGCCGAAGGTGTGCCCGCCGGCGACCAGGGCGACCGTCTCCTCGTCGTTCATGGCCATGCGCGCAAAGGTCTCACGGATGTCGCGGGCCGACGCGACCGGGTCGGCCACCCCGTTCGGGCCTTCCGGGTTCACGTAGATCAGGCCCATCTGCACCGCGGCGAGCGGCTTCTCCAGCTCGCGGTCGCCCGAGTAACGCTGGTCGCCCAGCCACGTGTCCTCGACGCCCCAGTTGGTGTCCTCCTCGGGCTCCCACACGTCCGCGCGCCCGCCGCCGAAACCAAACGTCTTGAAACCCATCGACTCCAGCGCGCAGTTGCCCGCGAGGATCATCAGGTCGGCCCACGAGATGCTGTTGCCGTACTTCTGCTTGATCGGCCACAGCAGCCGGCGCGCCTTGTCGAGGCTCACGTTGTCCGGCCAGCTGTTGAGCGGGGCGAAGCGCTGCATGCCGGAGCCCGCGCCCCCACGGCCGTCGCCGATGCGGTAGGTCCCCGCGCTGTGCCACGCCATGCGGATGAAGAACGGCCCGTAGTGGCCGTAGTCGGCGGGCCACCAGTCCTGCGAATCGGTCATCAGCGCGAACAGGTCCTGCTTCACGGCCGCGAGATCGAGCTGCTTGAACTCCGCGGCGTAGTCGAAGTCCGGGCCCATCGGATTGGACCGGGCCGAGTGCTGGTGCAGGATGTTGAGGTTGAGCTGGTTCGGCCACCAGTCGCGGTTCGTCCGGCCTGCACCGGTCGCGTTCGAGGGCGCGCCGTGGATCACCGGGCACTTGCCGGCCCCTGGTTCCTGGGGGCTCTGCTTGTTCGCTTCGATCATGGCGTGCTCCTTCGGAGAGGGGTGATCCGTCCCCGAGTTCCCGGGCGTTCCAGACCCACACCCCGAAGGGCGAGATGGATCCGGCAACGCCGGGACTCGAAGTCGTAAAACGGCATGCTCATCGGCACCGTGCGCAGATTCCGCTGAACTGGATGGTGACCTCGGTGACCTCGAACCCCAGGCCGGCCGGCAAGTCGACGGCGGGCCCGGGGTCGAGCTCGATGTCGGTCAGGCTGTGGCAGCGCTCGCACCGAAGGTGGTGGTGCGGGTGCCGGTTCGCATCGAAACGCCGGCTGGGCCCGTCTGCCCCGACCTTGCGGACCAGGCCGAGCCCCTCGAGCATCTCGATCGTCTTGTAGACGGTCGCCTGCGACAGCGCCGGGTACTGCGGCCGGAGCTGGCGGTAGACGGTGTCGGCATCGGGGTGCGCGTGGCTCTCGAGCAGCGCGCGGTAGACCGCGAGGCGCTGGTGCGTCACCGGCTTGCCCTGCTCGCGGCAGGCGCGGGTGAAGCGCTCGAGTTCGGCGGAGACGTCGGTGGTGTGCGGGTCGCGCGGCAAGGGGCTGGTCTCCGGGGTGCTCGCGTCACGGATAAGAACGATTCTTGAACCGGAATCTATTCAAACGGCCCGGCCGGGGCAAGCCAGAAAACACGCGAGGCCGGTCGCCTCGCGGCTCCCGACCTCGTAAGTGCCTGCCGTTTGGTCGGTTGGGAGTTCGGAAGCCCGGCCCATTAAACGCGATCTCGCACCACAAGGGGTGCGAGA
>JBKJJJ010000023.1:0-3753 GCA_046598045.1 Candidatus Eiseniibacteriota bacterium
GTGCGGTGCGCGGAGGATAACGACCGAAGGGGATTTCGTCCATGCACGAGCGCTCAGGCTGGGGCGCTCAAGCCTTCCAGAACACGACCTGGTTCTTGGGGGGCGCTTTCGCGAGCAACAGCGCCTGGTTCGCGCGCAGCCAGAGATCGGTCGCCGAGCCCGCGTCCGCCGGATAGAGCGCGGCGCCGATCGAGACCGTGACGCGCACGCGATGCTCGAGCGACTCGAGGCCGGTCACCACGTGGTCTCCCTCCGCGACCAGCAGGCGCAGGCGCTCGGCAATGGTCTCGGCGTCATCGCGCTCGAGGGGCGAGGTCAGCAGCACGGCGAACTCCTCGCCGCCCCAGCGCGCGACCGTGTCGAACGGCCGCACCGCGCGCTTGAAGATCTGCGCGACCTGCTTGAGCACGGCGTTGCCGCCCTCGTAACCGTAGACGGTGTTGAAGCGCTTGAAGTCGTCGATGTCCGCGATCACGAGCGCCATGGTCTTGCCCTCGCGCGCCGCGCGCGCGACCTCGTTGTCGAGCGCCTGGCGGAAGAACGCGCTGTTCGACACGCCGGTCAGCCCGTCGAGAAAGACCAGGCGCTGGAGCCGCGCCGCCTGGTCGGCGAGGCTGCCGAAGCTCTCGGCGAGCAGCGACAGCAGCGACAGGCGCTCGGGGGTGAAGAAGCCGGGCGCCGCGCTGCGCACCTCGAGGACGCCGTCGAGCGAGGCCTGCACCGCGCGCACGCGCACGCTCGCGATCGAGCGCGCGTGGGCGTGCGCCGCGGGGGCACGCAGCTCGGGCACGAGCGCGGCATCGTGGGTCACGAGCAGGAAATCGGCTCGGCGCACGGCCTCGGCCGACCACGGCGCGAGCAATTCGTGCTCGCCGGGGGGCGGCGCGTAGGTCGAAGCCGCGGGGTCCTCGGACGGGGCGGGGAAGAACAGCGCCTGCTCGCAATCGAGCATCTCGCGCGCGCCCGACGCGAGGCGCTGGACGAGTTCGGTCATTCCGCTCGGCAATCGCCCGCCGCTCTCGATCAGCGCGTCGTCGAGCCTCAGCAGCCGGCGCACGCGCTCGAGAGGCGCCTGGCCGCTGAGCATGACCAGCGCGCGCGGGAGCGCCGTGATGTCCGGCGGCAGCGCCGGCGCCGCGAAACGCAGCGCGATCACCTCGTGCGAGTCGTTGCGCTGGAAACGGACGATGCGGTCCGGCGGTTCGAGACCATCGGGCAGGCGCTGGAACGCCCCGCGCTCGGTCAGTCGGTCGAGCGCCTCGAGGGCGACGCGCTCGATCCGGCGCGCGTCGTCGCTCTCGAGCGCGGCGCGCACCCGCTCGCGATCGAGCGGAGGCAGCGCCTCGAGTGGCAGGACGCGTTCGAGGAGGGCACGGAAGGACAGGGAATGACGCTTCATGGGCGAAGGCGCGCCTTGTGGCTCCATCCCCGCGATCGGTCTCGCCGTTCGCCGGGGTTCGGGGTCTTATTACCCTTCGTCCATGGGTCCGTTTCGAATGAAGCACCCGGGAGGCCGGCCGGGCGGGGCTGCCAAATCCTTATTCCAATGGGCCTTCACGAGTATAACCCGCCCGGAGCGCGGCCGGTGGCCCCGATCTCGGCCGGGCGGCGGCCTTGGAGGGTCCCCGCGCCTGTGCTATGGTCCGCGCGCTTGCAGCAAAACAACTTGCGGGATGTGCGGCCCGGGAAGGCCCCGGTCCCGTGACCCAACTCCTCCCTCCTGGCCCCCATGATCCTGTCGCAGCTTCTCCATCCCGAATCGGTCAGCGTGCAGCTCAAGGCCCAGACCAAGAAAGAGGCCATCGTCGAGCTCGTCGAACTGCTCGAGAAGGCCCACGCCGTGCATTCCAACGGCGAGATCCTGGACCGCGTGCTCAAGCGCGAGGCCATGATGAGCACCGGCATCGGCAACGGCATCGCGATCCCGCACGGCAAGGCGCGCGCGGTCGATCACCTGATCGCGGCCTGCGGCGTCTCGCGCACGGGCATCGATTTCGACGCGATCGACAAGCAGCCGGCGACGCTGTTCATCCTCCTGATCTCGCCCGAGAACGTCGGCGGCCCGCACGTCAAGGTGCTGGCGAACATTTCGCGGTTGCTGAAGGAGGACCGGGTGCGCGACGCGCTCAAGGCCGCCGAGTCCCCCGAGGCCTTCGTGCAGACCCTCCGCGACGCCGAGGCGAAGTACCTGTAGTCCGGGTCGGCCCATGGGCCCGTTCCTCGGACCGTTCGCCGCGGCGCTGCTCGCCGCCCTGATCGCGGGCGCCGCGCTCGGCCTCACCCGGCTCTCGCGGCGATCGCTCGAATGGTGGCGCCGCCTGCGCGCTCCGGCCGTGGACGCAGCCTCGCCCGTGCCCGATCCCTCGTCCGAATTGGGCGCCCTTCCTGCCGCGGGCGTGTTCCCCGGAGTCCACGGGGCGATCGCGTGCGCCGTGACCGCGTCCGCGCTGATCGCGCTCGCCGCGCTCGCGCACACGCTGCCCTGGCTCCTGCCGGCGACGCCGCCCGCGCTGCCCGCGATCGCGCCCCATCCGTTCGATCCCACGACGTTCGTCCCGCGCGCGCTCGGCGTGCTCGTGTTCGCGGCAATCGCGTTCGCGGCGACGCTCGCGCTCGCGCTCGGCTCCGCGCTGCTCGATGTCGGCTTGCGGGGCGCGTTGGCGTGGGCCTTCGTGCGGCTCAAGCTCCGGCCCGCGGCCCAGGCGCGGGCCGACTCGGCGCTGTCGTTCGCCGACCTGCGCGCGGGCGCGAGCGGGCTGTGGCACGGCGGCGCGCGCGCAAGCGAGCCGTTCGGCGTCGGCGTGGGTTATGTCGCGCTGTTCGTCACGCCGGTCGCCGCGATCGCGCTGCTGCTGCGCGCCGCGTCGGTGACCGCGCACGCGCTCGGGTCGGGACCGTTGCCGCGCGAGGCCTTCCTCCTGTTCGTGGCATTGTTCCTGGTCGTGCCCGCGGCCTACGCCGCGGCCGCCGAGCGATCGCAGCGCGAGGAGGGCGCGCGCCTGCGCCGCCGCGCCGCGCTCCGCCAGTTGCTCGCGGCGCCCCTGTGGGCGCTTGCGTTGCTCGTGCTCGGCATGCCGGGCGCGGGCGGCTTCTCGGCCGTGGACCTGCCGGCGTGGCTGCTGCTCGCGGCCTCCGTGATGGTCGCGCTGCCCGGAGCGACCGGCGCGAAGGCGCTGCTCGTGCCGCCGCGCGGCGGCGACGCGGGAGAGCCGAGCGCCGCGCTGCGCGCGATGACGGGCCTGGCGCACCACGGCTGGATCGCGGCGTGGGCGGGCTACGCCGCGCTCGCGCTCGCGCCGGCGAACGCGCCGCTCGTCCTAGGCCTGGCCGCGCTCGGCGTGCTCGCCGCGCTGCTCGGCGGGCGCGCGCTCCTGTTCACCGCCTGGAGCCGCGCGTGAACCCGACCACCGGCCCCGCGCTCGAGTACGTGCGCGCGCTGCCCTGGGCGCCGTCGATCCTCGCCGCCGGCGCCGGGGCCGCGCTCACGGCAATGATCGCGCTCGCGCGGCGCCACCCCGGCGAGGCCGGCCTGTGGGGCGCGTTGTCGTCGGGCATCCTGTTCCTCGTGTTCGCCGAGATCGGCCAGCCGGCGATCGGCGCCGCGGTGTTCGCCTCGTCGGTCGGGCTCGCCGCGGCGGGCTCGATCGTCGCGTTCGCAGTGCGCGCCGTGCCGGGCGCGCCGCGCATCGCGCCCGGCAACGAACAGCGCGTGCTCGCGCTCGCGGTCGTGGCGCTCCTGACGGGCGCCTGGCT
>JBKJJJ010000086.1:0-10237 GCA_046598045.1 Candidatus Eiseniibacteriota bacterium
CGCTCACCCTGATCGTGGGCGGCCGCGCCGCTGCCGACGCGGTCCGCGCGGGCGAGGCCCGCGCGCGCATCGAGGCCCCGTTCCACCTCGGGCCCGGCCCCGCGCTCGAGCGCGCCACGGAGCTGCTCGCCGGGTGGGGGATCCCGTTCGCGGACGGCGAGTTGGTGCTGCGCCGCGAGATCGCGCGCGAGGGCCGGAGCCGGGCGTGGATCAACCAGTCCCCGGTCACCGTCACCGCGCTCGCCGAGCTCGGCGCCGTCCTGCTCGACGTCCACGGCCAGCACGAGCACCAGAGCCTGCTCGCCCCCGACCGCCAGCGCGACATGCTCGACCGCTGGGCCGATCTCGGCGACGCGCGCGCCTCGTGCGCCGCGCTCCACGATGCCTGGCGCGCCGCGCACGCCGCCCGCGAGGCGTTCGCCGCCGAGGCCGCCCGCGCCGCCGCCGAGAAGGACGGCTGGTCGTTCGCCCACGAGGAACTGACGCGCGCCGCGCTCCGGCCGGGCGAGGACGAGGAACTCGCGGGCAGGCTCGCGCGCCTGCGCCACGCCGGCCGCCTGACGCAGGCGCTCGCCCGCGCCCGCGCGGGGCTCTCGGGCGACGAGTCCGCCGGGGCGCAATCGGGCGCGTTGGGCGGCGCCGCCGAGTCGGAGCGCGCCCTGCGCGAGGCCGCGGCGGTCGATCCCACGCTCACCGCGCTCGCCGACGAGCTCGCCGCCGCGCGCGTCACCCTCTCGGAGGTCCTGCGCGCGGTCGACGCTGCACTCGATCCCGAGGCGCTCGACCCCGCCGAGGCGGAGGCTGCCGAGGCGCGGCACGCGGCGCTCGAGCACCTGCTGCGCAAGCACCACCGCACGCTGCCCGAACTCGTCGCCTGGCGCGACGAGCTCGCTGCCCGACTCGCCCGCATCGCCGACCAGGAGGGCGAACGCGCGCGCCTCGCCGAGGCCGAGCGCACCGCGCGCGCCCTGCTCGACACCGCCGCGCGCACGCTCACGCGGATGCGCCGGGCCGCCGCGCGCAAGCTCGAGCCCGCGCTCGCGCAGGAGCTCGGCGTGCTCGGCCTCGCCCAGGCCAGCCTCACGATCGCGCTCGACCCGCTCGAGACACCCGGCCCCTCGGGCGCGGACCGGGTCGAGTTCCGGATCGCGCCGAACGCGGGCGAGGCGGCGCGCCCGCTCGCGAAGATCGCCTCGGGCGGCGAGCTCTCGCGCGTGATGCTCGCGCTCAAGACGCTGCTCGCGGCTCAGGACGGCGTCGACGCGCTGCTGTTCGACGAGGTCGACGCCGGCATCGGCGGGGCGGTGGCGCGCGCGGTCGGCGAGCGCCTCGCCGCGCTCGGCCGCGTGCGCCAGGTGTTGTGCGTGACGCACCTGCCGGTGATCGCGGCGCAGGCGGACCGGCAATTCCGGATCACGAAGCTCGAGCGCGACGGCCGTACGAGCGCGCGCGTCGAGCGCGTCGAGGGAGAGGCGCGCATCGAGGAGCTGGCGCGCATGCTCGCGGGCGACGCCGCCTCGGGCACCACGCGCGCCCAGGCGAGGGAACTGCTCGCACTCCAGGAGCGTGTCGGGGCCCCGGCGCGCCCCGCCCGGCGCACCGCGGGCAGTCGTAGCTAAGCAACACGGGGCCCCGATCCGGTGGGATCGGAGCCCCGCGATCAGCCCTACCGAAGCGTTCTACGGGGCCCAGAGCACGAAGGTGACCACCTTGTGGCCGCCGCCGACTTCCCGCTCGAACTGATTCGGGCGTCCATTGGCGAACCCGACGGCCCGTCCCCACTGAGCCTGGTCTTCCGGATCGAAGTCCGACACGTCCGCATTGGCACTCGCCGGGACGCCGGCTCCAATCGTGGTGAACGAGTCGAGGTGACCGTAGATCGTCACCAGCTGATCGTAATCATGCTGGTTCGGCGTGCCCTGATTCGATGGGTCATTCGTGTAATCCATGCAGGTGCCCCGACCACAGGCATCGAGCAGTTTCGGATTGCTGAAGTTCTCGTCCTGGTGGGCGAGGCCGAAGCAGTGCCCGACCTCCTGCTCGCAGACGAAGGCGCGCCACGCCGGGGTGTTGTACTGCGGCTGGTTGAAGTAGTAGTCGTTCAACTTGACCGTGCCCTGCGTGATGTGGTCCCCGTTGACCGAGATCGTGGCGAGCCCGAGCCATCCGTTACCGCCATACGACGCATTGCAGGCCTGGATCGTCCCGGTCACGCCACTGCACCGCTTCAGGTTCCCCGAGGACCCCGCCACGATCGTCGCGCGGACCGGATTCTGGGGGTTGTTGCAGGCGCCGGAGGTCACGCCCCAATCCCGGCCGGCTGCGACGAGGTAGGGACTCCAGAGCGAATTGAGGTTGTTCCCCATCTTGATCGTGAAGGGATTGGACGTGCGAGCCCAGTGGTAGTTGGCCCAGGCGTGGTTGGCGTGCGACGTGCCGGGGGCAAGCAACACCAGCCCGAGGACGGCGGGCAGGGCCAGCGTGCGAAAAATGCGATTCATGGGGGATCTCCGTTTGTTGTTTGTTCTGCCTGCGAACACCACGTGTTCGCCGAGGCTGCCGGGGCCCGCGCAGGGCTGGAGAATCGTTCCAGGAACGGGACCATTCCGGCCCCGGCAGTGCGCGACTTCGGGAAAGGGTCCCACTCCATAACATATCCTTAACCTGCACGCGCGCACGATTGCTACCATGTCACGCGGCGGCCGGCAAGGGTTTTCCCGACGCCTGCTCCGAGGCCTTTCTCACAGGACGGCACGCTGCGGGGGAGCCGAATTGAGTCTACCAAGCGTCTTCATTTCGCACGGCGCGCCGTCGCTTGCGCTCGAGCCCGACGACCCGACGCACGTGTTCCTTTCGGGGTTGGGCGTCACGCTCGGCAGGCCGCGCGCGATCGTCTGCGTGTCCGCGCACTGGGAGGCCCCGCGCCCGTCGGTGACCGGGGCGATGGCCCCGGTGACGATCCACGACTTCTACGGCTTCCCCGAGCCGCTCTACGCGATCCGCTACCCGGCGCCGGGCGACCCGGCGCTGGCCGCGCAGGTGCTCTCCCTGCTCTCGAGCGCGGGGCTCGACACCGCACTCGACGACAAGCGCGGCTTCGACCACGGCATGTGGGTGCCGCTCTCGCTCATGTACCCGGGCGCGGACGTGCCCGTGCTCCAGCTCTCGGTCCAGAGCGGGCTGGGGGCGGCGCACCACGCCGCGCTCGGAGCGGCGCTCGCGCCGTTGCGCAATGAGGGCGTGCTGATCCTGGGGAGCGGGGGAGCGACGCACGACCTGAGGCGGGTCGCCCGGGGCGGCAGCGCGGTGCCGTCCGACGTGCGCTGGTTCGAGGAGTGGCTGGTCGAGGGCGTGACCGAGGGCGAGACCACGGAGCTGATCGAGTGGCGGACGCACGCGCCCTACCCGGCTGCCAACCACCCCACGCCCGAGCACTTCCTGCCGCTGTTCGTGCCGCTCGGCGCAGCGCCCGAGGGGACGAAGGGCCGCGTCCTTCACCGCGCGTTCGCTTACGGCGCGCTGTCGATGGCGGCGTTCGCCTGGGACGATTGAGCGACCGCGGGCGCGGCCCGAAAATCCGTTTCCTTCCATGACTTAGCGGTGGCACAATCCACCGCAACATGGTCCATCCCGCCTTCGACGAGTTCGTCCGCCTGAGCGCCGCCGGCCTCGCCGTGCCGGTCTATCGCGAGATTTTTGCGGATTTCGACACCCCCGTCTCCGCCTTCAGCAAGATCGACGACGGCAAGTCCGCATTCCTGCTCGAATCGGTCGAGGGCGGGGAGCAATGGGGGCGCTATTCGTTTCTCGGCTCGCGGCCCCAGGCGGTGTTCCGCGCGCACGGGGGCAAGCTCACGCTCGAGCAGGACGGCCGGGTCGAGACGCTCCCGGGGACCGACCCCTTCGCCGCGCTCGACACGCTGCTCGCGGCCCGCCGCGCGGTCGACCTGCCCGGCCTGCCGCGCTTCGCGGGCGGGGCGGTCGGCTTCTTCGCCTACGACGCGGTGCGGCAGATCGAGCGCTTGCCGGCCACGCTCGAGGCCGACCTCGACGTGCCGGACGCGGTCTTCCATTTCACCGACGTCCACGTGATCTTCGACAGCCACCGCCACATCATGCAGGTGGTGACGCACGCGCGCCCCGGCAAGGACCCGCGCCGCGCGTACGAGGACGCGGTGGCGCGCATCGGCGCCGAGATCGGCCGCCTCACCGGACCTCCGGTGCGCCCCGCGCGCGCGGGCGCCGCCGAGCCGGTGGTGTCGACGCCCGAGAGCACGATGACGCGCGCGCGCTTCCTCGCCGCGGTCGAGACCGCCAAGGAGTACATCAAGGCGGGCGACATCTTCCAGGTCGTGCTCTCGCACCGGCTGTCAGCCGACACCTTGATCCCGGCGTTCGACGCCTACCGCGCGCTGCGCGTGGTCAACCCGTCGCCCTACATGTACTTCCTGAGGCTCGGCGAGCACGCGCTCGTGGGATCCTCGCCCGAGGTGCTGGTGCGGCGCGAGGGCGACCGCGTCGACGTGCGGCCGATCGCCGGCACGCGGCCGCGCGGCGCGACGCCCGAGGTGGACCGAAAGCTCGAGGCCGAGCTCCGGGCGGACGAGAAGGAGCGCGCGGAGCACATCATGCTGGTGGACCTCGGGCGCAACGACGTCGGCCGCGTGGCGCGCTTCGGCACGGTCGAGACCACCGAATTGCTCACGGTCGAGCGCTATTCGCGCGTGATGCACCTGGTGTCGCACGTCGTCGGCCGCCTGCCCGAGGGCACGCGCTCGATCGACGTGGTCAAGGCGTGCTTCCCCGCGGGCACGGTCAGCGGCTCGCCCAAGATCCGGGCGATGGAGATCATCGAGGAACTCGAGGCTCACCGGCGCGGCCTGTACGCAGGCGCGGTCGGCTACTTCGACCTCCACGGCAACGCCGACCTGTGCATCGCGATCCGTACGCTGCTGTTTCATGCCGGCAAGGCGCATCTCGGGGTCGGGGCGGGCATCGTCGCCGACTCCGACCCGGCGCGCGAATACGAAGAGACGCTCGACAAGGGCAAGGCGCTGCTCGAGGCGCTGGAGCGCGCGGAACGCGGACTGGAGTACGTGCCATGATCGCGGTCATCGATAACTACGACTCGTTCACCTACAACCTCGTGCAGTACCTGGGCCAGCTCGGCGGCGAACCGCGCGTCTTCCGCAACGACGCCATCACCGCCTCCGAACTCGCGGCGCTCGGCGCGCAGGGGCTCGTGATCTCGCCGGGGCCCAGGACGCCGAACGAGGCCGGCATCTCGAACGCGGCGATCCTCGCCCTGACGGGCAAGCTCCCGATCCTCGGCGTGTGCCTCGGGCACCAGTGCCTCGCGGCCGCGCTCGGCGGCGAGGTCGTGCGCGCGGGCCGGATCATGCACGGCAAGACCTCGCCCATCATTCACCAGGGGCGCGGGCTGTTCGCCGGACTGTCGAACCCGTTCCTCGCCACGCGCTACCACTCGCTGATCGTGCGCAAGGAGTCGCTGCCCGAGTCGCTCGAGATCGTGGCGTGGACGCCGGAGGGAGAGATCATGGGGCTCAAGCACCGCCAGCACGAGACCTGGGGGGTGCAGTTCCACCCCGAGAGCATCCTGACCGACGAGGGCCTCGCGCTGGTCGCGAACTTCCTCACGTTGTGCGGCGTCAAGCCCGCCCGGGCGGAGGCGCGATGATCCGCGAGGTCCTGCCGCGCGTGCTTGCGGGCGAGACGCTGAGCGAGGCCGATGCCGCGGCCGTGATGCAGGACGTGCTCGCGGGCGCGGCCACGTCGGCGCAGATCGCGGGCTTTGCGGTCGCGCTGCGCATGCGGGGCGAGACCGTCGACGAGGTCACCGGTCTCGCGCGCGCGATGTGCCAGGCGCTCCAGCCGTTCCCCTCGGTGCCGCGGCCATTGCTCGACACCTGCGGCACCGGCGGCGACGACTCGGGCACGTTCAACGTCTCGACCGCGATCGCGTTCGTCGCCGCGGCGGCGGGGGCGCACGTCGCGAAGCACGGCAATCGCGCGGTCAGCTCGCGCGCCGGCAGCGCCGACGTGCTCGAGGCGCTCGGCGCGTCGGTCGACCAGACGCCCGCCGAGGCGGCGCGCACGATCCAGGACGTGGGCGTGGCTTTCCTGTTCGCGCCCGCCTACCACTGGGCGTTCAAGAACGCGGCGGAGCCGCGCCGCGATCTCGGCGTGCGCACGGTGTTCAACGTGCTGGGCCCGATCTGCAATCCCGCCGGCGCCGAGCGCCAGCTCGTCGGCGTGTATGACGGGGCCTGGGTGCCGCGCCTCGCGCAGGTGCTCCAGCGCCTGGGCGCCGAGCGCGCCTGGGTCGTGCACTCCGAGGACGGCCTCGACGAGCTCTCGGTGTTCGGCCCGACCCGCGTGGCCCGCTTCGAGGACGGCAAGATCAGCGAGGAGACCATCGATGCGCGCACATTCGGCCTCGCGCATCCTGAGTCCGACCGCCCGTCCGTTCAGGGCGGCGACGCGAAGGAGAACGCCCGCCTGCTCGAAGCCGCGCTCTCGGCCGTGCCGGGAGCGGGGCACGACCTCGTGGTGCTCAACGCCGGGGCCGCGCTCGCGGCGGGGGGGCTCGTGCCCTCGCTCGAGGCCGGAATCGAACGCGCCCGGAGCCTGGTCGACGAGGGCAAGGCGCTCGAGAAGCTTCAGCAATTCCTGCGGGTTACCCGCCGCCGTTAAGGCGACTTCTCATGCCCGCCACCATCCTCGCCGAAATTGCCGAGCGCCGCCGGGCGGCGATTCGGGAGCGCAAGCGGGACCTCGCCGACCACCTGCCGCCGCGCCCCCCGGAGTTCGGCCCCGCCCGGGCGGGCACGTTCCGGCGCGCGCTCGCGCGCTCGGGCGCCCGCACCCCGCTCCGGCTCCTGTGCGAGCTCAAGAAGGCGTCGCCCTCGAAGGGCCTCCTGCGCGCGGACTTCGACATCGAGGCGCTCGCGCACGCCTACCAGCGCGGCGGCGCCGCCGCGCTCTCGGTGCTCACCGAACCGCACTACTTCCAGGGCGACCCCTCGTTCCTCACTCGCGCGCGCGCGGCGTCCGGGCTGCCCTGCCTGCTCAAGGACTTCGTGATCGACCCATGGCAGCTCGAGGAAGCGGTCTCGCTCGGGGCGGACGCCGTGCTGCTGATCGTCGCGCTGCTTCCGCTCGAGCGGCTGGAGGCGCTCGTGCGCCAGGCGAACGCGCGCGGGCTCGACGCGCTGGTCGAGGTCCACACCGAGGCCGAGCTCGACCTCGCGCTCGAAGCCGGCAGCGACCTGATCGGCATCAACAACCGCGATCTCGCGACGTTCGATGTCGACCCGGGCGTCACGCTCGCGCTCCGGCCACGCGTGCCCGCCGGGATCCCGGTGGTCTCCGAGAGCGGGATCGCGACCGCCGCGGACATCGCGCGCCTGACCCACGCGAACGTCGACGCCGCGCTCATCGGCGAGGCGTTCATGCGCCAGGAAGACGTCGCGCTGGCCGTGCGCACGCTCGCCGATGCGGCACGCGCATCCGCCGCGGACGCACCCGCTTGAGCGTTGCCGTCGGCGTCAAGATCTGCGGCCTGACCCGGCTCGCCGATGCGCTCGCCGCCCTCGACGCCGGCGCCGACGCGCTCGGCTTCGTGCTCGCTCCGAGCGCGCCGCGCCGGCTCGCGCCCGAAGCCGCGCGCGCGTTGCTCGCGCAGGTGCGGGCCGGCGCGCCGCGATCGTTCGAGGCGGTCGCCGTGCTGGGCGCGTATGATGCGGGCCAGGCGCGCTCCGCGTTGACCGACCTCGGGTTCGATCGCGCCCAGCTCGTGGGCGACGAAGCCGCGCCGCAGGCCGCGCTCACGGCCGCGCTCGCCGCCCTCGGCCCGCTCGCAGCGCGCGCCTGGGGCGCGATCCGGGTCCAGGGCGCGGCGAGCCTGGAGGGAATCGACGATGCGCCGTGCGAGGCGTTCGTGCTCGACGCCTTCACGAAGGGCGCGCTCGGCGGCACCGGGCATGCATTCGACTGGGCGCTTGCCGCACCACTCGCCGCGCGCCGGCGCGTCGTGCTCGCGGGCGGGTTGACGGCGGACAACGTGGCGGAAGCGATTCGCGTCGTGCGCCCCTGGCGCGTCGACGTGGCGAGCGGGGTGGAGGACGCGCCCGGCATCAAGAACGCGGAGAAGATCCGCGCCTTCGTGGAGGCGGCACGGCATGGCGGCACCTGAGACCAGCAGCGCGCGGGGCCCGGACGCGAGTGGCCACTTCGGCCGGTTCGGCGGGCGCTTCGCGCCCGAGACCCTGATGACCCCGCTCGCCGAGCTCGAGGCGGCGTACCGTGCCGCGCAGGCGGATCCCGCCTTCGCGAGCGAGCTCGACCACCTGCGCCGGACGTTCTGCGGGCGGCCAACCCCGCTCTACCGCGCGCGCCGCTTCGAGGCCGAACTCGGCGACCGGATCACCGTCTATCTCAAGCGCGAGGACCTGCTGCATACCGGCGCCCACAAGATCAACAACACGGTCGGGCAGGGACTGCTCGCACTGCGCATGGGCAAGCGGCGCGTCATCGCCGAGACCGGCGCCGGGCAACACGGCGTCGCGACCGCCGCGGCCGCGGCGCACTTCGGGCTGACCTGCGTCGTGTACATGGGCGAGGAGGACATGCGCCGCCAGCACCTCAACGTCCAGCGCATGAAGCTGCTCGGCGCCGAGGTGCGCGGCGTGGCCTCGGGCCAGAAGACGCTCAAGGACGCGATCAACGAGGCCATGCGCGACTGGGTGACGAACGTCGCCGACACGCATTACATCCTCGGCTCGGTCCTCGGGCCGCACCCGTTCCCCTTGATGGTGCGCGATTTCCACTCGGTGATCGGGCGCGAGGCGCGCGCGCAGTTCGAGGCGCTCGAGGGCGCGGGCACCGTGCCTGATCTGCTGGTCGCCTGCGTGGGTGGCGGCTCGAACGCGATCGGGCTGTTCAGCGACTTTGTCGGCGATGCGCGCGTGCGGCTGGTCGGCGTCGAGGCGGGGGGGCGCGGGATCGCGACCGGCCGACACGCCGCGCGGCTCGCGTCGGACACCCCGACGGTCGGCGTGCTGCACGGCACCGAGACCTACCTGCTGCAGGACGCGAACGGGCAGATTCGCGCCACCCACTCGGTGTCGGCCGGCCTCGACTACCCGGCGATCGGGCCCGAGCACGCGTGGCTCCACGAGCGCGGCCTCGCCTCCTACGAGAGCGTCACCGACGAGGAGGCGCTGGCCGCGTTCCGCAAGCTGTCGCGCCTCGAGGGCATCCTGCCCGCGCTCGAGACCGCCCATGCCCTGGCGTGGCTGGAGCGTGCGGCGCCCTCGTTGCCCGCGGGCACGCGCGTGGTGGTCAACCTGTCCGGCCGCGGCGACAAGGACGTCGAGGAGGTGCTGCGGGTCGAGCGCGAGGGGTTCGAACCCTAGGCCCCGCGCCGACCGCTCACCAGCATCGCGATGCCGGCGATGATCGCGATCACGCCCACCGCAGGCGCGACCGGGAACGACTTGTGCTCGGTGGCGGTGGCCTTGATGTCGCCCACCTGGAACACGGTCTTCTGCCGGTTGTAGCCAATGCCGCCGTAGATCAGTACGACGACCCCGAGGATCACGAGTCCGAGCGCGAGAGGCTTCATGGTTGGCCTTTCTTCCTACGGAATGGGCGCCACGCGTACGACCGCCCGGGGACGTTCCCCGTTCCGTTCGCCGCCGGCCACCGGGTAAGGCGTCAACTCCAGCAGTGTAATCCTTGAGCCGAGCGTGTCCACCGGGAGCTGCGCCGCCGCGTCGTCGCGCCCTGCGCCGCCGGACAGGACGGCAAGCACGCTGACGGTGTCGCGGCGCGACGGGTCGGGCACGAGCTGGAAGCGCGCGGTCGCCGTGCCCGCCCACACGCAGGTCACCCCCCGCGGGCAGCGCGAGTCATTGACCACGTTCGCGAACACGATGCGCCCGCCGCTCGCCAGCCGGCCGGCCTGCCCCTGGTCGAGCGCGAAGATCTGCCCACGGCCGGCGCCCGGCGCGTGCGCGCACGAAGCGGTGGCCAGCGCGAGCGCGAGCGCGAGCACCCCCGCAACCCCTTCGCGCATTCGGTTCATGGCGTGCCTCCGCCCGGCTGGGCCCCTGCCGGCGCCGGCGCCATGCCGGCCCCCCCCGGGATGCGCCGCATCGCCGCGCGCCGATAGAACGCGCGCAGGGAGTCGCGCGTGGCATCGCGCCCGTGGAAC
>JBKJJJ010000196.1:0-35717 GCA_046598045.1 Candidatus Eiseniibacteriota bacterium
AACCGGCTCAAGATCGAGTCGGCGGTGCGGAACGCATCGGTGTTCCTCGCGCTCCAGAAGGAGTTCGGGTCGTTCGACTCTTATGTCTGGCCGTTCGTCGGTGGCAAGCCGATCGTGCGCCGCCCGCGCAGCCCCGGCGACGTGCCCGCGCGCACCGCGGAGTCGGACGCGCTGAGCAAGGACTTGAAGCAACGCGGCATGAACTTCGTGGGCTCGACCATTCTCTACGCGTTCATGCAGGCAACAGGGCTGGTCGACGACCACGTGGCGGATTGCTGGCGGGCCCGGCCCGCACCTCGGCGACCCGCGTCTCCGCGGCGCGCGAGCGCCTAGCGTTTCGCGGGCTTGGTCGCGGTCGTATCGGGGCGGAAGGGCGGGCCGAACGGGACGGCCGCCGCCGCCGAGTCGGCGCGCGCGACCGCGGCGAGGCTGTCGCGCTCCATCGCGGCGATCATCATCTGCACCCAGTCGGCCGCGTGGTCGCGCCGGCAGGTCCACGTCGGCGCGGTGCCGACGACGAACGGTGAGCGGATGACCTGCGGGCAGTCGGGGCGGGGAAGCCCGCCCGTGATCGCGTCGACCGACACGTCCTCGACGTCGGGATTGGGCGCGAAGTCGGCCAGCGGGAAGTCCGCGAGCATGGCGTTCATCGCGCGCGCCCAGATCGGCAGCGCGATGCCCGCGGCGGTGTGGCCGAGGTCCCTCGGCACGTCGTAGCCGACCCACATGCCCGCTGCCAACCCGGGCACGAAGCCCACGAACCATGCGTCCTTGTTGTCGTTCGTGGTGCCGGTCTTGCCGCCCGCCGGTCGCGTGAAGTTGTACGCCCAGACCAGCGGGGCCGAGATGCCGATCCGGATCACGTCCTCCATCATGCGCACCATCACGCCGGCCTGGCCGCGGCTCAACACGCGCTCGGGCGCGCGCGGCGCATCGAGCAGGTCGATGCCGCGCGCGTCGACCGCGGCCCGCACCGGCCGCGCCTCGGCGCGCATGCCCTCGGCGGGGAAGACGGTGTAGGCGCCGACCAGGTCGACCAGCGCGACCTCGTTGGTGCCGAGCCCGATCGAAAGCACGGGCTTGAGCTTGCCGAGCCCGAAGCGCTCGGCGAACTTGACGACGACCTCCGGGCCGATCGCTTCGGTGAGGTTGATCGTCGCCATGTTGACCGAGTGCGCGAGCGCGCGCGCGAGCGTGATGCGCGACGAGTACGAGCCGTCGGAGTTCCCCGGGCTCCACGTCTTGCCGCCGATCTTGAACGTGCGCGGCACGTTCGGCACGGTCGTCGCGGCGGTCCACGCCGAGTCGCCGCGCGGCGTCGCGAGCGCTGCCGCGTAGACGATCGGCTTGATCGACGAGCCCGACTGGCGCTTGGCCTGGGTCGCGCGGTTGAACTCGCCCTCGCGCGGCGCGCGCCCGCCGACCAATGCCCGAATCGCGCCCGTGCGCGGCTCGATTGCGACGAACGCGCCCTCGAGTCGGTTCGGGTTGCGCCCGGGATTGCGGCGCGGATCGAATGCGAACAGCCCCTCGGCGACCGCGTCCTCGGCCTCGGGCTGCCACACCAGGTCGCAGGTCGTGAAAATCGACAGGCCCCAGCGCCGCGGCGCCTCCTTCGGAATGTGAGCCTCGAGGTACGCGCCCGCGTGGTCGACGAACGAGGGAAAGCGGTCGGTCCGCGTCGAGCCCTTGCGCACGAACAGCGGCCGCGCCCGCGCGAGCGCGGCGGTCTTCGCATCGAGCACGCCGGCGGAGACCATGTCGGAGAGCGCCTCGTTGCGCTTAGAGAGCGCGAGCGCGCGGTTGCGGAACGGCGAGTACGAGATCGGCGAGGGGATCAGCCCCGCGAGCAGCGCGGCCTCCTCGAGTTGGAGCGAGTCCACCGGCGCGTCGAAATACCAGCGCGCGGCCTCGGCCACGCCGGCCACGCCGCGGCCCTCGCCCTGGCCCCAGTAGACCGAGTTGAGATACATCTCGAGGATCTGGTCCTTGGAGAGCAGCGCCTCGAGCCCGACCGCGGCGAACGACTCGAGCACCTTGCGCCCAATCGTGCGCTCGCGGCCGAAGAACAGCCCGCGTGCGAGTTGCTGGGTGATCGTACTCGCGCCTTCCTTCACGCTGCCGGCCTTCATGTTCGCGAACACCGCGCGCACGTTGCCCTTGAGGTCGAGCCCGAAGTGATAGCGGAAACGCCGGTCCTCGCTCGCGATCACCGCCTGCTGGACGACCTTGGGAATGCGCGCCAGCGGCACCCACGTGCGGCGCACGTCGCGCGTGCCCGCGAGCTGCGCGACCGGCCAGGGCTCGAGCCGCGGCGCGTGGCGCATGTCGGGCGCGGCGCCCTCGCGCAGCGCGCCGAGGCGCTCGACATGCGCGAGCGTGCCGTCCCGGAGCGTGAGCCGCACGCGCTCGGGCCCGCCGGCGCCATCGGGGTCCTGCGCGGCCTCGAAGCCGCGGAGCGCGATCACGATCGTCGAGTCGTCGGCCCAGGCGTAGGTGCCGGGCAGATCCGGGGAGGCGCCGACCAGTCCCGCGTTTGCCGGGTCGCCGGCAGAGACCTCGCGGTAGTCGCGCGCGCTGAGATGACTCTCGAGATAGCTCCGCGGCAACGCGCGGCCCTGGATGAACGCGAGACCATCGGCATAGACGAGCGAGGGGAACGCCCACGAGGGCCCGGTGGCGTGGCGCTCGCGCAGCGCGGTCACGCGCCCCGCGAAGACCGCGAAGCCGATTCCTCCGGCAACCAGAGCGACGAGTGCGAGCCCCGCGAGGAGCAATCGGGTGCGGCCGGCGGCCCTCAGGCGGGACTGGAGTGTCGCGAGCCACGTGCCGATGCCGGGAGGGCGTGACGAGGCCGCCCGCGTCTGCTGGCGGGTCTTGAGGGGCGGCTCGGGCGGGCGGGTGGGCCCCGGAGGACCTGCTTGACCGTGTCCAGACACGACGGCTAGAATACCGCTTCCGAGTGGCCGAAGTCTCCGCCACAACAAGATTTGGCCGGTTCCGGGGCTTTTGCACCTGCCCCCGGGTAGCCCGGCCTGCCAGACGTTCCTGAGTAGCTCAATGGCAGAGCATCCGGCTGTTAACCGGAGGGTTGTAGGTTCGAGTCCTACCTCAGGAGCCAAATGTGGCTGTGTGCGGTCCAAGCCTCCCTTGCCTGCGGGCGGGGGAGGTCTTTTCGTTTTGGGGGCGGGAGCTTGATCCGTGAGACTGGCCGCAATCGAGAAGGCGCGGGTAACTCGGGCGGCGTAATCTAGCCGTCTATGCGATCGGGGCAAGCTCAGACCCGCCAGGAGAGACCCTCGATGATGACCACGCACCGTCGCCGCCACCGACCCCTCGCAATAGGCGTAAGCATGTCGGTGTTGCTGATTGCCGGCCCGCTGGGAGCGTCTAGCTACACCCCAACTCTTCGCCCAATTACGGACCGCGATCGAGTCGACTTCGCGGTGGGCATGTCGGATGCGATTGTGGTCGGTACGCTAGTATCTGGAGAACACCCGAAGGTACGGGCCGCAGCTACGGAATCGGTGGCCAGCGTGACGGTGAAGCAGTGGACGTTCCACCCATCGAAGTGGTTGAAGGGCAAACCCAAAGGCACCGGCAATATCGTGGTGGGACACAACCGGTTCCGCGACCTACCGCGCTCCCTGCAGAACGCTGTCACCGGCGATCAATTCATACTATTCCTTGAGGGAGTCGACCATGACGCGCCAGTCTCGCGACAAGCGCGGTACATTCCAGCGACCACTTGGGACTATATTGTAACTGGGACCCCCCGGAGCCTGGATCAGGGCGCACACCACATTACGCATGCCGACGCTGATACAGTTCTAGCAATTGTGTTGGACGCCATCGCACAACAGACATCTTCCGCGATGGCACACAATGCGGATGTGGTTGTGCTCGGCAAGGCGGACTACGACAATCAAGTCGAATGCGCTCCGTACGGGACTCCGGGTAGCTGCATTCCGGTGAGTGTCGACACCGTGTTTAAAGGCACCCTCTCTACAAATGCCATCCACATCTATTCGGTAATCCCGTTCTATCGCGCATCAGGAGCAGGAGCACTGCTATTCTTGCGTGCGCGAACATCAGGTGACTACGAATTGCTCTGCGGGCCAGCGTCATTTGTGTCATTCGAGAAGTCGGGGTCAGACAAGCTGGGTCGTTCGCTGGCACAGTGGCGCAAGATTGTGGGACAGGCAAGGGGATCGGCGAACGGGGACGGCAAGTGACCAACCTGCGGGCTGCAGCCCTCGTGACGTGCCCACCATTCCCTGATGCAGAACGAGTAAGCAGTCCTCTGCTAGCCTAATGCGCTGGGAGGACATCTTACGGGTCGTTGGGGCGGTGGTAGCAAACATCCAGCAATGTGAGGTGCGGTCCGGCCAATCGGCACGTCGGGCCGGGCAGCTGCTAGTCGATGTATATCGCTTTTGTCCGGGGAAGTGCGCGGTACGCGGGAGCGTCTTCTACCATTCGTCGCAGGTGGCGAACGTAGGCGTCGAGCCGCTTCTGGTCATCCGAACAGCCATTACAGCCCATGGCGGGGTTCCATTGGAGCACCCGATGGGCGCCGCCAGCACGCAACGTCAGAAACCCGCTCCAATGCTCCGAGCCAGCCCAACCCCCGTTCGGCGGGGGCTGAGGCATGTCGAAGAGTCGGGCCCGAAGTGCGTTCTCGTGGAGTGTGTCGAGTTGGGCCTCGGACGGCCTCAAGAGCACGGTCGTGTCTGGGTCCCCGACGAGGTCTTTCGTGACCTTGCCCGCGTTCGTATCGACGGCAAATCCGTTGCCATCCACGAACGACAGCCCGAACGAGCCTCGGGGATACGATTGGCGGTCGCCTGGCGGCTCCGCCGACGTCCTGAGCATGGGACGGGACCTCGAATGATGCCAGCCGCCGTAGACCATCTTCGCCAGGGAGAACAGGGGGTATGACAGAACGATGAGGGCAACGAACAGCATGACGCTTCGTAACGCCGGGCGCGGGGCTTCGGGCCGAGGTCCAGTTGCCATGAGCAGAATTGTGCGGCTCCGCGGGCGGGGCAGCAATCGGCTCTTGCGGGAGCGCCCCGCATTCAGGGGGCCGCTCCTCACGGTGAGCCCCTCGCCGTCGTTCGGAGCGTCGGCACGGTGAAGATCCGCGCTCACGATGCGCGGCCCCGGGGCGTTTATTGGGCATCGCCTCCCGCGGACATGCCGTTTCGTGGGCATCGGGGACGCGCAGGGGGCGATTAATGGGCATTGGGGTCCCCGAAAAGGCCCTTTAATGGGCATCGATTGCGGCGAAACCGGGTGTCGAAGGCGCCCTGCCCTATGTTCTCGAATCGTCCAAGCTGCTGTGCCTTAAAGCGTTAAACCTCTAGAGGCGTCCTGGAACACCCTTCCAAAAAAGCGTTTTTCCCCCGAATTACTGCCCATGAAATGCCCATTGGGAGTGGCGCTGCCCCTGGAGTGCCGTCCCGAAGGCTCGGATCTGCCCCCATTCTGCCTGCACGTCGTCCTTTGAGCGTAAGGCGACGTGATTACCTTGGCCCCTTCTTGCATGCACCGTTGTCATTGGCGAGGTCCGCCTCTAATCCACTCACCTGCCGCGGCGCAGGTATCGGTACGACGGGAGGCGCGATGAGCTTGATCGATGTTGGTGACTCCGCGCTATAGATTGGCCTCGGCGCAGCGATCGGAGCATACGCCACATATGGACTGGAGCGATCCCCACAGAAGCATGACGATCGAATGACTGCGAGATCAGCGCGTCATGCCTCCTGGTCTGGGACTCGATCTTCCACACTCATAAGGGACATGCCGGCGTGCTCGCGATCACGGTCGCGCTCGCACTGGTCGCAGTCTTGAAGTGGGGGACCCTGGTGGGTTCGATGTTGCCGTTCCTGCTCCGGCGCCTCAACTTCGACCCGGCAAGCGCCTCCGCGCCTTTCGTCGCGAAGATGGTCGAGGTTACCGGGCTCGTGATCTACTTCACGACCGCGCAGTTCATCCTGCGTGGGACGCTGCTCTAGTCGTCGCGCAATCCGAGCCGATAGAGGACGAGATAGGGTGTCACCTTCCTCCCGTTCCGCAAGGCGGTCGTCGGATGCATGGCCGCTGCCACGACCGCGACCGGCCCGGAAGCGTCGAGATCCATGGCGGTGACGATCGGCTTCCCTTTCGTGAGCTGGATGGCGCGACTCGAGTCTGCCCTTTCGTTCGATCCCAGCAACTGGACCATCACGTCGTTGTTCGGCAGGGTGGTACTTGTCAGCAGTCGTTCGAGGATCGATAGGCGGTCTGCGAAATCGATCTGATTGCCATTGTCGACCCACGCAATCACAGGTTTTCCAGCGATCTCCGTCGTCGCGATGCCCGGGCAAACGTGGATGTCGGCGGAAACGCCTCTCCACGGAACGTGCCTGGCCACGCCAATGGTCGGGCCGACGACGAGGCATGGTTCCTCCCAGAATACGGCGACACCATCCACGCCGACCCCCCGGAGCGGGGCGGCTTGCGTCGAGGACGTGAACTCCGGTTGCAACGCGGCGGGCGTGACGTTCGACCAGGGGCCGCCAATGGAGTCCGACTCCGCGATGAGAATTCGGCCGATCTGGGCGCGCGTCTGCGGATCCACCGGTCGCGAGTCGCGAAGGGCGGTCGTGATCCGATAGCGACCACCGATGAAGTCGAGGAACGGTCGCTGCGGGAAGTAGTCACGTTGCGGCAAGCGAGCCACGAGGACCGCGGACGCGGACATCGCGGACAGGTCCCTCACGTAGATTCCGGGAGCCGCTGCCTGCGGATCCTCCTCTTCGCAAGAAGTCACTAGGGTCATCACGTCGCGACCGTTGACGTGGGAAATCGAAATCGCCTCGAACATGGAACCGGAATCGCTCTGAGCGATCCTGCCGTACGACCACTGATTGCCCCCATCCGTGGACGTGAATCGAACCATTGATCCGAGAGTGATGCAGCAGACGTCGATTTGCTTTCCACGAATTCGCATCGCCATGTCGACGAATAGATCGCTCGCCAGTTCCATGGGAATGCGGTGCGAGCTGGCGAACCAGAGCATTCCGTCGTGGATACCGGTCTCCTCGTTCAAATGCCAAGTTAGCCAGGCGACGTACGTCGAGTCGCCGGCGGCGACCACGTCCACCCGGTGAATCAGGAGATCGGTTCGAGGAGTGATGCGAAGCGTGTCGGTCGACAGGATGGAGATGGAAGGCTCTCTCCGTGCACACCCCGCCGGCACGATCGAAAGGACCAGCGCGAGCAGCAAGAGCCCGATGCGCATGTCAGGATTGCCCGTAGGGGACAGACAGCTGCTGGGACATCCCTGACTTCAACATTCGATTCCGATAGCGGTAAATGAGCAGGCCCCAGGCTGCGATAATAGTGAAGAAAAAGCCCCAGCCGAGAGTCGGCCAGCGGAACAGAGCAGCAACGAAGCTCGCAAGTGCAAGGACCACGCATAGCGTCCACGCGGCCTTCCATCGCAGGCCGAGAGGACGGCACGGTTTTTCCTGGCGAGGGATGAGAGGCAGGAGGTTGCCGAGGAGGAACCCGAAGCATAAGCCGCCGACCCAGCGGGTATGGAGGATGAAAAGGTCGACGAGTAGTCCTACGAGACATGCCACCACAGCGAAAGTGTATCGGGGCCCAAGCCGTCGAAGGGGAGAGGTCGCCATGTTTACCTCTGAGTGATCAGGGCGTTGCCTGCGTGTCGTTAGTATGAGTTGCCGATGCGCCGGAGGCAAGATCGCTTGTCAGCACACAAGTCGTCTTGTGCCCGCCCTCGACTCCTCGTCACTCGAATGGGTGTACACGATGGTGGTCAGAGGGCTCGCATGCCTTGCAAACCTCTGCGCCAAGCGGAAGGTGCGCGATGCCTCATCAGCGTCGCCAACTGGAAGTGCCGACTCCGTTTATGGTCAGGCAAACTTAAAGCGTGGGATCGGAGATGCGTCCCTGGAACAGGATGCAGCCCGAGTCACGGTCGCGAATGAAGAACAGAAACGGCCGGTCCACAATGAACATCTCAGGTATCGGCACTGTGGCGATCGTTGCGACGACGCCTGTTGCTGCGGCGGCCTCGGTGCCTTCCTCATTTACCTCGACGTAAGCCTTGTGAACGACAAGGCTGATCGACAGCTTGCTTGTGCCGGTCATGCCTGTGAAATCCGCCGTCTGGACGTCGAACGCCGAGGGCATACCGAGGCCCGCTAGTACCGGGGAGAGCTCGTATTGACCCGTCGTAACGAAACGCGGGAGGTCGACGACGACTTCCTGCTCGCGAAGAGCCGAGGCCCATGCTTGCAGGCTATCCGCGTCGAGGCGACGCTCCAGCCGCTTCAGACCAAACACATCATCGGGCAGCAAGATCATCATCGAGAGCTTGCCTCCCAGGTACGGAAGCTCGATCACTCGTGCGCCACTAATGCGGGTCAGGCCGAATCGATGGATGAGCTGCATCATCGGCACGGTCTTCTGAGCGCCACCGAGCAGATGGAAGGGTGCGGGACGGGTGCCGCGCGTATCGAAGGCCGTCGCCCACCGCGCCTTGAAGTAGACGGCGTTGGCAAGGACGAGGCGAGTCGAAGGATCAATGGCGCCCGTCGCGAGAAGTTCGCGAATCTTGTTCGCCGTCGCTTGCGCGACCCACCCGTTGATCGTCCCACGCGCGGCTTCGGGAGCGCCACGGAAGTCCAGTGCGCTGACCTCCGACCCGAAGCTGTTCCTGGCCGCCTGGAGAAATGCCGGCTGCAGCGGCATGCCTTCTTGAGCCCATAGCGAATTCACGAGGGTCCAATGAGCGCCACCCGCGGGCGCGCGGCCGTCGAGTTCGGACATGAGTGACCTGTAGCCTTCGTAGACCCGCGCGTCCTCGGGAGCGAGATGGAGAACCCGTTGCATCTCGCTTCGAGTGGCCCCGCTCGCCCCGGCATAGGTAAGACCCAAGGCCGCCGACACGCCCAGCGGCGAAAACACCAGATTGTCGTGGTCAGAGCCCAGCTTGTGAGCGAGGTCGAACGCGAAGTCGTCAACAGATCGCGCCATTGCCGTTGCCAAGGCCGAGTCTGGAGACACGGCTTTCGGCGTTGCGGATTGAGGGGCAGATCGATGAGTTCGGTCCGGAGAACAACTACCGAGCAAAGTTGCAGCCAATGCGAAGCAGACTACAAGGGCGCATGCCGCTACTCGCATCGAGCTGCCTCCGGTCGAGTGGGTCTCTGCTTGCAACTCTGAGCCGCGCGAAGCATACGACTCGTGAATGGCGGGGTCAACGCTTCGGGGCGAGTACAAGGGCCGGTTTCGCCGGAACAAGAGCGCGAATCGTGCAGGGGACGCGCACGCAGACAATCAGCACCGTAACTCCCGCACTCCCTCCCTCAGCTCCTCGTCACTCGGATGCGTGTACACAACGGTCGTCAGCGGACTCGCATGCCGGGCGAATCGCTGCGCCAGGAACAAGTCTTTCGAAGCGCGATAGACGTTCGTGATCGCCGTGTGCCGCAGCGCGAAAAACGCATAGAGCCGATCGAACCCGGCCTCGATCTGCAGTTCCCGGAACGGCACCTGCACCCTGCGCTTCGAGATCCGCCGGCGGGTTTGGGAGCAGAGGAGCAGCGCTGCGGCACCGACGCGCTCTCGCTGCTCGATCTTCCACGCCCAGAACCGCGCGAGCTTCGGCCTGAGGCCATCGGGCAGGAACACGTCGCCTGCTCGTCCGCCCTTGGCGATCTCGGCTCGGAGACGGACGCGCACGCGAGACTGGCCCCCTGGCAGGTAGACGTCGCCGACGTCGAGGCCGACGAGTTCAGCGAGGCGGAGACCGGTGCCGAGGGCGAGGGAGATGAGGAGCGCCACGCGGGGGCGATCCTGGACCGCCCCAAGGAGTGCCAGTTGGTCGGCTCGAGTCAGGGTGACGGGGCTGAGCTTGCTCACAGGGAGCCGAGAGATCCGAGCCAGTTATGGGAGGCCACATTCAGATTCAGGCCGACATCAACAGGGATATCAAGCCTGCGTCGACAGCTCGGGCCCTTGTAGCTTCCTCAGGGGGGTGGTAGCCTCATCGGGCCTTTGGGCCGGGGCGCTGACGCTGGCTAGACTCTGGCTTCATATCTCATCCTCACACATCACTCAAACCGGTCACCTCCGCATGAATGCTGCTCGAATCCCGGCCTTGACAGGCATCTTGCTCCTCGGAGTTTTCATCTCCGCGGTGAGTCGCCCCGTGCTTGCGGCGGAGGCCCCGCCTGTCCTTGTTCTGTCTTGGGGCTCGCCTGGCTCGGGGCCCGGGCAGTTTAGCAATGCAGAGGCTATTGCCGTCGATCCGTCGGGTTACGTCTATGTCACTGATCCATCCAATGCCCGAGTCGAGAAGTTCGATGCCAGCGGCAACTTCATCTTGAAGTTCGGTTCTTTTGGAAGCGGACTGGGCCAGTTCCTCATGCCGTACGGCGTGGCCTGCGATGCGAGCGGAAACGTCTACGTCACGGATCAGGTGGCAAATACCGTCACGAAGTTTACCTCGACCGGAAGCTTCCTAAAACGGTGGGGGTCTACTGGCTCGGGAACCGGTCAACTCTACTACGCCTCGGCGATCGATGTCGGGCCCGACAACACGGTCTATGTGGCCGATTTTCAAAATCAGAGAATTGAGCGATTCGACGCTAATGGCAGGTTCCTCGCTGCATTTGGCTCCGCCGGCTATGGCGATGGGCAGTTCGATGGACCAATCGGTCTAGCCGTTACGCCCTCCGGCCTTGTCTGCGTGGCGGACCAGGGTGGAGATCGCGTTGAGGAGTTCGATGCCTCCGGCCAATTCCTGCTGAAGTGGGGCAGTCCGGGAGAGGGGAATGGGTTGTTTAACCGTCCCGGGGGTCTGGACGCCGACGCCATTGGCCAGATCTTCGTCACCGACCAGACGAGTCAATACATAGAAAAGTTCGACTCTGCGGGCAACTTCATCACTTCCTGGCTAGCCGGAGCTCATGCCCCCGACCAGGCAGCCTCGGAGCCAATCGATGTAGCCGTCAGTCAGAGCGGCGATGTGTATGTCCTCTCGAGCGGCAAGGTGCAGAAGTTCAGCCCGGCTGCGACGCCCGCCGTACGCAGCTCTTGGGGTCTGCTGAAAGCGCGATATCGATAGGCGGGATCGCTCTCTTGCTATCGGACAGCCGCCCCAGGTGCGCCGTCCGCCGGGATCGGTAGAATTCGATATAGACGCCCAACGTCAGATCGAGTGAGGACCACCCGCGAGCAGGAGTCGAGAGTGGGCATGGGCAGGGACAGGGCGCTAGCGAGCTCATGGAGCCGACCCATGGTCTCGCTCCGTCAGGCGGGCGGCAATAACTGCGGACTCGCGGTGGCGCTTGCCGTTGGAGCGGTGCTTCTGTTCACGGCAGATCTGCTATCACCGCGATGGGCTGCCGGCACAGAGGGCAGCATTCTAGGAGCGTACGTGCTCATCGCTCCTGAAGCCGCCCCTTACCCCGCGGACTGGCGTGTCCGTGGGTTTGAAGGAGTTGTCGACGTCGACGTGGCGATCGATTCCGCAGGGAACGTCACATCGGCAAGGGTGAATCGGCCGGGGACCGCGGATACCGATAGCGCCGCAGTCCGCACCGCCAGGAAATGGAAGTTCCAGTATGCGCGCGACGAAAGGGGCTTCCCACGAACGCAGGAGCTAACCCTGCCGATCCGGTTCCGGCACCCGCGCTCTCCGAATCTCGTTTGGACGCAGTGGCGGCATTCGAGCGCAATCGGCACGACACTTGACTACCAAGGTCGAGCCGTGAACATTGCGGTCTCGATTGAGTGCAGCACGGTCGTGGATTCGGTCACAGGCGAGTACGAATACCATTACAAGGTGACCAATGACGGGCGAAGCCAAGCCCCGCTGCTCTACTTCGCGGTCTTCCCGATTCAGTTCGAGACTTGTACGCAGATCACTTCACATGGGGCCGAGCATGGCTGGGGTGGTTTTCAAAGCTGCGATGAACACACGGACGTAGCCGGCTGGATGGCTGTTGACCATGATCCGGCGAAGGATTCAGCGAAGCGCGCCCTTTTGCCGGGGGAATCCCTGATCGACCTGAACTTCAAGTCCTTCGATCCTCCCGACCGAGGTCGTTGGGTCGCGGGCGGAGGTGTAGGCTGCGGCCCGGCATGCTTTCCGTGGGCGGCCGCATGCTCGCTGTCGGGAACGCTCAGCGGCATCGCCTCCACCCCCAAGGCAAACGCCGTCGGCTTTCGTGGCGATCTCATGACCGAGATCATCGGCCCAGGGATAGGCGGCATTCCCGGTGCAAAACTCGAAGTCCTGGGTACCGGCCTATCCGTGGAGCCTGAAGCGAACGGCAGTATTCGCCTGCCAAATGTGCCGATTGGCAAATTTCGCGTCCGAGTGACGGCAACCGGATTTGTTCCCTATGAAGATTGGATCGACATGGGACCAATCTACACTTATATGAAGTTGATCAGGATGGTTCAGGTCGGACCTCCCGGTAGCGGGAGGACCGAGTAATGCGGGAAAGGATAAATGGAATCCTGGTCCGCTCTCGTCGACGGTCTTGATACTTGCAAGCGTTCAGTGGAGGACGGGATGAACACGCGCGATGAAACCACGGTGCCGCCAGCTGGCAAGGAATCGCACAGCCCACACAGATCGACGACAAGTAGCACCTCAGGTAAGGCCAAGCCTTCGCAGAGGCGTACCCGGAAGTCGGCAGTCAGAAAGGCCGCATCTCAGAAGGTCGCGCGAAAGCGCGGCCCCGGCAAGCGGTACACGAAAGCTGAGAAGGCGAAGATCCTCGCAGCCGCGGCGAAGGGCAACATGACCGGCGAGCAGGTCGCGAAGCAGTTCGGCATCTCGACGCTGTCATTCTACCGGTGGCGGGGGCCGGTGCGGAAGGATGCAGTCGCGCGGATGGGCAAGCGTGGCCCCGGTCGACCGAAGAGGAGCGGCAAGATCGAGGTGGACCTGCAGGCCATTCGGCGGGCGGTCCAGGTGAAGATCCGGAAGCTCCTGCCGCGGATCGTCCGGGAAGAGGTAGCACTCCTCGTGAAGGGACTCTAGATGGCGCGCACGGCGGTCGTGACGGCGCTGCTATTGGGCTTGATGTGTTCTCGCATCTGCGCCTCGGAAGCGCCTCAAGACGGCGCGAAGGCTGACCTGAACTCCAATGCCCCTCCCAGAGCCTGTCCTGTTCCGATCCTGGTTAGGGATAAGGGCAGCAAGGGAATTGAGCCGGATACCACGTGGTATGGATTTGGTCCCGCGATCACCGGAGCCCGAGCGAGAGGGACGAAGGACCGCTGGGTTGTCGACTACACGTGGTTTCGACTCAGCAATGCTCTCGACAAGATCTACAGCATGTCCCAACTGGATAGCCTTGAACTTCTGGGCTTAGTCGACAGCGCCTCCAGCGCGGGCACGGTAACTTGGCGTACTGTGCTTCAAGCCGAGACTCCAAAGGAAGCTCAAGCCAAAGCAAAGAGCTTGCGGCCAGTCAGTGCGCCGAAATCGTTGTGGCAGGCAGTGCGGCGGCGTTCCACACGATAATCGTTGAGCCCAGCCTGCCCACTCGCACTGAGCCTGTCGGTCGGAAGAGAAGCGGTCAGATCAAGGTGGATCAGAACGCCATTCGTCGGGCGCTGCAGGCGGAGATCCGAAGGATGCTGCCGCGGATCACTTGGGAAGAGGTGGAGGCGGCGCTGAGATAGACGACGTGAAGCGCCGGGATCGCCCGTGCTCCGAAGTCAGGCCATGAGGACTACCATGCCGCGCCAAATTATCATGGGAACTGCGACCGTTCTTCTCCTCGCCATGGGGTGCGCCGCAGGCGCGCACGCGAATCCGGCTCAGAGCGGCTCCTACCAGCTTGAGTTGCCTCGGCGAGCCCTGGCGCCCGGAGAATCCATCCAGCTGCGTCTCGCGCCGCCGGCTCCACGAGGAACCCGTGTGCGTTTCCTCGCCACGAGGGGCTCCGAGAGCGTCGGGCTCTTGAACGGACTCTATCGCGCCCCGTTTATCATTGGGCCAGGAGCCTTGTCGGTCGAGGTGTCCGCCATCATCGGACTGAAGGGCAGTGAGCAAAGCGTCTCGGCGGAGATTGCCCTGGCACCGGGCAGCATCGCCGGGGCGGAGGATTGCCTTGGTCCGGGCCAATCCTTCTCCACAGTTACCGCTGACATCAAACCCGACTACTTGTTCGTGGACCAACTGCCGCAGCTGATCCACCGCGTCGAGCCCGAATACCCAAGGAGTGAGTTCGTGCGCGGTGTCTCAGACACGATCTCGATTCAGGCGCTGGCATGCCGGACCGGGCGGGTGCTCGATGCCACCGTTCTGAGGGTCTTTCGAGAGACCAGCGACTCCGAACCGATCGAACACGACCCGAAGCTCGTCGCAGCGGCAATCGCGGCGGTCAAGCAATACGTGTTTAGACCGGCGATCTTATCGGGGCAGCCGGTCGCAGTAAAGATCACGACTGCGGTGGTGTTCAAGCGGTGATCGCGGGAGGGCGATGTGCGAGCACCGACCCAGCCCGAAGGCCGGACGATCGCACGCTCAGAAGCTCCTGCCGCATGAGGCACGAGGGCCAGACATGGCGCACTCGGGAACCATTCTCGCGCTGGTATTAGTACGAAGATCGCGCCATCGGAACGGATTACCCGGTTCGCACACCGACCAATGCGCCGAGCCAAATGTGGCTGTGTGCGGTCCAGGCCTCCCTTGCCTGCGGGCGGGGGAAGGTTTTGCGTTGAGGGCTCGGGGCGCGCCAGACTCGCCATCGGGTATACCCAGAGGCAGCCCAATCGTGCCATGAACGCTGGTCCGAAGAACGGGGACACTCCAGCCTCCCCCGCCTTCTGGCGTGGGAGGTTCTGATTCGGGCGGGGCCTCCGACGTGAGGTAGCTCGGAGAAGTGCGGCGAGGGCTCCGACGCCGCAGACACTGGGTCCCGAGCTTGCAGGAGCGCGTTCGCAATGCTTCAATGGTAGGAGTCGCGTGAGCCAAACGCGCAGGCGACGCGACCGGGACAGGAGGGTGGAGTATGCAACTGTCCATGATGCGCGGCCAACGCCTTGGCGTTGTCATACGATCGATCCCGAGCCTGGCCATGCTCGCCATCGCGCTCGGTGACCCCGGGCAGGCACAAGCCCAGACGTACACGGCCTTCCTCGTGTTCAGCCGCATGACAACGAAGGAGCTGGCGACCTGCCAGTTCAAGCTGACCCGGAATGTCCTGGTGGTGGACAGCGTTCCTCCACCGACCTACATGTTCGCCACGTCGATGGCGGTCGTGGACTTGCATGCGTTCTACTCATTCCAACGGCGCGGCTTCTCCTACATCAGTGACTACATGGAGACCGCAAACACGCAGCCCGATGCCTTTGTGAGTCCGAAGGTGACCGTCCTGACCGCGCGCGAACTCCGGGCTGCGATCGCGGCAGTTAGCGTGCTGTCGGGGGTGGTCGACGGCGGGGTCGATTCTTCCGCCGAATTGTCGTTCTCCCTGCTTCAGAAGAGCGGCGGCACGGCGCACTGCTTCGAGTCCCTGCTCGACGCCGCGAACGCCACGCTCCTGCTCTCGGCGCTGAAGGTGGCCTTGGTGGCCAATGCCCCCGCGTACGACGCCCTGGCGGAGGTGGCCTGCTCCAACCGGTGGCTGGGGCCGACGAACGCGAGCTTGCTCTCGAGCTCCGAGGTCCGGATCACCGTGACCGAGCCGCGGCGAAATCGGTCAGCCGGCGACGAGCGGTTCAACGGGAGCGTCACGGTCACGAACGTCTCCTCTCGGACCCTGCTTCCGCCGCTGTTCCTTGTCCTGGGTAACAAGGATTGCCTCGTGACCCTTCTCGGCAAGAGTGGTTGCACCTGCATGATCAAGCCATCGGGAGCCCCATATCTCATCCTGCCGATCGGTTCCGGTCTGGCCCGGAACACGAGGGTCACGCTTCCGCTCGCGTTCGAGAATCCACTGGGCAACCCGATCGAGCTGACCTACCTGGCCCCGGGCAATCTGGACGTCTCTCCACGGGTGTTCCAGGGAACCGGCGAGCGCTGATTGGCTCATCAACCGCGGAGCATTCGCGCTTGCCGGAGTCCCCGGCAATCGCCCGCGGGGCGCCAAGTCGTTGAATCGCAGTCCGGCCTCCGCCGTTGGAGGTAGGCAGGGAGTTCGATGCGAGCAAAGGAAGAAGAGCCAAATGTGGCTGTGTGCGGTCCATGCCTCCCTTGCCCGCGGGCGGTGGAGGTTTTTGCGTATTTGGGGGAGCGCTTGATCGGTGAGGCTGGCCGCAATCGTAACGGCGCGCGCAGCTAGGGCACGTAGGCGAACTGTCTATGAAATCTGGACAAGCTCATCGTGCTCCGGAGGGCTTGCCGGGCTGGGCGGCGCCAACAGAGTTCGTGCGCACGTCATGGGCGTGACTCAATCGTCTCAGGGAATGGAATCTCCGGCAAACCCGGGGCGGTTCACATCGACCGATCCTAGCGGCGCCCGGACAACGGACTCGGGTCGGCGAGGAATGTCTTCCGGATCAATCCCTCCACCGCGGACATTGCTGCTTCCAACTCGGCGCGTTTCCGGTTCACCTCCGGATCTGCGTCCGTATCCTTGGCGAGTGCCTCGGCGCAGCTCTCCCCGAGTGGCAGTCGTCCGTCGTGCTGCCCCAACTGCGCCAGTAGGTCTTTCACGCGCCCAATCCGCTTCAGCGCCTCGGCGATCTGATCCTTTGCCCGTTCCACGTCCACAGCGCCGCGCCGCACGTCCTGAAGCAACCGGCACTCGAAGGTTTGGCAGCACTCCGGACGATGCTGGTAGATGGCGCATCGTCTTCCCCGCAACGCCACACACGGCTGCAACAGCTGCGCTCCGCTTGGGTCATCGTCCTCGATCTCCATCCCCATGGCTTCCAACCGCGTGGCTTCCGCGCGGCCGGCCAGCTCGACGTCGGCAAACAGCGACCCGTCGCAGCACAGCCCGCATCGCGTGCATAGGGTTTCCGTGAGGCTCCGTTTCATGGAGGGATAGTGGCGGCTCCTGCGGCCCGATGAAAGCGCTGTAATGCTAAATGCGCACCAGTTTAGCTCTGCTGAATCAGCACGCTAGGTCCCGGACCCTCTGAGACAGCTCTTCATCGGATACATGAGTGTAAGTCACCGTGGTGAGCGGACTTGCATGCCTCGCAAACCGCTGCGCCAGGAACAGGTCCTTCGACGCGCTGTGGTCGTTTGTGATCGCCGTGTGCCTCAGCGCGTGAAACGGATAAAGGCGATCGAACCCGGCCTCGACCTGCAGTTCGCGGAACAGGGCCTGGACCGTGCGCGTGGAGATCCGCCGGCGGGTCTGCGCGCAGAGGAGCGGGCGGTGGGATCGAGGCGCTCCCGGCGCTCGATCTTCCACGCCCGGAACCGCACGAGCTTCGGCTTGAGGCCTTCGGGAAGGAAGACGTCTCCGGCTCGTCCGCGTTTGGCGATCTCCGCGCGAAGGCGGACTCGGAACCGTGGCTGACCACCTGGCAGATAGATGTCGCCGACATCGAGGCCGACGTGCTCAGCCAGGCGCAGGCCGGTGCCGAGGGCGACGAGGAGCGCCTCACGAGGGCAATCCCGGATCGCCTCGAGGAGCGCCAGCTGGTCGGCCTGCGTCAGGGTGGCGGGGCAGAGCTTCGTCAATGATCATGTTCCCCAGGGCATAAAGGGCTCATTCGAGATCAGCATTCAGCCTTGGATTCGCCCCGGCATCAAGCATTCAATGTGTTTGGAGAATTGGGAACAATCCGCTATTATTTCTGGCCCACACCACGCGGGCGTCGCGCGCCCAGCCCCAATGTCGGCAACACTTCCCGGCCCTTGCGCTCCTCGAGGTACCCATGAAACTGCGTCCGTTCCTCATCGCGATCAGTCTCGTAGCAGCCACTCCGGTCCTCTCGCATTCCCAAGAGATGATCCCCAAGATCGAGTACCAAGGCGGGCATGCCGGGATGGATCGTAAGGTGAAGGGAACGCTGCTGATCAGCGACACCGACCTGCAGTTCTTGGACGCGAAGGGCAGTCAACTGATCGCGATTCCGCTTACGGAAATCCGAGACGTTTCCTCGGCCATTGACCGCAAAGATGCCAGCGTTGGGGCGAAACTCGCTATCGGATTCCTCGCCAAGTCTCGGAAGGATGAGCTGGTCACGATTTCATTCGAGACCGAGAAGACCGCAGAGGGCGTCATATTCAAGACGGATAAGAACGTGTCCGCAGGGCTTGTCGCGAAGATCCGGTTTCATATGAAGAAGGTCGGCTCGGCAGCGGGGTCGGATAGTCTCGGTCAGCAGACCATCCCCCACGCACCGGGAGCCCTCGGACCCGGGACGCCGTCGCAGCATTAGCCAAGGGTGAAGGACCGCTACCGGAAGTAGTTTGGAGACACGCGTGTTCAAGATCGTACTCATTGCCATCATCGTGCTGGCTGTTCCGCCGGTCGATGCGTCTGCGGAAGTGCGCGCCTCCCTCCGCGGCGCGCACCGTAATTCCGCCGTACCTGCGGACTCGATAATTCTAGCCCATGTAAAGGGCGTCGAGGTCAGCCGGATCGATTCCAAACTCGGGCCAGGAACGCTCGCTTTGTGGCTTTTGGAAGTTGTCGGCCGGGATTCCGCGATCACCTGGGAGGTGAACGACTGTGGGGAAGGCCCAAGAGAGGACACCGAGACGCCCATCTGCGTGGAGGCGGAGTGTCGGTTGCGCTCTGGATGCCGAGTCATCGTCTCCCTAATAGTCGGGAACAGTGAGAAGGGGACCGCCGGAATCCCGGAGTTGTGGAATGCGGAGGTCCAGGGAATGGGTCCTCCTATCGTGGTCAGCCGCCTGCGAGATCTAGCTCCGCAGTTACGTCGAGCTCGGTCGCGGCGCCATTGATGCTGGTCTCGTCACGGATCCAAACCTGCCCAGCGATCTCCCTGTCTCATCGCGCAGCTGAACGTAGCCCGAAAGGCGTCTCCCACTCTGGCTCGCTTGGCGATCTCGGCTCGGAGGCGGACGCGCACGCGCGACTGTCCTCCTGGCAGGTAGACGTCGCCGACATCGAGGCCCACGAGCTCAGCCAGGCGGAGGCCGGTGCCGAGGGCGAGGGAGATGAGGAGAGCTTCGCGGGGGCGATCCTGGAAGGTCTCGAGGAGCGCTAGCTGGTCGGAACGAGTGAGCGTGCTTGGACTAAGTCTCATGACCAGAGTCAGCCCGAGCCCGTCTGGCCGATCAAGCCTGCACAGTCACGCCCCTGAAGCTGCCCTCAGTGCTCTGGCTCGAGCTGCGAATTCAGCGGGTCCCCGGAAAGCAGCCTTCGGGCGACATCGGCGGGGCGCTCGTATTCAAGTGGGCCGACCAGGTCGCGGCCCAGTTCGAGACTGAGCTGGCGCGGATCAAGTTCGCCTACATCCTCGCGCCGACAATCGATGTGGAAGATGAACTCGTTCATCGTCCCGAGCACGCTTCGGCTCTGCGTCTGGGCCAACACGATCGGGCTCATCGCAGATCGTTCCTGAGCTACCGCGCGCGCACCGACTCCGATGTCGAGGAGGACTTGTGCTGCAGCATCCGGAATGCGACGCAGCAGCGTCGAGAGTTCTCGGGCGGGGAGGACGACCGACAACCGCGACCGTTCGTTCACGAGCAGGATCAAGTGGGCCGGGCGCATCAGGTGAATCGTCGCGTACCAGTCGCCGAGGACGGTCGTCGACTCGATGCCGGGCGCAGCGGGACCCGCATGGAGTCGGGTGAGGAGCTTCTTCGTGCAGCGGAGGACGAGCATCGGGCTCTCGCGGTAGGATTCGCTACTTGGGAGACAAGAATGTGTGCGCGGCGACCGCGATACCGGCTACCAGCAGCGCCGCAGCGACCAGCCCCGCGCCGATGATCAGGACGCACCCACCTCCGGACGCAAGGCGTCCAAGCTTTCGCTCCCGCCCCGACTTGGTCAACGGAATCCCGATCATGCGCGCGAGCCGTCCCTTCGCCGCGGAGAGGTCCAGGGCTCGCTTCCAAGAGAACGAAAAGCCGAACTTGCCCATCTTGCGACCCGCCTCCCGGAAGCTCGTTGATCCCTGGGGCGCGCACGCGCCGCCGGGTCCGCGATGATGGCGCTGGCATCGAGAATTGTCTATCCTGATCGCCCCATGAAAGGAACTGCGCCGTGGCGAAGAAGTTCTTCTACGTCTGTGCTGGTCTGTTCCTCCTCGCCCTGACCGATCACTTGGGAGCCCGGAGCGCGACGGCGCGAGCAGGAGTGCCGGACGTACCGCCGCGGTACAGCCTTGCCGTGGACCTCTTCCCGAACGACCGCCGTCTCGAGGTCTCGGGCACGGTGCGACTGGCTGCCGCCGACACGGCCCGCCCGGATGTCGTGTTGTCGCTCAGTGAGCGAATGGGGGAAGTGCGCGTCGAGATCGTGGAGCCGTCTTCCATCGCCGGCGTGGCGAACCTGGAGCGAATGGAGGGCGGCGGGACGAACGTGAAGTGGATCGTCCGACCCCCGAAGCCGTTTCCGCCGAGAGCGCCGATCCTCCTCCGCTTCTCGTATTCCGGGGGCGGAGAGATTGCGACCATGTACTACGTGGGACCGGACATCGCCTTCGCCTCCGCCTGGGGAACCAACTGGTACCCCTTGGTGAATGGCGCCTTCGACGAAGGTGTCGGGACGCTCACTGTCTCGGCGCCACTGGGGTGGTCAGTCGCGACGGGCGGCGTGCGTCGCGGCACCGCGCGTGAGGAAGCAAGAGGAACGTTCCGGTCCAGCGTTCTCCACCCGACGTACTTCTCCTTCGCCGCCGGCAGGTACACCGTCGTGCGACACGCAGGCGCGGTACCGCTGTCGGCTTATCTGCTGACGAAGCGGGATCACATCGGACCGTACCTCGAGGGCGTTGGCGGCATTCTGCACACACTCACGGGGGAGTTCGGCTCCTTCCCGTTCTCCGCACTGTCGCTGGTGGAGGTGCCTAGAGACCTGGCCACCCGCGCGGGGTTCAACGCGGTAGGTGCCGCCGGGATGCTCATGCTGAACAGCCGCGCTTTCGATGCGCCCGATACGAAGTACCTATTGGAGTGGCTGGGCCATGAGCTGAGCCATCAGTGGTTTCCGCACGCTGTGGCGCTGCGCACGCCGCCGGGCCTGTACATGGAGGAGGCGCTGGCGGAGTACGGTGGCCTGCGGGTGGTCGAGACGATCGCGGGGCCCGCGGCCGCGAAGCAGTTCCGCACGACCGGCTTCGAGTACGATCCGATCTACAGCGCGCTGACGTACTTCAGGCTCGTGGGCGCCGGCGTCGATCGGCCACTCGACGATCTCCAGCCCTCGCTGGAGGACCGGAATCTCGCCTACAACAAGGGCTTCCTGGTCTTCGACATGCTCTCGCGGGAACTGGGGCGTACCGAGTTCCAGCGCATCCTCCACGACATTACGCGGCGGTATCGCTTTCAGCACATCACGTGGCACGAGTTTCTCGACGCCATCGAGCGCGAATCGGGGCGGAAGCTCGACTGGTTCTTCGACCAGTGGTTTCGGCGCGCCGGGGCCGCGGACTTCCAGTTGTCCTGGAGTCAGGAGGGTGACACGCTGCACGGGGTCATCGCACAGGCGGAGCCATACTATCGGGCGCGGCTCAACGTCGATGTCCGAGGCAGGGGCGGAAGCCATATGATGCGTATCTTCGAGACGACGGGGCCACGTATCGAGTTCGCGCTGCCGGTTGTCTTCCCTGTGCAATCGGTGATCTTGGATCCGGACTATGAGGTGCTGCGTTGGACTCCGGAGTATCGCGCCGCAGCCGACAGCACGCCTTCGAAGGAGGGTCGCGGTCGATGATCTACGTGTCGGACGCGGGCAACAACCGCATCCAGACGTTCAGCCCGGCAACGCCCGCGAAGTCCACGAGCTGGGGGCGCCTCAAGAACAACTACCGTTGATCTGACCCAAGGGAATGCACAAGGGCCGGCCCTTCGCCGAGTCCGCCCTCGATGTTCGAGCCCCGATATGGAGCCTCCGGGAATCCCGGAGCGGTTCAATCCATGGCCTGCTTGAGCGCCTTGGGGGCTTGTGAGACTGTATGCAGGCTGGTGGGAGGACAATGCGGAGGCTGTGCCGGTTTCTGAGCGGGAACTTCTCGATAACCGTTCACCGACCGGCACAGGAAAACGACCTAACTCCCGACCGTATGAACACTGGCCCAAAGCGTGCTTAGGCGCGTTCCGGGATTTCCAGTCGTGCTCCTTCAACCACTCGGACATCTCTCCTCAGATCGGGCCGCAGCATCGTCCTTCGGGCACCCATCGCGCAAACCCGCCCTCGCGAGGTTGTCACATGAAGCCTTTCGCCTGTCTCTGCAGTCTGGTCGCACTCCTTGGCATTCCAGGCACCGCCTCGGCGAATTGGACGATCACCACGTTCGATCCGACCATGGGCTCGGGCTTCAGCACGTCCGAGCAAATCGCGTCCCACCCCCTTCTCATCGACGACATCATCGGCGTTCCCCACGTCGCCTACTGGACGCCCGGCCAGGGGTTTCGTTATTACGACGGCAATTCGGTGCAGGCTGCCCAGGCCAAAGCCGCGGTGACGCCCCGTGAGATCCAATTGCTCAGGGTCGGCGCCGCCGCGCTCGCGCTCGCCGGGGGCAACGAGCCTTGGATCGCCGAAGTCGTCCTCGATTCGAACGACCAGGGACGCGGCTCGCTCGCCGTCGTCCATCGCGCTGCCGGCGTGTGGTCGAGTGATTCGATCGGAGTCGCGAACGGTCCCCCGTCGCTCGGGTTCGATCGCGCGGGCGGCGTCGCGCACGTGTTCTACTCGACGCAGGCCGGGCCGGTGTACGCGTGGCACGACGTCGGCGGCTGGCATTCGGAGGCGTTCGACTCGGCATCGTCCTACGGCACGATGCGGCTCGACCGCACCGGCCAGCCCACGCTCGCCTACGTGATGATCCCTTCGCGCCGTCTCTACTACGCGACGCGCTCGGGCGGCGCATGGCACAGCCAGCTCGTCGACGGCTCGGGCATCGCATCGGGACCGGCGCTCGCATTCACCGGCACCGGGCACCCGCGCATCGTCTACGGGGACGCCTCGGGCGGCACCGGAGTCCAGTCATTGCGCTACGCCGAGGAAGCGGTCGGCGCATGGACGACACAACCGATCGCGCCGGCCGGCAACGCCACGTTCGAGTACTCGCTTGCGCTCCTCGGAGACGCGCCATTCGTCGCATACCACACGAGCGATACCGACCTGCTGAACATGGCAACACGCAACGGCGGAACCTGGACGACCGAGAACGTCGATCCGCTCATCGGCGCCGGCCAGAATCCCTCGATCCAGATCGACGGCGGAAACGAACCGGTCATCGCCTACAAGTCGTCCTATTCGACGGGAACGCGTTACGCGACCGGAAGCCCGGTCGTCGGTGTTTCCGAACTTGCGGGCGTGCGCGGAGTGCGCTTGAGCGGCGCAAGCCCGCTCAGGCGAGGAACGTCGGTGGCGCTGACGGCGACGGTGGCGGCCGGGGGAAGCGCGCGCCTCGAGGCGTTCGACGCGGCCGGCCGGACGGTCGGCGCGGCGCAGTGGCTCGATCTCGTGCCCGGGGCGAACCGGATCGAGTGGGTCGCGCCCGCGCGCGTCGGCCTGACGTTCCTGCGCCTGACGACGCCTGCCGGAGCGAGCGCGACGACGCGCGTCGTCGTATTCTAGGCGTTCCGGGCCTGAGTGCTTTCCGCCGAAGGTCTTCGCCTCGCGGCCTAATCATGCAGTCGCAAGATCCGACCCTGGCGCTGGACGCGCGTTGCGCTGCACTAAGTTACGCGGTTCGCACACTGACCAACGCGCTGAGCCAAATGTGGCTGTGTGCGGTCCATGCCTCCCTTGCCTTCGGGCGGGGGAGGTTTCTTGCGTTCGAGGCGAGTGTCAACCGGGCCCGCCCGCCCGGAATCGAGAAGGCCCGGGCAACTCAGGCAGCTGAAGCTAACCGTCTACGGAATCGGGGCGAGCTCGGTCGCTCGCAGCTCGGCGACCGTCGTCGCGCTCAACCCGCGCGCGGTCATGGCCGGGAGGATTCGTTCGAGCGCATGAAACGTCTGGAGTCGCGAGAGGAACGGCACGAGGCTGGCGTCGTGGAGAATGAGGATCGAGCCTGGGGCGATCCGCTTCGTCACGCAGGCCACGATGTGGTCGACTCCCGGGTCGTGCGCGTCTTCGGGATAAACGTCTCCCAGCACGGGCGTGAACCCGGCCGCGCGGAGGCGCCGCGCCTGGCGGGGCAGAAGTACGCCGAACGGCGGGCGGTAATGGACGGGCCACGGCGCGCCTGCCCGGGCGATGGCTCGCGAGCCGCGGTCGAGCTGTGCAAGCAGCGCCTTCGCGGGCAGGATGACGGGCGACCAGTGGCCGTCGCCGTGGATGCCGACCTCGTGACCCTCGGCGTGCATGCGCCGCACGAGATCGGGGCGACGCCGGACGTTCTCTCCGAGCACGAAGAAGGTGGCCCGCGCACCGGCGCGCGCCAGCAGGTCGAGGATCCGCGGCGTCGCGGTCGGGCCTGGACCGTCGTCAAACGTGAGGGCGAATCGATCGCTCGTGCCGTCGATGCGGCAGAGCAGGTGCCCACGCGCCCAGGTCGAGAACTGCCGGGTGTGGAGGAGGCTCATCGGGCGGATTCCTTCCCGGCGTCGAGACGCCTGCATCGCTTACGACCGTTCGCACGCGAAGTTGCAGCAGTAGACCCATTCGTCTGAGTGTCCGAGATCGGCTATGTGACCGAACCTCCTTCACCTGTCGGTGGAGGGGGCGCTTCCATTCTGGGTTGAGAAGGGACTCGAACTCGCGCTGGAAGTCGGCGAGCAGTCTCTCCACCCCGTCGAGATCGAGCGCGGGCGGTGCGAGGCGTTCGCCATGCTGCGCGAGCACCACTTGGCGCTCCTACTGGGCCTCGATCTGGCGCTCAAGACCCTCGACCCGGGTCGCGCCGAGGAGTAGTTTGGTCGCACACTCATTTGGCACCCTCTATGGATGGACGCTGCCTCAATTTGACTTACCGTCAGGAGGAAAGTGCGTGATCGTGGAGACGCCCGCCCGAAAAACGAGCCCGACTTACTTCCTCGCCGGGATGCTGCTCGCAGGCATGATCTGCTTGTCCTCGATCGTGAGTGCCGCGCCTTCAGACTCGGGGGTTCAACTTCTACAGGCAGACTCTCGCGGGGTGACCTTCGAGGTCACCACGGGCGAACCTGTCCTGACGAACGCCCCCGGTACCCCTGAAACGACTGCGCTCTGGCTCTCTGCATGTTCCTCGGCGGGCGACGAGGGCGATGCCCAACTTCCTACGCGCACGGTGTGGATCGGTGTTCCGGAGGGAGTTGCCGTCACGGTGTCCGCCTCCTCCATCCAGGAGCGCCGGTTCGAGGGCTTCGGTCTCGCTTCGCGTGTGGCGTCAACCGGGTTCGATGTGCCTCTTGCCCGCGTGAGCACAGTGACCGGACTACGCGCCCAGCGCGTTGCGGCGATTGAGGTGCGACCGGCGCGGTACGATGCAACCGCGCGGCGATTGGTCGTTGCCACGAAGATCGACGTCCATGTGGAATTCGTCGGGCAAGCGATCTCGAGGCCGATGCCGGTCCAAGAGCCCGCATTCGAGGGGATCTACAGAGAATTGCTCATCAACTACGAGAGCGCCCGCAGGTTCCGCCGACCGCTGGGCGACTTGGGTTCCAGAAGAGTTGGTCCTGCTCGCATGAACGGGGTCTCAGGCTCTTCAATGAATGGACCAATCGGGTTCGACGTGGCATCGACGTGGATCAGGGTCCGCGTCGACCGAAAGGGCATCCAGGAAATCGCGGGCTCGGACCTGGAGGCGGCGGGGATTTCCCTGGCCGGAATCGATCCCGCCGCGATTCGTCTGTTCACTCGGCCAGGAGTGCCCCTGCTCGACGAAGGATCGGCCTGCGACAGCTGCGGGCTGTCCGAGGTGGCGACTCGCGTCGAGGACGGTGGCGACGGCCACTTCGATCCAAGCGATCGGGTCCTGTTCTTCGGCCTCGGAGCGTCCGGCTGGCGCGATGAATTCCCGGGGGCCGGGAGCGCTCCGCGCGAGTGGCTCGACCATCCGTACGAGACGACAAATGTGTACTGGCTCACGTGGAACGGGCAGGGCCTGAGTACGCCACTGCGCTGGGGCACACGCGATGTCACGCCGCAGTTGCCGGGCGCCTGGCTTGCCCCGCACTACCCGGCGCGCCTCCACTTCGAGCAGAACGACCAGTACGTGAATGACCTGTTCGAACCGGGCCTCATCTGGGACCAGTGGATCTGGAAACTCGTGAGTAGTTTCCAGGGGAGCTTCACCGCGTCAGGCGATGCCTCGGGCGTGGTTGCCGACCAGCCGGCGCGACTGCGCGCACGATTCTGGGGAAGGCTTGCGGATTCGGGCGGCCATCAGGTCGCACTCACCATCAACGGGACGACGCTGTCCCCCCTCGCATGGAGCGGAAGTGTACACAAGGACATCGATACCACGGGCACGTGGCTTGCGGATGGCTCCAATCAGCTCACCATGAGAGTGCTCGGCAGTTCTTCGCAGCAACCATTCGGCGATCGAGCTGCATTCCTGTTCTGGGAAATCGAATTTCCCCGGCGTTTCATGGCCGTGGACGACTCCCTCGAATTCGCCAGCCCCGATACGACGGGTCCCATCGCCTACTCTCTGGCGCCTTTCAGCGATGCCTCGCTCGACTCGTTCCTGCTCCTCGATGTGAGTGATCCGCTCCGCCCGAGTGCATTGAGCGGCTGGACTTCCGCGGACACGACGAGTGGCAAGGCGATTCATTTTCATGATGTGGGCGCCTCGAAGTTCTACTTTGCCGCGTGCGCGCGCCGGCGCCAGCATCCGCAACTCGAGCGCGCGGACGTGCGGAGCATTCGGACTGGCGGCGCAGACTACATTGTCATCTGCTCGGATGAATTCGAGCCGCAGGCCCAGCGTCTCGCAGACCATCGACGCGCACTCGCTCCGCCCTTTGCCGGTGCCACGACGGCCGTGGTCCGCATGTCGGACATCCTGGCCTGGTACGCGGGGGGCCGCATGGACCCCGCCGCGGTTCGCAATTTCCTGCGAGACGCGCTCAGCGGCGGTGGCTGGTCTCCGGCCCCCTCCTATGTCTGCCTGCTGGGTGACGCCACCTACGATTACAAGAACGTGTATCACCTCGGTGATCCCGATCTTGCCCGCAAACAGGTCCCGACGTTTGGCCATGTAGTCGACGCCGGCGTCTACTCGAGCGACGACTGGCTGGTCGATCTCGATCCGGACTCGACCGCGTTGCCAGGTCGGATCGGCGCTCCGGACATGATCGTCGGGCGACTGCCTGCCGCAAACGCCACCGAGGCGGACGCGATGGTGCAAAAGGTCATCGCTTACGGCGAGAATCCGGAATTGGGGACGTGGCGCAACCGCATGCTTTTCGTGGTCGATGATCTGCAGCAGGGGAACGTGCCGGACCCCATCGGCGGAGGTCACATCCAGCAGGCGGATTCGCTGGAGCGTGGTTACCTGCCCGGCTGGCTCGATCGCGAAAAGGTCAGCCTCATTGAGTATCCCTTTACGCAGGGGATCGAAAAGGGTGGGGCTCGCCAGGACGTGATCAGTCGCCTCAATGAGGGCGTCGTGTTCTGGCACTACATCGGGCACGGCAATCCGTTCAAGCTCGCCGACGAGAGCGCCTTCGTGCTCAACGATGTCGCGACCATGGCCAACGGCGCCAGGCTGCCGTTCTTCTTCGCGGCGGCAAGCGCTGTCGGGCCGTTCGACACTCCTGGGTTCAACTCGCTCGCGGAAGCCCTCGTCAAGCGACCCGATGGCGGCGCCATCGCGACCCTGGCGGGCACGGTGACGACGTTCTCCTTCTCCAATTTCGAACTGGGCCGCGCCCTGTATCCGTACCTGCTGGAACCGCCGGAGGATGGAGGAGCCCGCACGATCGGGGAGGCGACTTACGCCGCGAAGCGCCGTACCATGCAGTCGTTCAACGATCACCGCCATAACCTCCTTGGAGACCCCGGCCTGCGTCTCGCAACCCCGCGGCACGACGTTCGAATCCAGGTCTACGATGACGAGACCGGCGCGGCGCTGGGGGACTCTCTGCCACTTGGCCGCAGGGTCAGGCTCGAGGCAGAGGTCCACGACCTGCGCGACCCGTCCTCCTCGGCCCTCCTCTCGGGATTCACGGGACGGGGATTCGTGCATGTGACCGATTCGCCATTTCTCCTTCCCTACGCCTTATCCTCCTACGGCGGCACTGCCACCTACATCGCGAATCCCCGCATCGCTTACGAAGGCCGCTACCCGGTTGATCACGGGCGGCTCACCGCGCGCTTCGTCGTCCCGGTGTCTTCCGTACCGGGCCCGCGCGCACGCGCGTCGATCTACGTCGAGGACGGATCGAGCGACGGAAGCGGCGATTTGGCGGTTCGCATCGTCAATGGGTCTTCAAGCTTCGGCGACACCACGGGCCCGAGCATCGCGCTCCGGTTCGCGAGCGGCGGCACGGTCGTGGGGCCGCGGGAGTCACTCAGCGTCGTCCTGGAGGACCCGAGTGGAATCCGCGCCTTACCCTGGTCGCCGGTGGATCAGATTCGCCTCGAGATCGACGATGGGCAGTCTCTCAGCCTGACAGACCGGTTTCAGTACGACGATGGGTCCTACACGCGGGGCACGGTGCCCTTCCAGCTTCCCGGACTGCCCGATGGCAATCATGTGATCCGAGTCTCGGCGGCGGACAATCTCGCTCAGGGCACCTCGCCGCACAATCGCAGCTCGGTCCGGTTTCACTTCACCGTGGCGAGTGTCGTGGACACCGCCATAGTTCGGGCCCTTGCGCTCCCGAATCCGTTCATGGGCAGCACAGGCACTCGCCTCGTGTTCACGGGGCTTCCACCTGGAGCCGAAGCTTCGGTGGACGTATTCGAGGTGTCCGGCCGTCTGGTCCGGCATCTTGTGGGCACGAGTGGGGCCGGTCATGTTCAGGTGGACTGGGATGGCCGCGATACCAGAGGGCGAACACTTCGCGCGGGCGTCTACTTCTATCACGCAGAAGTGAGGCCAACGGGCGGCAGGGCCAGGAGCTTCGAGGGGCGGCTCGTTCTGTTGCCCTAGCCGCGGCTGGATTCGTGGCCCGGCGCGCCTTGATCGCGTACAATTCCCGGGCCCCTTAGCTTGGAGGAACCCCGATGAACCGTCGGTCCACGCTCGCCCTCTTGTCGATCGCATCGTGGATGTTCGCCATCCCCGCGGGCGCCCAGGTCGCACGGTCCGATTTCCCCGTCGTGAACAGCGTCGTGAACGCGATGGTGCGCTCCGGGAACACGCTCTACCTCGGCGGCGGATTCACGCGGATCGGGCCCGCGTCCGGCGGCGGCGTCCCGCTCGACAGGACGAGCGGGGCCCCGCTCGCGGGATTCCCGAAGGTCGCGGGAAATGTCCAGGCCGCGATCCCCGACGGCGCGGGCGGCTGGTTCATCGGCGGAGCGTTCACCAGCGTCGGCGGCCAGCCGCGGAACGCCGTCGCGCGCATCAACTCCGACCTGACCGTCTCGAGCTGGAATCCCGGTGTCGGTCTCCCGACCGACGTCGTCATGAACATGGTTCTTGTCGGCTCAACGCTCTACGTGGGCGGCACGTTCAAGTCGATCGGCGGCGTCGCGCGCCACGATCTCGCGGCTCTCGACGTGTCGACGGCCTCGCCGACCTCGTGGAACCCCCATCCGAACGGCTCGGACATCACGGCCATGGCGTCGAACGCGGGGATGCTGTTCGTCGGTGGTCACTTCGATTCGATCGGAACGACCCCTCGCCGCAGCCTCGCGGCGTTCAACCTCGCCACCGGCCAGCTCAAGCCTTGGAATCCGTCGACCTTCGGCGAACCCCGCGCGTTCGTGCTCGACGGGGACGGCATGTACATCGCCGGGGCCTTCAACGAGATCGGCGGCACATCGCGCTCGAACCTCGCGCTCGTCGACACGACGGCGGGACTCGTGCGGCCCTGGGCCCCGACCGCGGACCAGACCGTCTGGTGCATGACCGAGGTCGGCGGCACTCTCTACATCGGCGGTGACTTCTTCAACGTCAACGGGACGCCGCGCTCGCAGCTCGCGGCGGTCGACGCCGTGAGCGGTGCGCTCAGCGCGTGGAATCCAGGTCCGAACGAGGTCGTCACCTCGCTCGCCGCCGCCGGATCCAAGGTCTATGCGGGCGGATACTTCACCAAGGTCGGCGGGTTCGATCACTCCTACCTGGCGAGGATCGACGCCGTGACCGGCGCGGTCGACCCTTGGGATTCCGGAGTGAACTGGATCGTCCTGGCCATCGTCCCGGGGGACACCGTTTACGCGGGCGGCTACTTCACCGGGATCGGCGGCTTGGTGCGCAACCACCTGGCCGCGATCGACCTTTCGACCGGCGCCGTGACGTCGTGGAACCCGAACGCCGACGACTGGGTCAACCAGCTCTCCATGTCGGGCGGGACGATCTACGCCGCGGGCAACTTCTTGAACGTCGGAGGCCTCAATCGGAACGCCTTCGCCGCCGTCGACGCCGCGACCGGCAATCCGACGGGTTGGACCCCCAGCGTGGATGGCATCGTCCGATCCCTCGTGGCGCACGGTTCGACCGTCTACGTGGGCGGAATCTTGAGCGGCGCCGGAGGCCAGGTACGCCAGAACATCCTGGCGCTCGACGGCACGACCGGGGCGGTCACGTCGTGGGCCCCCATGGCGAGCTCCGACGTGTACTCGATCGCCGCCCTCGCGGGGCGCGTCTACATCGGGGGAACATTCAGCTCGGTGAATGGAACACCGCGAGCAAGCCTGGCCGCCATCGACTCGGCGAGCGGGCAGCTCTTCGCATGGAACCCTTCGAAGGGCGCCCGCGCGTCCGCGCTGGCTGCGGTCGGCGACCGCGTCTACGCGGGCGGCAACTTCCCTGGCTTCCTCGCAGCGCTCGACACCACGTCCGGCACGACGCTGTGGAGCGTCCCGGGGAGCGGCATCCTCCCGAGGTGGCTCGAGGTGGACCGCGGAGTGGTCTTCGCGGGAGGTCCGATCAACACCGTGAGCGGCACGACCCGGCGCGGGGCAGCCGCGGTGCGCACGGACGACGGAGCGCTCACGCCGTGGAACCCGGACGTCTTTCCGCAAGTCTTCGCGGTGGTTTCGGACGGATCCTCCGTCTACCTGGGCGGGCACTTCTGGTCGGCCGGCCTCGTGCCCGCCGGCTTCCTCACCGCGATCCCGACGGACCAATCGACGTCGACGCTGCCCTCGGTCTTCGACGTCGAGAACCGTGATGGCGCGGTGACCATCACGTGGTACGCGGACGAGGCGCACGCCACGGTCGAACGCTGCACGGACGCCTCCGTGTGGGAACCGCTCGGGGATGCCGGCGCCGATGGCAGCGGGCGACTGCGTTACGAGGATCGCAGTGTCGTCGCCGGCAGGCGCTACGGTTATCGACTGTCGATCGACGGCGTGACGAGCGGTGAGGTGTGGGTCACGGCGGGGAGCGCGCGCGTCGCGTTCGAGGGCGTGTGGCCGAACCCGGCGCGGCGCGGCGAGATGATGGCACACTTCACCTTGCCCGACGCGCAGCCGGCCGAAATCGCGCTCTATGACGTCGCCGGACGGCGGGTGGCGCACCATGCGGTCGGTGTGCTGGGGCCGGGCGCGCATGCCGTGAACCTCGCGGGGAACCGGAAACTCGCGGCGGGCGTGTACGTGGTCCGCTTCAGCCGCGGTACGTTCGTGCGGAACGTGCGGGTCGTCGCGCTCGACTGAGCCGCATCGCCGTAGGGATCTTCGCTCGCGCGGCGCCCGGGACTGTTCGCCTACCAGTACCCAGGGCAGATTGAGCTGCCGACGGACCCACGGGTCGATCTGAGAAAGCTGAAAAGGGAAGGCCCGGCTGTCTGGCCCCGCGATGCCGTGCTTGGTGCTGCCATTCCGCATTCTGCTCCCAAGGCGAGGCGGTCTGGGATGGTCGAGGGGCCATTGGCGGCGCCTTGGGCGCGGGAGTATCCTTCCATGGCTTGGCCGCGGTCCAGACGATGCTCGCCGCCAAGGGCCAAGCTCTGTCTGCGTCCCGCCCTGTCGTACTCGAAAGGCTGCCGCCGTGAATCTGCCCGGTTCTTGCACGTTGCTGTTCCTGCTTGCGCTCGGCACGGCGTGGTCTCCGCGCCCGAGCACTGCCGCACCTCCCGCGCGTGACCCCGCCGCCCTGCCGGTATGCACGCTGTCCCGCGATCAAAACGTGGTCGCCGCGGTTCCGGATGGACGGGGCGGTGCGATCGTGGCCTGGCTCGACGGGCGCGACGGGGTGCACTGGGTGATCTTCACGCAGCACGTGCGCCGCAACCTCACGCTCGATCCGGCGTGGCCGACCGATGGCCTCGCCCCCGCGTCGGTGACGCTTGGCCAGTCCAACGTATCGATGGTTGGGGACGGCGCGGGAGGCGCGATCATCGCATGGCAGGACGGCGGCATGTCCTACGACCCCTTCAGCGTCGTCAAAGCACAGCACCTGCGCGCCGACGGCACGCTCGATCCACGCTGGCCTGCCGGCGGGCGGACGCTCGCGGTTGCAGCGGGGGATCAATTCGAGCCCACTCTGGTGAGCGACGGCCACGGCGGCGCAATTGCGGGCTGGCTCGATCGGCGCAGCCATCTCGTGTTCGAACTCTTCGCGCAGCACGTGCGCGCAGATGGATCGCTCGATCCGGCGTGGCCGGCAGGTGGCCGCGCAGTGCCCGGCTCGCCGCCGCAGACCTCGGCCGTCGCGGTGACCGACGCGGCAGGCGGAGCGCTCCTCGTGTGGAGGGAGTTCGTCCCGCACGGCCAGCTGCAGTTCGTGGCCCAGCACGTCCTGGCCGACGGCACACTCGATCCGCGCTGGTCGGCCTTCGGACGCCCGCTGTCCTCGGCTACGGGAACCCTGCAATACGCGCTCTCCGTGGTCCCCGACGGAGCGCACGGCGCGATTGCGGCCTGGGCATTGGCGACCAATGACCGGCAGCACGTGGTCGTACAGCACTTGCCCGGAGACGGCTCGATCGATCCGGCATGGTCGGACACCGGCCGCGTCGTGAGCCACGGCCAGGAAAGCCAGTTCGAACCGATCCTCTGCGGCGACGAGCGAAGCGGCGTCTACGTCGCGTGGGAGGAGGGCCCGTACGCGCAGGTGAGCCGACATCTCGCGCATCTGTCCGCGACGGGCACGATCGACCCCGACTGGCCGAGCGACGGCCTCCTGCTCGGCACGCTCTCGGGCGGCGGAGCCGTCACGAACCTCCTGGCCGATGGCAAGGGCGGGACGATCGCGACTTGCTTTGTCGCGCATGCGGACGGCACGCAGTCTGCGTTCGCGCAGCACGTGATGGTGTCCGGCCAGTTCGATCCCGCGTGGCCGACCGGCGGGCAGACGTTGATCGCACCCGCCTCGATCGTGTTCCTGCCTGCGGTCGTGCCGGACGGCAACGGGGGTGAACTCGCGGCGTGGTCCGCGCGCGGCGTGCCCGCACAGGGCACGGATGCCTTCGCCTCCGCCGTGCGTTCGAACGGCCGGCCGGTGCGGGCGGATGAGGTGCACGGAGTGGCCGCGGAAGGCACGTCGCTACCCACTGGAACGGCAGGTTTGTCCGCCGCCCGCCTATCCCTCGTGCTCGCATCCGGGAATCCGGCGTCTCGCGGGGACGCGACCGTCCTGCGTTTCGCGCTCCCGCATGCCGCGCGTGCCCGGCTCGAAGTGTTCGACGTTGCCGGGCGGCTCATCGCGACCGTGTTCAATGGGGCGCTGCCCGCCGGCCCGGGGGAATTCAAGTGGAACGGCTACGACACGACCGGTCGCAGGGCCAGGGCGGGCCTGTACTTCTACCGTCTGAGCGCCGATGGGGATCGCGTCACGGTGCGCGAGATCAAGTTCTGAGACGCGATGTCTATGCTCGGGCCGCTGGCTACTACGGATCTCCTCCCGGTTGCATGGATGGCACGCCTCCGCCAGTTCTCCTTGGCAATTTCTGGGACGGTGCGACAGCCACAACCCCGCAGACCTGGGGCCAGGTGAAGGACCGCTACCGGAAGTAGCGCGGGCAAGTGCGGTGGTAGCTTTGGGGTATACTTGGTGCCCCGTGTGATTTCGTCCCTGACTCTTGGAGGTACCCCCATGGCACGGCGATTCCACGCTACGCGCTGGCGCCTGCTCGGCCCCGCTCTTCTTGCGCTACTGCCCGGCGTGGCCGTAGCGCAGGCCCCGCCCTACCTCACGCAGTGGGGCACGTACGGCGCCGGGAACGGGCAGTTCGTGTCCCCGTACGGTTTGGCGGTGGGTGCCAGTGGCAACATCTACGTGGTGGAATTCGACGTCCGCATCCAGACGTTCACAAGCGGCGGCGTTTACCTCGCCCAGTGGGGCACTCGCGGCACCGGAGACGGGCAGTTCAATGGAGCGAGCGGTGTGGCGGTGGATGCCAGTGGCGACGTGTACACGTCGGACTTCCATAACTTCCGCATCGAGAAGTTTACCAGCAGCGGTGCCTACCTCACCCAGTGGGGCACTTTCGGCACCGCAGACGGGCAGTTCAGGGGAGCGATCGGCGTGGCGGTGGATGCCAGCGGCATCGTCTACGTGGCGGACACAGCGAACCGGCGCATTGAGAAGTTTACCGGCAACGGCGTCTACCTTTCCCAGTGGGGTGCCCTTGGCAACGGAAACGGCCAGTTCCAGTACCCACGCGCTGTGGCGGTGGATGCCAGCGGGGATGTCTACGTGACGGACGCCGGCAACCACCGTCTCCAGAAGTTCACCAGCAACGGGGCCTACCTCACCCAGTGGGGTGCCCTCGGCAGCGGAATCGGGCAGTTCAATAATCCGAACGGTGTGGCCGTGGATGCCAGCGGCATCGTCTACGTGGCAGACTCGGGCAACAACCGCATCCAGACGTTTACGAGCGGCGGCGCCTATCTCACACAGTGGGGCACTCGTGGCAGCGGAGATGGGCAGTTCGCGGAGCCTTTGGGTGTGGCCGTGGATGCCACCGGCAATATCTACGTGGCGGACACATACAACCAACGCATCCAGAAGTTCGGCCCGCTGCCGACGCCCGCTAAGTCCACGAGCTGGGGTGGCCTTAAGAGCCTCTACCGCTGAGCCCGTACGAGCGAATCCACAAAGCCTCTTCGAGTGGCTGACCGTCGCAGTTCGGGCCCGTTTTCGACTTCTGGCGGCAATGTCACCATGGGGAAGACGAGCATCATCCTCAGTATGAAGATCGCGCCACCGGAACGGATTACCCGGTTCGCACACTGACCACGCTCCGAGCCAAATGTGGCTGTGTGCGGTCCGGCCAACCCCGGTTGGCGGCCGAGGGAAGGCGTACCAAACTTCAGCCGTATCACGGGATTGCACGCGCACCTCCTTCACCAATCGGTGGAGGAGGTGTATTCGTTCTGAGTTGAGATCGGACTCGAACCCGCGTTCGAAGTCGGCGAGCAGTCTCGCCCCTTCGTCGAGGTCCAGCGTCGGTAGAGAGGGCGGTTCGCTTTCTCGCGCCAGCACCACCCCGCCGGTCCGTGATGGCCTCGATCTTCGGGATGGAACGATTGAACCTGGAGATCAAGCGCCGGACGCGGATCGCCACGCGGTTC